>JAFYAI010000091.1 GCA_017540815.1 Spirochaetales bacterium
AGGCATCTCTTCCAATCGGCCTGACAATTCACAAAGAGCCTCTGCCCATCTGGAAGTTGAGTCTGCCATTATAGCGACATTGTACCCCATATCGCGGTAATACTCAGCGATAGTTATACCAGTATAGATAGACACCTCTCTGGCTGCAACAGGCATATTGGATGTATTGGCGATAAGCACTGTTCTGTTCATAAGAGACTCGCCGCTTCGCGGGTCGATAAGATTAGGGAACTCATTCAAGACATCCGTCATCTCATTGCCGCGCTCACCGCATCCTATATATACGATAATATCCGCATCTGACCATTTCGCAAGAGCGTGCTGAGTCATCGTCTTGCCGGTTCCAAAACCACCCGGTATCGCAGCTGTGCCACCTCGGCTAATCGGGAAGAACATATCTATAACACGCTGTCCTGTGATAAGCGGAGTCTGCATCGACAGACGAGTCTTATAAGGACGCGGATAACGCACTCCCCAGTAATGAGCCATATAGACCTTAGTGCCATCCTCCAACTCAGCGATAACATCATTAATAGTATAATCCCCCTCGCCGACGATAGACTTGATCTTCGTCTCACTCTGATTCGGCTCGGTCATTATATAATGCCTAATCAGTGCAGTCTCCTGCAGACTTCCCAGACGAGAGCCTCCATGAACTGTGTCACCGACTTTCGCAGACGGCTCGAAGTGCCACTTCTTCTCGGTATTGAGCGGCTCTGACTGCACGCCTGCCGCAAGGAAATCACCTGCCTGCTCGGAGAGTTCTTTCAGCGGACGCTGTATACCGTCATAGATACCCTGCAGCAACCCCGGCCCAAGTCGCACAGACAGAGGTCTGTGATGAGATACGACTTCTTCGCCGATACTCATCATCGAGTTATCCTCATAGACCTGTATCGTCGCCCGCCCCTGATCAAGCCGAATGATCTCGCCGATGAGTTTCTTCGCTCCAACATATACAAGATCAAACATACCGGCTTCGTCCATTCCGACAGCCTTAACGATAGGACCGTTTATATCAATAATCTTTCCAATTATATCACTCATAGTTACCTCGATTGACTCGACAGCATATTGTAGATCTCTATTCGTTTCTCGGCTTTCAGCCTGTCCATGTAGTCGTTCAGCGACAGGAATATCTGATGTTTACCATCATCAGACAGGATTGTATAGCCGTCGGAGTTTTGATTGATTTCCACCGCAGAGATCTTACCTCTCTTGGGCTTGACAGCCAGAATATCCTTAGCGGACAAAGCATTCTGCTCACGCTCACCGATAAACACTGAATATGTATCGCAGTCCAACTGATCGCAGGATTTCTTTATCATAGTCAGAATGAAATTATCATATTTGATAAACTTTCCGTTTTGGATGTCAGCTTTCACAGTATCGAAGATCTCATCAATGATCTGACCTATATATCGGATCTTTGACTTCTTGGACTCAATGTCTACCGCAGCAAACACTCTATGCTGTGCATCTTCAAGGAATTTGGCGAACTCCGCTTTGATCTTATCTTCGTATTCCTCGGTCTGATTTTCAGCATTAGCAGCGGCGGCGGCGGCATCTTTATCCGCTTTCTTCATTATACGCTCTGCCTTAGCCTGTGCATCACTTAAAATCTCATTTCGCAGTTTATCATCGGCGACTAACACTTCCATAATGTCTTGCCCCTTTATATTGAGATACGGACTATTTTAATACAAATTTGAAAATATTTCAACAAAAATTTTTTAAAGTTTCGGAATAATGTGAGAATGTCGGGTGATACCAGACATTCTCACATTATTCCGAAAAAAATGCAAAAAGTATTGACACTTTTCAAAAATGGAATTATAATATAAGAAATATCTTAAAGGAATATAATATGAAAAGATTCATTCTTACCATAACAATGCTGTGTCTCACAATGATAATATCGGCAGCAACACTGACAGGCACAGGCACAGGATCGTCGGAAGACTCAGCCAAATCAATGGCAATGCAGGATCTGACGATGAAGATCTCAGTAGATGTGAAGTCACGCATTGTAGATTGGACAGAAGAAGGCGGAGTCGGCAAGGCATCATCGTCATCGGAATATTCCGCAAACCTTGTAGATATGGCATCAGATATGCCGGTGCTGGGTGCCTCATTCGACACATCATGGAAGCCATCCAAATCAGGTCAACGCATCTATACATGTACAGTTTCGATGGATACGGCATCATCTCTGCCACTCTACGAGAAGGCTATCAATGAAATCATCAACAGGATCAACGGCAATATCACTGCTGCCAAAAAGAAAAAGAATACTAAAGCCAAAACCGACATTCTCGAAACAGTGCTGACAGATATGACTCAATACAATAAATATCTGATGGCAGCAGTGTATCTCGGATTGGCTAATCCGCCTCGCCCTGCGATGACGGAAGCAGAGATCAGAACTATGATCAGTGATATTCAGAAGACGGCAGACTCGATAGACTATGCCGGCAATGTGATAGGCACTAAACTCAAAAAATACAAAAACATCTATATCTATCCGATCAAACCGACCGGCTCTAACGAGATAACTCCGCTGTCCGCAGCCATTCGTGATAATATCCAAAAATATACATCATACACAGCGAACTTAAATGTGGCACAGTATATCCTGCGCGGCAAATATACGATAAACAGCGGCTCTGATAATATATCGGTTATTTGTTGGCTCGCAGATAAAGCCGGCAATAATGTCAAATCAGTATCGATAGATCTCGCTCCAGAGAGTTATGCAGAGATTGAATATGCTCCGAAAACAAACGACTTCGACAAACTGCTCCATGAAGGGATAGTGCTCTCAGGTGACTTCGCAGTTCAGCTGGCTACGAACAAAGGCAGAGATGACCTGTTGTTTGACTCTTCGGAGAATGTCAAAATCCTGCTCAAACTCAATCGTGCCGGATATTATTACATTGTAGGATATGTCTATAAAGACGATGAGAAGTTCGCATATCTGCTGGAGCTTAACGACGGCACAGGCAATCGTAAATTCGTCAACTATATTAATCAGGATGATGCCAACAAATGGGTTGAACTCGGCGAATTCACCGTCGAACCGCCCTACGGCGTAGAAAGTCTGCAGGTTATCGCTTCGACGGCAGACTTCTCAACTATCCCGGCTGCGTCTTATGACTCGGCATCAGGATATTACATTATTGGCGGCACTGCCACAGAAACTGTCAAAGCGACCCGCGGACTTAAACCTAAGAAAACAGACGAAGTCCTCTCTGCAGAAGATGTGCTGATGTTTACCACATCTAAGTAAAAGCGAAACAAAAAAAATGAGATTTTGCACAACAAAATCTCATTTTTTTTATACATTTTTCTTGACAAGTATCTTAAAATATGTTAGTTTTAACTAACTTATTTTAAGAGGCACAAAGATGGAAGTTTTATGTCATCACATCTACGAGTTCACGAAAGGGCTGCGAAGTTTGGTGCTGCATACTATGAATGCGAAACATCTCGATGAAGCGACAAACAAGCTCAAGACTCATCATATTGATTATATCGTGAGATTTGTCGGCAAAGACAAGATCAATATATTCTTTGGCAAAAAGCAATGCGTTGATCTGATCAATTCATTCGGCAACAAACCGCTGAATGAGTACACTGATGAGGAAGACTTCATACTCGGAGTGTTGCTGGGCTATGACAAGATCGCAGAATGTGAGCGTTACATGTCACGAAAAAATCACAGCACCTACTCTGCCGCAGGCAAAGTAAAAATGAAAGAAGCCAAATAAAGTGAGAGATATAGAATAAAAATAATTGACAATATAGAAAAAGTATGATATAACCTGATTTTTTTATAAAAATAAAACAAACCGTGCAAAATGTGCGGATGTTAGATAAATCGAAAGAAAGATAAAAATAAAATCTATCAAAAAACAAAAGGATGTTTATATGTTAAACAAAAAATGGATGGCGATCTTTATGATCATGATGATGGCTGCATTCGGAGTGTTTGCAGCAGAGGAAGAAGAAGAGAAAGACGGTGAAGAAAAAGACAGTATCGCAAGCGGTTTCTTCAACTTTGAAGAAGAGTCCGTTGTGAACGTAACAGCCGGTGAATTTGAATCATTTGAGACAAAAGTCAAAACTTTGGAAGGTGGTGTTAATCTTAATCTTGTAGATGACATTGGTCTTGTTCTCTCTCCTTTTGCAGGTGTAAGCGATGTTAAGGCAGTTGTAAGTCCTGCTGATGATGGTTTAAGATTTAACTTTGATGAAGCAACAACTTATGCAGGACTCAAACTTGCTCTTGCTCCGATTGATATGCTTGGTCTTGAATTTGCTCTGTATAATGTTGATTACTTCGGCAATAAAGCTGCTACATTAGGTGCTGCTGCCGGATTGGGATTCAGCGTTGGTTTAGGATTAGAAGTTGAACAGGCATTCCTTACATTTGAGATTGCAAACGCTTTAGAGGCAACTTGGTCAGGAGTGAGAAGTCCTATAGGTTTATTAGAGTTTGATGCAAGCAAAGCTGCTGCAACTCAATTGTATAATGACTTTACTTATGGATTGAGATTTAACTTCTTCAACTTTATTAAAGACACACTGAACACCGGTCTCTACATCGACGGAGAGTTAGAGATTAATGCTTATTGGGGATCTGTTGATGACTCTGATCCGCTCAATGTCAAATATGACAACGGTACATACACTACTACAGTACTTACTAACGAGTTCAACATCGGACTTGTCACAAATCCGATTGAATGGTTTGAGGGATATTTCGGTTTCATTATGAAAAATGAGAACGAATATCTTGCAGAAGTTGATGTTCCGGGTTTGGATAAAAAAGCTTTACCTTCTATCTTAAACAACAAATTTGGTATCAAATTAGGTACAACATTCATCTACAAATGCGTATCATTTGACTTGAATTGGATTGGCTGGGTTGGCAACTTTGGTACAGGCGTTGATCTGAATAATGACAAACCTGCTGATTGGGATTGGGGCGATAATGGTCCATTCTCACACGAAATCACCTTCACAGTGGGCGTTGCACTTGAATAAAAATGGAACTTACTTGAATAAAATAACAATTTACTCCTAATATTTTGTCAAGTTTATTTATCCCGCAGAGTATCGCTCACTCTGCGGGATTTCTTTTATTTATTTGTCATTTGATATTGGATTGATATTTAATAAAAAATACCGGCTTTGCGTATTAGAAAAGCCGGTATTTTTTATTCATAACTTGGACTTTAACTGATTGATTGCCTCATCCGACAACTCAGTAAACTCACTTATTTCATCTATCGGTCTGCCTTTTCTAAGCATTTTCACAGCTATAGATTCAGCACGGGATTTTGCTCCATTTTCCATTCCTTGTGCCAAACCTTTCTCCATCCCTCGCTCCAATCCCTTCTGCATACCGATATATTCCCATTCTTGAAGTTTCATTTCCAATGTCATATATTCCTGCCTCCAAAATTGGTTCTCCTTAACCTCATATACCCCTTCCGATAATTTTTTAGTAAATACAGACTCTGATTTGCCCGTTGTAACAAAATGTAAAAAATCACGGATACCTTTATTTGATTCAGATTGATAGCCACTTGCGTTAAAAACAATTTTATGCGAACCATCATTCAAAACAGTAATACCATCTTCTTTACAAATCGATTCAAATGTATAAACAGGCAGTTTTTGATTAAAAGGATCATTAGTACAGATAAACAGTATATAACTTTCTTTTAACGCATTATATCCTTCACCTTTGGATAACAAACCTATATCCATCGCCGCCTGATAATAACGAAGCCGTTTTGCTAAATCATCCCGATTAGTAGTCTGCATCTCAATGTCAAATACCCTGTTGGAATCTTTGACATACACATCAAGACGCACGCCTTTCGCATCGGCTGCAATATCAAATGTTTTTTGATTGATTATATGCTCGACTTTCTCAATCTTGATACCAAGCAGAATTTCAAGCAGTTCCCGACATATCTCCTCATTCAATAAGACTTTACAAAATATAAAATCATCCGTAAAATCCAAATCTTCCCATTTCTTGACTTGACTCAATAATTCATCCATTTGTTTACCTCATACTTATTAAATTTAATATATTTTTTATACTATAATATTTAACACACAATTAAAAATAAGTCAATACTTTTTTAATAAATTTATATAAAATTTATCTAATCTTCAGCGAACCCAGTGCAAGCAATGCACATAACGCACTGACTATCCAAAATCTCGTAATGACTTTGGACTCTGGCCAGCCTTTCAGCTCGAAATGATGATGCAGCGGAGCCATCTTAAAGAATCTCTTGCCGGTGCGTTTGTAATGCAGAACCTGTATAATCACGGAAAATGTCTCTGCAACGAATACGCCAGCCATAATAACAAGCAACAGTTCCTGTTTAATCATCATCGCGATCGTAGCAATAATACCACCAAATGAGAGTGAGCCTGTGTCGCCCATAAATATTTCTGCAGGATTAGTATTATACCACAGGAAGCCGCACAAACCGCCGATCATCGCAAAGCAATAAACGAGCAATTCACCGGACAATGGGATGA
Organism: Spirochaetales bacterium; assembly: GCA_017540815.1. Taxonomy (GTDB): domain Bacteria; phylum Spirochaetota; class GWE2-31-10; order GWE2-31-10; family MWDO01; genus RGIG6909. The sequence goes on from JAFYAI010000091.1 coordinate 6,571, forward strand.
ATTTAATATACAGATACTCAGCCATATCCTTGTGACCTGTAATATAGCAAAGCAGACCGAGACAGACTGTAACGGCAACCAACATTCCGCCGGCAAGACCGTCGAGACCGTCAGTAAGATTGACTGCATTTGAGAAAGCCGTGATAAAAAAGACACCAAACGGAATGTAGAACCACGAAATATTGATATGCAGATCTTTGAAGAACGGAATGTGAATATCTCCCGGATTATTGTCCTTACCGATTATAAGATAGATAAATATCGTAATCACAGTCGCCATCAAAATCTGAGAAATAAGCTTAAACTTTGCATGGAGTCCGTCGGATGATTTGCGTGAGATCTTAAGATAATCGTCAAGGAAACCAATCAGAGCAAAGCCGATTGTGCAGAATATCATCACTATGACATAGAAGTTGGCGAAATTGCCGCAAATCAGCAGTGATATTAACATTCCGAAAATGATAATAAGCCCGCCCATCGTCGGAGTGCCGACCTTGGCAAGATGAGTCTGCGGTCCGTCATCGCGAATAATCTGAGCTGCCTTGATCGCCTTCATCTTGCGGATAAACGGCGGAAATGCAAAGATACAGAATATAAATGCAATAACAAATGCAATAATAGCCCTAAATGTGATATATCCGAAAATATTAAAAAAAGTCAATTCCTTGGCTAATGGATATAAAAAATGATATAACATAAAAGCCTCATATATAAATCGATGATACATTGTAATACAAATTTGCTTTTTTTTCAATATTTAATTGATTTTTTTCTTTCATTATTATAAAATAATGTGTAAAATCAGTGTCGCACATAACACGACAATCTAAAATTTTACAAATATGAATGTCATTCCGAGCGTAACTGAAGAATCTGTTAAGACAGATTTCTCCACTCACTGCACTCGGTCGAAATGACATAAAGGGGGCAGTAATCTATGGAAAATAAAATTATAATCGGATCTGACCACGGCGGTTTTGATCTCAAACAAGAGATTATCGCATTCTTACAGAATGATATGAAATATGAAGTCCAAGACATGGGATGTTATGACAAGAACTCGGTTGATTATCCCGACATTGCCGAAACTGTATGCAATGAAGTGAAGAAGTCCGGCTTATACGGCATACTGATCTGCGGCACAGGCATCGGCATAAGCATCAGTGCCAACAAGATTAACGGCATTCGGTGTGCTTTATGCAGCGATGAGTATTCTGCGAAGATGACGCGTCACCACAACGATGCCAATGTGCTGGCTCTCGGCGGACGAACTGTCGGACCAGAACTCGCCAAGAGCATTGTGCAGACATTTCTTACTAATGACTTCGACGGAGGGCGGCACGAAAAACGCGTCAATAAAATCAAACTTTTGGAAGAAAAACAAACAGGATCGAAATAATGCGAGAGATTAGCTGTGACATTATAACCGCGGAGATTAAGCGGCTCTGCATCGAAGCCAACTATCAGCTTGGCGATGACATTAAGAGCAGAATTACTGCCGGCATCGCAGATGAGTCAGATGCGTCAGCCGCAAATATCCTAAACATTCTCAAGCAGAACTATGAGATCTCAAGCCGGAATGTATTCCCGCTCTGTCAGGACACAGGCATGAGCATCGTATTTGCCAAGATCGGGCAGAATGTGCATTTCACAGGCGGAAGTTTCACTGAAGCTGTTAATGCCGGTGTGCAGCAGGCTTACGAAGAGGCATATCTGCGCAAGTCTGTCGTCGCAGATCCGCTCCGCCGCACCAACACGAAGAATAATCTGCCTGCGATTATCTATACGGACATCGTTGACGGCGACAAAGTGAAACTCTCCGTGATGGCGAAAGGCTTCGGAGCGGAGAATCAGTCCAAGCAAAAGATGTTTACACCGACATCAACCGCCGAGGATATTATTAACTTCGTCGCAGACGGTGTTATCGCTTCGGGTGGCAAAGCATGTGCACCATGTGTAATCGGTGTCGGCATCGGCGGCAGTTTCGACTACTCTGCCGTCCTGTTGAAACAAGCCCTGCTCCGCCCGATAACAGAGCCT
>JAFYAI010000092.1 GCA_017540815.1 Spirochaetales bacterium
GCTGAAGAAGTTATCAGCTGTGGAGTCGTTTCTGCAAAGTCAGGAAGTCGCATATATGACTGATGATCCGACAGACGAAGACAATGTCCCTGTGTTGCTGCATAACAATAAGTACGCAAGGTTGTTTGAGCCTGTGACTAAGATGCACAGCCTGCCGGGATACAATGAGATTGATCCGACACCGTTCTTTGCACCGTTCTTTATGGCATTCTTCGGACTGTGTTTGGCTGATATGGGATACGGTCTTGTAATGCTGCTTGCGGTTATTGCCGGACTTATCGTTATGCGCAACAATAAGGCTCTCAAGCCGGTACTGTGGCTGGGATTTTGGCTGGCACTGTCTACGGTTATATGCGGATTCTTACTTAATGTCTGCTTCGGTATGAATATCAATCAGATGAGCGGCATTCCAGAGAGTATCAGGAAATTTGTGTATTTCCCGAATATGAACGATCAGATGTCATTGGCGATAATGCTCGGTGTGATACAGGTGATCTTCGGATATGTGATGCAGGTTATCAGTAAGATCAAATTCAACGGCATACAGGCAGGATTGCAGCCGCTGGGGACTATGGGGATAATGATAGGTCTCATTATATGGGCGATACCGTCATTTATGCCGGATTTGGCTATAGGTCCTATCCCTGTGGGAGCAATACTCGGAGCGATACCTAATGCACCGCTGGTTGGATTGATTATCCTTGCTGTCGGAGTGGCTCTTGTATTGTTGTTCAACAATATTCAGAAGAGTATTTTTATCCGGCCTGTGCTCGGATTGTGGGAGATGTATAACATTGCAACCGGTTTGCCTGGCGATATACTGTCTTATATACGATTGTTTGCGTTGGGGTTGGCAGGCGGACTGCTCGGCAGTGCATTCAATCAGATCGGCGGTATGATCCTCGGTCCTGCACCCGGTGTGGTGAATTACATATTTGCGGTAATAATATTAGTTCTCGGTCATACGATCAACTTTGCGTTGGCAGCACTTAGTGCTTTCGTCCATCCGCTTCGTTTGGTCCTGCTTGAGTTCTATAAGGCTTATGGTTTTGTTGGGGGAGGGCGACCATTCCGACCCTTTAAACATACAATTGAAAACAATAATTAATATTAAGGAGTTTAAAAATGGATGCAGCTTTTGTAGTAGCAGCGATTGGTTTAGGTTTAATGATAGGTTTATCAGGTGCAGGTTCTGCAATTGGTTTAGCGATAAGCGGCAGCAGTGCATTGGGTTCATTGAAGAAGCGATCTGATGCGTTCGGTACTTTGTTGGTAGCATCAGTTTTGCCTTCAACACAGGGTATCTACGGTTTCGTAGGATTCTTCCTCTATCAGAGTCTTATGACACCTGATATGGGTATGTTCAAAGCAGCAGTAGTGCTTGCAGCCGGTCTCATGTTGGGATTGTCTTGTCTTATCTCTGCGATTTTCCAGGGGAAGATTTGTGCTTCCAGTGCATCTGCAATCGGTTCGGGTCACGATGTGCTTGGTTCAGGTCTTGTATTCGGTGCGTTGCCTGAGTTCTATGCTATTCTGTCACTCGTTGCAGCAATTCTGTTACAGGGTGTGATTAAATAAGAAGCAGATGGGTTAAAAAACTCGGAATTGCATTGCAATTCCGAGTTTTTTTTGATTTTATTAATTAAATGTGATATAATAATATTAGATGATTATATGTATTTGAGAGGTTAATATGTCAAGTTCATTAGTTCAAATTCGTGTTGATGATAAATTAAAAAACGAAGTTTCGACTATTTATAATAGACTTGGGATGGATTTATCGACAGCTGTTAAAATATTTTTGAAACGCAGCGTGATAGAAAACGGTATGCCGTTTAGTATGCATATCGGATATGTTCCTACCGTAGATCAAATTCGATCTCATATTCCTGCTGATATTGCAAGTGTTTGGGATTCTATGGCTCGCTGTGCAAAAGAATGTGGAACTGATGAAATGACATTAGATGAGATAAATGCTGAAATATCTGCTGTGCGAGAGGCTCGATAATGTGGTATGCCGTTATTGATACTAATGTTTTAGTTTCGGCATTGCTTAAGCCCAATTCTATTCCCGGTATAGTTATAGCCTATATGTACGCTGGGTATATTATTCCTCTTTATAATGATGAAATTATTGCGGAATATGCAGATGTTCTGAATCGAGATAAATTTAATTTTGAATCTAACGACATTGAATTTATTATTAATAAAATTGTTGAATTAGGAAGAAAAATAGAAACAATAGCGGTTGATGATATTGTCATAGATCCTAAAGATGTTGTCTTTTATGCAGTTACACTGAATGGGAGAAATTATTCAGATTCGTATTTGAATACAGGTAATATTCGACATTATCCAATAAAGCATTTTGTTGTGACTCCTCGGCAAATGCTTGATATTATGGGGGTATTAGATGAATGAAAATAAAAAACCTCGGAATTGCAAAGCAATTCCGAGGTTTTTTTTGTGAAGACGGCATGGTCGAATTCGTGGCATTTTTTATGTAGTAAAGTGTCAAATTCGTGGCATTTTTTGTGTAGAAGAGTGTCAAATTCGTGGCATTTTTATTGTTTTTTTTATCGATAAGTGATATAATAGCAATGAGGTATAAAAATGCTGAAACGAAAGTTTTATAATGTCCTTCTTGATTGGAAAAACAATAAACGGAATGAATGTCTGCTTGTTAATGGTGCAAGACAGATTGGAAAAACATATATCATCGAACAATTTGGCAAGGAAAATTATCAGAAATATATCTATATTAATTTTATAACTAATCCAGAACAGACTATAATTTTTGAAGGAAATTTGTCTGCAGAAGAGATTTATAAGCGAATTTCTATGTATGTTGATGGAGGAGACATTATTCCTCATAAGACTATGATATTTATTGATGAGATTCAGATTTGTCCTAAAGCTCGCACTGCATTGAAGTTTCTTGCCATTGATGGTACGGCTGATGTAATTGCTTCCAGATCGCTGCTTGGTATTCATTATAATCGACTCATTAATGATGCTGAGTTGGAGAGACAGGTATCTATTCCTGTTGGGTATGAACGAGAGATTGAGATGTTTAGTTTGGACTTCGAGGAGTTTTTGTGGGCAAATGGCGTTTCTGAAAATGCAATCAGTGAGTTGAGGGAATTTTATAATCAGAGAAAAAAAGTTGCCATTGGAAATGATGTCAGTCTTAATGAGAGATTTTTAAAATTACTTAGAGAATATATGGTTGTTGGTGGAATGCCTGAAGTTGTTAATACATTTTTGGAGACCAACAGTTTCATTAAAGTGTATGAAGCTCAGCAGAAAATATTTAAAGCATATCAGGATGATATAGAGCATTATGCGTCGAATCCTGAAAAACCAAAAATAAAGGCTTGCTATGATTCCATTCCACGTCAGTTGGCGAAAGACTATACAAAGTTTCAATATAAGACTATTGAGCGAAACGGAAGTGCAAAGAAATACGGAAATTCTCTTGATTGGCTTGTTGATGCAGGACTCGTATATCTGTTACATAATGTTAGCCTGCCACAAATGCCTCTGAAAGCGTATGAACAGCCTGAGAATTTCAAACTATATACTACAGATATTGGACTGACAACAAGTATGTTTGGTTTCGAGACGCAGAAGGCTCTGCTTAAAAAGACTTTGACCGGTCCTGCAAAAGGTGGTATCTTTGAAAATCTTATTTTCGATATGCTGCATAAGCGTGGTTTTGTGTTGAATTACTACAAGCACAAGGATAATATACAGGAGATTGAGTTCGTTTTTGAGCGTGATGGAGAAATTATCCCGATTGAAGTTAAATCGGTGAATGGTCAGACTGAATCTCTTAATCGTTTTATTGAAGAGTATAAGCCTTCTGTTGCATATAAACTTATCGATGGTAATGGTGGTACAGACGGTGTCCGTGTCTCTCTGCCTCAGTATATGGCGATGTTTATATAAAGAAGAAATAAAAAAAATCGGCTTTATGCCGATTTTTTTATTTCTTCTTTATCCCGCCTTTCGCCAGTCCGTCTGCAAGCCGTGTCCATAGCCATGCTCGCTTGGATGAGCGGTCGGCAATCAGCGGTATGCTGTATATCTCTTTGAGTTCATCATTCTGTGAGACTTGCGTTACAAATCTTATCTGTCCGTACTGTTGTCCGACTGTGACATTATCTGACAGCATCGTCGGTGTCTCCAGCAGAATCTGCATATTTGTATAGTCTCGCTTAGACACTGTAATCGTCTTCGGAGTGAATGCCGGTATGAGTGCAATCTGCTTTTTGCTTGAGCGAATAACCGGCACGGCGTATCGCTTGTATAATTCCGGATCTGAATATTGTGTGAATGTCGAAAATGTCCAGTTCAGCACAATTGTGCCATCGTGAACACGGCCGGCATTGCCTTCGCGAAGGTTAGTACCAGGCCCGCCCATCGTGACAGACAGAATGCGAAGCCCATCTTGAGTTGCAGACAGAGCCAAGTTGTAGCCGCTCTCGTCAATATAGCCGGTCTTAACACCGTCAACACCTTCGTAAGAGCCAAGCATAGGATTAGTATTCTTCTGAGTAACAGGTGTCCAGATATGCTTAGGGATGCCGTGAGTGAAATCCTGAGCGGCTGTTTTATTCTTATCTGCTGCTGCAAGATTGTGACTCTGCGGATATGTGAATGTCTTAACCGAGTGAAACATTTGCAGAGACTCGGGGTAAGAATGGAGATAATGACGAATGAAAGCGGTCATCTCAATCGGGGTAGTCAGATTCTCCTCGCTGTAGCCGGAAGACTCAACGAAGTGAGTGTGATTGAGACCAAGATTGAGCATTGCCGTGTTCATCCGAACTATGAAATCATCCATCCCGCCGCAGATATGATATGCCAACGCATACGAAGCATCGTTGCCGGAAGCCACGGACAGTCCGAGAAGCAGTTCTGAAACTGTTACATTCTGACCTTCACCGAGGAACATCAGAGATGAGTTAGTCGGCATACTGCTCGCCCAGCATTCTTTCGGAAGAGACACAGTGTCATCGAGTTTCAGTCTGCCGTCTTTGATCTCCTCGAAAACGATATACATCTGCACGAGTTTCATCAGCGACGCAGGCGGCGTGATGCGGTCGGGATTCTTGCTGTATAATATGTCGCCGTTATCGACATTGACGATGACCGCCGACTCGGACAAAAGGTCGAGACCGACTTTATTGGTGTATATACAACTCTTGAGGATGTCGTTTCTGTGCGGATAGTTGGCGTTTATCGCATTGTCGAGTTCTGTCTGCTGCTGAGCATTGAGCGGTTTCACATTGTCAGTCAGACTGCCGAACTCACAGCTGCGGACGACGACTGTTGCGAAGAATGATATTAATAGAAGAATGAATATTATTATTAATAATCGAAATAATCCGAATTTGTTGTCTTTTTTCTGCATATTTGACTCCCGTTGGGCGAGTATATCAAAATAAGTGAAAAAAAGCAAGAAAAATCAAAAAAGCCGGCTGTGTTCAGCAGTCGGCTTTTTGTGAAATATTATTTTCCGGCGAGTTTGTCCTTAGTTCGTGTAAACACATCGGCTTGTTCCGGGAAGAAGCCGACGAATTCCCAGTCTTTGCTTTCTGCTTTTTTGAATATTCTGCCTTTAACAAGAATTTGTATCGGATCAATGTCTTTTTTGTCGAAATGGTCAAATCCGAATAAGCCTGTCTCATAAGTCGGCATAAGATAATTATTATTTTTATCCATCAGATACAGAGTGTTTTCTTCGTCTCTTCTCCATCTGCAGCAATATTTCTCGGCACAGCACGCCTCGAATACTGACTTGATGCCGCTGTCAGGCTGAGGAACAATCTCCACATAAAACCAGTTGTTTTCTGCACCGGTTTGCTTATTGCGAAACCTCAGATGATATACGGAATATGACTCCGGATCCAAAGCGTAATAATATTGATCACCATTGTCCAAAACTCTTCCGAATACATTTTTGTTATATTGTGCTTTTGATGGATATAACGGCGGTTTGTTTGGTGCGGAGCATGTTATAACCCAGTTGTCTTCCCAACTATCCTCGCTTTTGTCTTCGATAAACTGACCTGCAAAGCATGTTATCCCTGCATTATAGATTGCCATCAGCCATTCTTTGATGGTGTTTATGTCATGCGGAATGCCCATATCCAATACTAATCCGTCTGACCATTTGTCGTAATTCCCTATAATGGAATTGTCTTCCAGCACAAATGGCTCGCCTTCTCTGAACCATTCATACTGTTTCATGCAGAAGTCGAATGCTTCTTTTGCTTTTTTCTCATCAGGTGTTCCGTCATTTTTGTAGAACTCCATTTTGTAATATCCGTATCCTGCTGACATAAGTTACGCCTCCTAAAATTGCCATAATAATATAAAAGAAAAAACATCAAAGTTTAATTTTGTTTCTTCTGTTATACACCATCCTTGCAGAATATGAACAAGAAAGTTAAAATATCGTATTGTTTTAAATTAATGTTGTTTTTTTTAAATCAATCGTATATAATAATATTAAATACATAAATCAGGAGATAAAATGGGGTTGTTTGATAATGTGCTGAAAAATGCGATAAGCAAAGGTGTCAGCGGTGGGATTAAGAGTGCGATAAACAATGCTGTTAATAAGGCTGTGCGGTCTGTAGTTCAGCCGACTGTTGATAAGGCTGTCGGCAGTGTAACTAATGCGGCTGCCGAGAAGATTAATGAGAGTGCCAAGTCATTTAACGAGGCAGTCGGAGCGACGAATGAGGCTGCATCCGAGCTGAACAAGGTCAACACTTCCGAGTTGGAGAAGGCATTCGGGACATTGGGCAGTATGGCTAAGAATGCTGTCAAAGACAAGAAAGAATGTCTATCCTGCGGAGAGATCGCTGATGGCAAAGCAGCGTGCTGCCCGAAATGCGGTGCGAAACTGCCGGATAAAACTCTTGCAGAACAGGCGATTTGTCCGAGCTGCGGCAAAGAAGATAATGAACTCTGCACGGAGCATTGTGCCGGCTGTGGAGCGAAGCTGCCGTATCTTTTGTTCAAAGAACAGCATCAGGTTGATAAGGATAACGCAATACTTGCAAAGTGGGATGAATATCTGCCGGCATTCCCGAAGTGGAATCAAGGCGGCAGTGAATTCCAGCTTGAGAGATACCAAGATACTCCGGAGAGTCAGCCGTGGTATCGGTTCGGTGCAGCCACAACTCGTGAAGCTCTTGCCAAATGGACTGCAGAGGTCAAAGCGGCAGGATTCCAGCAGTATAAAGGCTCTGATGAACTTCTTTACAAAGTTGTAGACGGTCAGTGCTGGACGGTCAGTCAGACAGACGCATTCGGCAACGAGCCGGATTATATGGATCTCTATTTCCGCATTGACAACTCCATTCTGAAAAAAGACGAGCCGAAGAAGTCCGGCGGTTTGTTTGGGAAGCTCTTTAAGTAGGTTATAGTATAATCATAAATATAAGGAGTATTATAATGAAGTTTAGAGTATTGTTGATTATGCTGCTGATGCTAATGGTGTTTATCGGCTGCGGCAAGTCGGTACAGGCTGAGGCAAAGACAAATGCCGAATTTGAGGCAAAAGACATATTGAAGATAGGGAGTTTTTTCAATATGGATGCTAATACAGCAAAGAATGAGGCAAGGAAACGCCATGAGAAACTTTCAACTGAAGGTTGCGGTTTTAAGACTGTAGAACTCAAAGATGCGTCCGGTGCCGTGATCGGGTCAGAAGTGTTTGAATACGGAGCAAACGGTCTGGCAAACATCTATGATCTGTTTAACCGCGATGCTCCGCAGAGGAACTCAAGGCTTACGTATTCTTATGATCAGAAGGGCAATGTCACTGAGAGGACATATTATACATGGAATACCGAGAACTCATCGTGGGTGGGATATTCCAAGCAGAAATTTACATATACGGCTGACAGGACACCTGCATCTGAGGAGACACAGCGGTGGAGCAGCGAAAAGAATGATTTCGTGCCGTATTGCATTGTTAAGATTACCCGTGACGGTAAAGGTAGGGAGATTAAGACAAAATTCTATTGGGATGAAGATACCTCGAAGATGAATGAGAGAAGCTGGTCAGAATACAGCTACGATGCGAAGGGCAATCTCATCGAAAAGGTAGATTATGAAAAGGACGGAGACACGGCAGTGCCTGAGAGCAAGGTCACCTATAAGTATAAAGGCGGAAATCCGGTTGAAGAGACCTATCTGTCATATAACACGGAGAGTGCTTCGTGGAATGCATACAGCTGTTATGAATATTCATATACAGGCAAAAACAGGACCGGCAGCAAATTTTATTTCTATGAGGACGGGAAACGGATTCTGAATGTAATCGAGACAGATTCATACAGTGCTGACGGGAAAACAACCGTTGCCGTCGAACAGTCGGTAGACTATGACACGCAGGCAATGGTCAATGTGAACAAAAAAGAACTGGTTTGCGATGAATACGGTAGACAGGTATCGCTTAAATGCTGGCAGTGGGAAGACGGTAAATGGATCGCTTCCGAATACTATGAATGTTTATATACAAAGTCTGTTCAGGCAGTCAGTGGCACATACCGTATAGGCGACTTTGAGTCCGGCAGTGTTACAGACGGAGTCAGATTTGCATTTGACTGTGACAAAGACGGTCGTCCTGTCAGCGAAAAATATTTCGTTTGGGATGCCGATTCTTCATCATGGAAAGAAGATTTTGTCTATGAATTTGTGTATTAACAATTCCATTCTGAAAATGAATGAGCCGAAAAAGAGCGGCGGCGGATTATTGGGGAAGTTGTTTAAATAAATGAAAAAAATGAGATTTTGCTGTTGCAAAATCTCATTTTTTTGTTATAATTATATCAAGGAGCAAAAATATGACAGAGCAGGACACATTTGATGAGTTATTGAATAAAAAGAAACGGGTAAAGACTAATAAGTGGCTGATAGTTCTGTTGGTTTCTCTTTTCGCCGTTTTCGTTCTGTGGCTCGCCAATAATGTCATCTCATTTGCCGAGCATTTCCATTGGTCTGCCGGCTGGATAAAGGTGATGTTTTACGGTTTGGTCGTATTCCTGATACTGTTTGGCATCGTCTATCCGATAGTTAAGGTGTTCTTCTCGCCTGTGTTTGCTCTGAATCGGCTCCACGATAAGAAAGGCCGAGCCAAGCTGAAATGGTGCCGCCGGCTTGTTAAGAATGTCGTGCAGAATTGTGATCTCACTGATGATGAGAAAGACGAGATCAGACAATGTTTCCATAATAAGAAAGACGACATTGATGATGCTATTATCGAATTTTTTACGAAGAATATCGCTCCGAAGATCTACTCTGAGGCTTTTACGACGGCTAAGAATGTGTGTGTCATTACAGCGGTCTCTCAGAAATCTTCGATCGATATGATAGCGACTGTGACTGCACAGTTCTCGCTTGTGAAGAGGATAGTGGAGATATGCGGCTTCCGTCCGAGTACGCCGGAGCTGATCAATCTCTATATCAAGGTTATGATGTTCACTCTGCTTGCCGGATCTCTCGAAGAGGCCGACCTTGAGACTCTGCTGCCTCTATGCTCCGGGACATTCATGGAGAAGATCGGCGGTGTGTTCGTCGTGTCTGCGATACAGGGGATCATCAATGCTTATACAACTCTGCGAGTGGCGATGATAACCAAACATCTGCTGTTCGACAGCGAGTTTAAGTCACGCAAACAGATCATATCCGAAGCGGTCAGTGATGCACACAGCATTTTATTTGACATTCTGATAAGTTTCCCTAAGAATGGAGTGATCGCCGTATGGGACAGGATCAGGAATATCGTGACTAAGCCATTCCGCAAAAAAAATCAAAAAGCGATCCGATATACTGATGAAGTCAGAGATACTATCCCCGACTGAATATAAACTCTGTATTCATATAAAATTCATTATAAAGATAAGAACTCTCATATCCAAATTCAGAAACTGCTCATATTCTGCGAACAGTCAGTATTCTTCTGTATAAAAACCGAATGTTTCCTTTTGACGAAAGCGAATTTTTATGAATTTAATAAAATTTTGCGAAATGTGGTATACCACATTTATGTTGTTCTTGACAGAACAACATAAATGATTCCCTCTCCGAAGCAAAAATTTTTCAGGAGAGATTGTATTTATAGGAGGATATATATGGAATTAAGAATTCGGTTTATGGCGGCGATAGCCGTCGTGGTGATGATGCTCTCCGGTTGTCCGAGTGGTGTGGAAACGGGGAACAGCGGTTCAACAGAGGTTACTGACAATGGCGGCGGCAGCGGGAATACATCTACGACATCTACGACAGTAGCAGTCGTGCCTGTCGATACATCGATAACCGCTCCGACAGGAGTTAAAGTAACGGAATATAAATCTGTCAAGAATGCAGTCATTGTCAGCTGGACAGCGACCGGTGAAGATGTGTATTATTATGTCTTCTACAGCAAGAGCAATGACTCTGCGACTGCCGCACTTGCTAAGGAGTATGGAATGGATGTGGGAACTTCCGGAAACAACTTCCCTGTTTTCCTCTCGGAGAGCGGCACATACTACTTCTGGGTAGTAGCTGCTGACGCTTCAAGGTACAATCAGTCTGTGAAACGGAGTGCGTTTAGCAGTGTATCTGAGGCTTATCAGTTTACATATACTGCAATGACCGCTCCTACGGCTGTCAATGTTACAGCAGCTGATGAGACTAACTGCGTAACGGTATCATGGACTCACAATGATAAGACTGCACAGTTTTTCTGGATCTATGTAGGCACTGAGAATGATGTATCTAAGGCAAAACTGTATGACTACAGTAATTATGGATCAGGATCAAGTCAGACTTCTGTAGCAGCTCCCAAATACACAGTCCCGCTGTCTGCGAACGGAACATACTATTTCTGGGTGCGGGATGATGTGTACCCGGAGTATGTGATGGATGAGAACGGTATGATGATAGAGATTAAACCGTCTGCCAATGCCGGTCCTTTCAGCGAAGCGAAAGCATATACATTCAGCAGCTGGACAAAGCTTGCTGCTCCGACACAGATCTCAGTCAAGAAAGCAAGCGGCAACAATGTCATAGTGAAGTGGAAAGCTGACAAAAATTTGCTGTATTATGTATATA
>JAFYAI010000013.1 GCA_017540815.1 Spirochaetales bacterium
ATTTCATTTAAATTCATTCCCATCTTTAATCCAAATGGGGACGCAGAAATTGAGATTGATAAAAATGCAAAAATTAAAATTATAAAAAGTCTTTTCATTTTATTACTCCTTATATTTCTTGTATATCTTCGTAATATATTAAACTATATATCACAATTGTATCAATTAGTCAAGCGTTTTAAGAATAGAAGTCTTTTTGGCTGATTGAGAGTGCAAAAAACAGAAAAAAGTCTTTGACTTTTTTCTGTTTTTTGTTATAATTACTATAAGGAGATATGATATGGAATACACTGTTAATTTCACTTGGGATGATGAAGCAAATGTTTGGATTGCTCAATGTGAGGATATTCCCGGATTGGTATTGGAAGGCGGTTCACTGGACGCTTTATTTGAGCGGGTTCGTTTTGCTGCACCTGAGTTAATCGAGTTAAACAGAAATTATGCTTAAAACAAAGCGGGATAGATTGGCATTTTTGATTTGTGCGGTCATATATCATATTTTTTGTTATAATTATCACAAGGAGACTCCCATGATCAACGACGAAATACGAGAGATGACACGGCGGTTTGTTGAGGCTTTGCACCCTGTAAAAGTGATTTTATTCGGTTCTTATGCTAAGGACACTTACCGCGATGACAGCGATTATGACTTCTATATAATAATGCCTGATGATACAAAAATGAATATGATTGAAGCCGGAGCAGCAGCATACCATTCTCTGCGTGATATGAACGACAGAAAGGCTGTTGATATTTTGACTAACACTCAGGGAAAGTTTGATTACAGAAAAAATCAGCCAACTATGGAAAGAATTGCAGAACGAGAAGGAGTTGTGCTTTATGGATAAAGAAGAACTTGTTGATGAATGGATGCGGTTTGCATATATGGACTTTGATAATGCAAAATATCTATTTGAAACAAGGCATCCTGCTCCATTGGAAATCATCTGTTACCACTGTCAGCAATCCTCAGAAAAATACTTAAAGGCAGTAATAATATTTTTAGGAGATGAACCTGAAAAAACACATGACCTCTTAAAGATTATAGCTGCATTGAAACAGCACATTGATTTTCCAACAGAACTTGAAGATTTTGCAGAAATTCTTACCTTATACGGAGTTAGAACTCGCTATCCGCAGGCAATAGAACTTGATGAAGACACAACAAAACTTGCCATCTCACAGGCAGAGCAAGTCAAAGTATGGGCAGAGAAAATAATTGCCGAGAAAAGCAACGAACAAAGCGGTCAAGAAGATGAAACAGCCGGAACAACAAAGGATTAAATAACCTGTTATAATTACCACAAGGAAATATAATAATGGAAGCCCACCAGTTCGGACAGACGACATTCGATTACGACACTTACAATGCCATTTACGACAAGGCGATCTCGATAATATCGATGGCAACTCAGTCCGAGAAAAACCTGCGGGACAAACTTGCCAAATACAAATATCCGCAGGAAATGTTAGATGCCGTAATAAATGAACTGAAAGAATCAGACTATATCAATGATGAACGCAATGCCCTCACCTATGCCACAAACTTGTATATGTACAAACATTACGGATATATCAAAGTTCTGCAAAAATTGCAGCAGCGAGGTATAAGCCGCGAAGACAGCAATAATGCTGCAAAGACGGCACTTGAAGAATGCGGCGGTGAAGAAGAGATTGCAAGGATGTTCTTAGAGTCTAATCCTGACATTGCACAATTGTGCCAAACGAAAGATCAAGCCGACAAGAAAAAGTTCTACAATAAGATGGCTTCGCGTGGATTTTCGGCAGGAACTATCTCACGGGTATGCAGATTGGAATATTTCGACTAAGAGATCGAAGATCATATATATCAACTGCCTGACACGGCAATAATAACGACAAGGAGCGATTATGAAATTATTACAAAGATTATGCACAATTGTGACATTATTATCTGCAGCATATATCATCAATGCTCAGAATGTGACATACACTCCGCCAACACACACCGAAACATGGTACTCGACAGGCACATTCTACGAACTGTTTGTCAGATCATTCTATGACTCTGACGGAGACAGGCACGGCGACTTCAACGGTGTCACTCAGCAAGCAGAATATCTGAAAAGCCTCGGCATAACAGGTATATGGTTCATGCCGATTATGAGTTCTTCCGATCACAGCCACGGCTACGCAACGATTGATTATATGGATACAGAACAGCAATACGGCACAATGGCTGACTTCGAGAATATGGTGAACACACTGCACAATCTCGGCATTCGAGTCATCATAGACTTCGTAGTCAATCACTGCTCTCATCAGCATCCGTTCTTCGTTGATGCCAAGAAAAATCCCAAATCTCCATATCGCGATTGGTTTGTTTGGGCAGACAATAAAGAAGGTGAAACTTATTGGTATAAGACCCCGACAGGATATTACTATGGATATTTCTCGTCACACATGCCGGACTTCAACTATGAAAATCCTAAAGTCATAGAGTATATGAAAAGTGTAATGATATTTTGTCTGGATAAAGGTGTTGACGGATTCCGCTATGATGCCGTTACACACATTACAGGCGATGTCAAAAGAGACATTGAGTTTTTCAGAGTATTCCGCAGCGTTATCGAAGAAGCACCATACAAGGAGCGAGAGCCATTCCTGATATGCGAAGCATCGACTAAACCATACAGCGACTATCTCGGCGATGGTACTGACAGCTTTCATGCGGCATTTAACTTCACGAGCAGTTTTGTGTGGCGGAGAACAGTCCGCGATGAGAAACCGATCGCAGATAACGGAGTCAATCTCATCGAAGATGAGATACGGAAATACTGCACAGGATGGACTGCTGTCCAATCTGGAGCATATTACGCTCAGCTTATCGCCAACCATGACGCAGGAGTTACAGGACGATATCGCCCATTCAGAGAGTTCGGCTGCGTTGAAGGCAAAGCCAAACTTGCAGGCACTCTGTATATGACTCTGCCAGGCATTCCTTTCGTCTACTACGGAGAGGAGATAGGCGTAGACAGTGATCCGCGGTTCAAAGGCGACAGATTCATTCGGACAGCGATGCACTGGACTCCGGATGAGAATGCAGGATTCACAACAGGTAAGAATGCATGGAATGGCATAACAGACAACTACAAGCAGTATAATGTCCGGACTCAGGATGCCCGCCCTGACTCACTGCTAAACCGATACAGATCAGTCATATCAGTCAGGAATGAGCACAAAGCGTTATCTCTTGGCACATTCACATCTCTGCCCAATCAGAATAACAACAATCAGCTCATCGCATACCTGCGTCAGTATAATGATGAGAATATCGTCGTCATCCACAACTTCGGGAGCAAGCCGCTGTCGAATATCAAGATTGACTTGACAGGCTGCAGCATCATGTCTGATAAACCGGCAGTGCTGCTCGGCAAAAGCAAAATAGCGATAAAAAATAACATTTTATCAGTTACAAAATTAAATAAATATGATAGTATAATAATAAAATTATAATAATCCTGCTCAAAAAAGGAATAGTATATTATGAACAGATTTTTCAAAGGATGTTTAATATTCTTCATCGGGATGGTGATCGGAGTGCTTGCTCTGACAGTCGGTACTGTCGTGATATGTGTATCGATGCTAAGCAGCACCAAGACAAAGGTTGAGAAGAACTCATATCTCATCGTAGATTTCGATGGAGAGATAACCGAGCGGCAGACCACAGAATGGAAAGATCTGATCGGTGCTGACTCTAATCAGATGCAGCTGCTCGACTATCTGAGAGCGATAGAAAATGCAGCCGAAGATCCTAATATCATCGGTATCATTATCAACGGAGACAAGACATTCTATACACGCTCGCATGCTGAGGAGATGTCTGCCGTACTAAAAAAATTCTCCGGATATGAGAAGCCTATCTATGCGTGGCTGTCTCATGGTCAAAACAGCAACTATTATCTGTGTCTCAATGCGGATAAGATATATATGCCTGATACTGTATCGGCAAGCCTGTCTCTGCAGGGATACAGCATTACTTCACCCTACTTCAAGAATATGTTCGACAAAGCCGGCATTCATGCCGATGTGATACATATCGGAGATTACAAAGGCTCAGGGGAAAACTACAGCCGAGACAGGATGTCTAACGAACTTCGCAGCAGTTATATCAAAGTATTTGACAACATTCATGACGGTCTGGTCAATACCATCGCAGCCGATCGGCACATCAGCCGCAATGCACTGATTAGGATCATGAGCAGCGGTGACACAGTGATGATGAGTCCGCAGACTGCGAAATCTGAAGGATTCATCGATGCACTGATGAATTATGATGAGATGAAGAGACAGATCATCGGCAAGAACAACTCTATCTCGATAGCCAAATATGCCTCGACTGTCAAGGAGCCGACAGGCACGAACAAGATCGCCGTCATCTATGCGGAAGGCACTATTGTGCAGGGCAAATCAGGCTCATCTCGGAACTACGAGACACTAATCGGAGACAGAACATTCTGCAATGATATAGCTGAGATAGCCGCCGACAAAACGGTCAAAGCGGTAGTCCTGCGAATAAACTCTCCCGGAGGCAGTGCCCTTGCCAGCGAACTGATGCTGCAGGAACTGACCCGGCTGCAGAAATCCAAACCGATCTATGTGAGCTTCGGTCCAATGGCTGCCAGCGGCGGCTACTACATCAGCTGCGTGCCTGGAGTGAAAGTCTTCACCACAGAGAATACTATCACCGGCTCGATCGGAGTGCTGTCGATGGCATTCAACATTGAAGGTTTATCCGAGAAGCTCGGCATTAACTTCGAGACAGTGAAGAAATACAAATATGATGATATATTCTCTGCGTCACGCAAAATGAACGAAGATGAGCGGCAGATGATCATCCGGTCAATGCTCGGCACTTACAGAGAGTTCACCGAACATGTCACAGAGGCACGAGGTATAGATCAGAGCAGACTGGAGAGTCTCGCACAGGGGCGTATATGGACCGGTCGCCAAGCGATAGATAACGGACTCGCCACTCACCAGGGCGGTTTGCTTGATACGCTCAGGACTGCAGCAAGTGAGAATGGTTTATCAGGATATTCACTCGTCACATATCCGAAGCCTACATCTATCATCGATGAGTTATTGGACAGCACTTCTGCTCGGCTGACACGCTCAGGAGTTCGGAATGCTGCAAAAGAGACAAAAACTCTTGAACGGATGGTTGA
>JAFYAI010000093.1 GCA_017540815.1 Spirochaetales bacterium
CCTGCTTAATCCGCTTGCGGTTATCAGTATCATGTGCGATACGCTCGGCTATAATGTCCATTGCACCGGCAACTGCATCTTTCTCGTTCATTACCTCATTGTCAGGATTGATAAACTTCGCTATCTCGGCACTGACATCTTTCTGAGTGCAGATAAGGTCTGCCAGCGGCTCCAAACCGCGTTCGATAGCTTTCATTCCGCGTGTCTTCTTCTTCTGTTTATATGGAGCATAAAGATCTTCCAACTCGGTATAAGTTGTGCATTTTTGAATGTTGATATATATCTCATCAGTCAGCTTGCCCTGAGCAAAAATCGCCTTGATGATCTCAATGCGGCGTTCTTCGAGATTCTCCAGATTGATAAGTGTGTGGTTTATGTCGCGGACCTGCACTTCGTCAAGGCTGCCTGTGGCTTCCTTGCGGTATCGCGATATAAACGGTATTGTGTTGCCCTCTTTGAGCAGGCGGACAACCGCCTCTGTTCCCCTTAGCGGCAGATTAAGAGCCGTTGAGATACGGCTGATCAGATCGTCAGTATTGACGGATAAAGAGTCGATAAACTCTTGTGTTAAACTCAAACTCATTAAGTTCTCCCGGATTGATTGAATAATTTTTTGTGTATGGTAAAATATCATAAATACGGAGAAAATTCAAGGATAATTTGAAAGAAAAAAAGAGCTCACCTTGATTAACTCGAAACTGTTTTGAGATTTTCGTTACCCATTGCGGAGCGGATTTTACTCAGCATTTGCCAGGCGGTTTTGTAAGTTATTCCGATTTCACGCTGTAACATGCAGGCAGAAATGCCTTTCTTGGCATTGAGACGAAGTACTATCATTCAGCTGCCGTAGATCCAAAAGCTCGCAAAAAGTGCAGTTTTTTCAGGAATTTTGATTATTTGAGCAGCTGTCTTCTGCAGATGTAAACCGATGATGTGATGTCATACCAGTCCACTGTCACATAAAAATGCCGCAAGCTTCTCTGCAAATGCGGCATGACTTTCTGTCGTCCAGTGACAGCCGTCAGCACCAAGTTCATGCACATACTCATTGCTGTCGAAGAAACGGAGATGCTCAGCCTCTGCAAGGGTGCGGATCTCTTCGGCACAGAGGTGAGAGTCGGAGACTGCCTGCATGGAATAGTCCGGATCGCAGGCAATCCGCTCATCAAGATAAACAGGAGCGGCAAGGATTATCCCGGCAGACGGACACATTTGTCTGACCGCATATATGAGTTTTTGCAGATTGCGTGCTGTGTCGCCGGACTTCCATTCGTTGCGGCTCTTAATATCATTAGTTCCCAGCATGATGAAGACAATATCGACAGGCATAGCGGCGAGCAATACCGATGGGAACAGAGATTGTGCATCTGTATTGAACGGTTTGTGCATACTCCAGCCGCCGCTCTCACAGCCGCATAATCCGAACTCTATCACTTTTGCCCGATCTGCGAGTTTATCCTGCAGCAGTCCTGTCCATCGCACATTCTCAGGATAACGCTGCAATCCGCCTGCCGGCACAAAGCCCCAGGTATTGGAGTCTCCAAAACACAATATTCGTTTCATTTATGACCTCCGTTTGTTTGCCAATAATATAGTAATATAACAAATTGAATGTGTAAAGTCAAAAAAAAATCAAAAAAAATGTAAATTTTACTTAAGGACTTTTACAAAACGACGATAATAATAATGGTTAATGATTATTAAATTACTTTTCTTGAGGAAAAAGTCCGTCGTATGACGGATTTTTTTTGTAGATTTTCCACTTTTTTTACATAAAATCATATTTTAATAGACAGTTTTGCGAAAAAATGATATAAATAGGTAAAAAGGTGTCTGTAGCGGCACTGTAAAATAAATCGAGGACATTATGAAACAAAAGATGCTCACATTTACAATTATTATGACAGTGATTTTGTCGCTGTTTGGTTGTACCAAGAAAGACAAAAATAAAGAACCGCAGGCTGCAGAGCCTCAGGATGTAAAGATTGAGTCGATTCTGCCACAGACTGCTTATCTGGCAGCCGTTCGCCGACAGCTCAAAGATGTAGAATGGTCGAAGTATATCTTTACAGGATCATTTGACTATGACAAAAGCAAAGATTCTACACAGATCTGGGCATATCAGATGGGAGTGCTGCTGACTAACTGTGGATTTGCAAGTGCCATCAGAGATCAGGATGGCGTTAAACATCTGTCTGATGAGATACTCGATCATGCACAGAAAGCAGACATCGTAGATGAAGATGTCATTATGAAGATTATGGATATTATTCACTCATTCGAGGCATTGATCAAAGATGAGAATTATCGTGAGATCTCTAATAAAGTCAAGGAGATTGAGTCTGTTATCCGCAAATATTATAAGGACAAGCAGAATGAGTCTGTTATCATGACAGTGAAGTTCAGTTGCTGGCTGGAAGCATTCTATATTGTAGCAGAGGCTGTTACTGACAACTATAACGATGCTTTGTTGAATTTGTTCAATCGAGGACAGGAAGTTGCTTATTTCCAGAAGTCATTTGCCAAAAACAGCAAGATGGGTGAGGCCGCACTGCTGACTAAGCTGGCTAAGGAAATGGAACATAAAGACTCGATGTCAGAAGCAAGCGTAAAGAAGATATTGGCTGAGATCACTGAGTTTAGAACTCAGTATGTTAAATAACGGAGGCACAAAATGAAGATGTTTAGAAGTATTTGCTGCCTTTTGGCATTTTTGATGATGGCACAGATCGCTGTGGCTGCTGATTTCCAAGAGATGGAAGAAGAGGCTCGTGATAATCTGCAGATGTCAATGTTGGAGTTCATGTCTAAGAATGACAACTTCAATGTTGCTGAGGATGAGATCAACGCTGCTCGGCTTACAGAGAATAAAACTCTTAGAATGTCGATCACTTTGTTTATGATGAGTATGTATGGCATCGTTGTTTCAGGTGATAATACTGTCGAAGAGATTAAAGTTGATATACTCGGTGAGAACGGCGAGACTCTTATGACTAAAGTTATTAATAACAAAAACCGCGATGTTATCACTCTCAATGCTGATTACACGGGTGAGTATCAGGTCAACATTACACCTATCAAGATTAACTCTGATGATGACTTTTTTAAAGTCGGATTTGTTTCGTGGGCAATGCTCTACGAAGAGTAAGATAAAGAATATCTGAAAATAATAGCGGCTTCCGGAGAAGCCGCTATTATTTTGAAAAGTTATTATTTCCAAAAAAAAGGAACTATTATGCTTAGACCTGTGGATATTATTGTAAAAAAACGCAATAAAGATATGCTGACCGCCGAGGAGATCGCCGCATTTGTCAGCGGATATTGTAACGGGACAATCCCCGAATATCAGATGGCATCTTGGCTGATGGCTGTCTACTTCAACGGGATGACTCCGCAGGAGACAGCCGATCTTACGAATGCGATGATACATTCCGGGCGGGTGCTTGACCTGAGCGACCTCGGCAAACCGTTGGTCGATAAACATTCGACAGGCGGAGTCGGTGACAAAACCAGTATGATACTCGCTCCTGTAATGGCTGCCCTCGGATTCGCAGATCCGATGATGAGCGGCCGCGGTCTTGGTCATACAGGCGGCACGCTGGATAAGCTGGAGAGTGTGAGCGGTTATAATGTGCATCTGAGCGAGCAGCAGGTGCGTGATACTATCTCAGGATGCGGCTTTGCAATGTTTGCACAGAGCGATGATATGGTTGTTGCTGATAAGAAGATGTATGCTCTGCGGGATGTGACAGGCACTGTCGAGTCGATCCCTCTTATGACAGCATCTATCCTGTCTAAGAAACTCGCAGAAGGCACGAAATATTTGGTAATGGATGTCAAATTCGGCAGCGGTGCATTTATGAAGAATAAGCCGGATGCACAACGCCTTGCCGAGAGTCTTGTCAGAACCGGCGAGCCGCTTGGACTGAGTGTCAAGACTCTTATAACCGATATGTCTGCACCGCTTGGCGAATGTGTCGGCAATTTGTTGGAGATGCAGGAAGTTGCCCGCATTATGCGCGACGGCTTGGGCAAAAACAGGATGAGTCAGTCTCTTGAGGAAGTGACGGTTGACCTGGCTGCTCTGATGGTGCAGAGTGTCTTGCCTGATAAGTCGGATGAGGATGCTCACGCAATGGTGCGTGATGTGATAAACAACGGCTCGGCATATAAGAAGTTTATCCGCAATATCGAACTGCAGGGCGGCAATCCTGATGACCTGTGGAGACCGATTAAATGCTGTGAAGTGTATGAGCTGAAAGCTCCATGCAGTGGTATTATTGAACAGATAGATGCTTACAAGATCGGACTCTCGTCAATGTGTCTCGGTGCAGGTCGGAGAACTGTTGATGATATTATTGATCATGAATGCGGCATTATCCTTCGACATCGGATTGGCGACACCGTTGCCCAAGGTGACACTATCGCCGAACTGCACTATAATCGCTTGGACAACATTGAAGAAGCGATAAAGCTGGCAAGTGATGCGGTGAAGATAATAAGCAATTCATAATTCATAATTCTCAAATGTATAAAATTCCCTTTGCAATTCTTATATTATTATGTTATAATCCTAATCGCCAAATGTGTAGAATTCTACAAAAAAGGGGATTAGGAGCGTGATAAGGCGAGACAAATATTTGCAGCAGATGATCAATGCCAAACACAATGGATTTCCAAAAGTGATTACAGGCATAAGGCGATGCGGCAAGTCATATATGCTGAAAGAAATATTCAGACAGCACCTGCTTGAAAGCGGAGTGCCGCAAGAGAATATCATCATTTTGGAACTCGATGATGTGCGTAACAGCAAGTATCGTGATCCGATAGTTTTGTCTGATTATATCATTGACCGCTGCAAAGGCATTGATGAATGTTATGTGTTCCTCGACGAGATTCAAAGCGTAACGACGATTATCAATCCTGTGTTTACAGACGGCAAACATATTATAGCTTCCAAAGACGACGAGGCGGTTATATCATTCGTCGATGTTGTGCTTGGACTGTCAAGAGAGCCTAATATCGACCTTTATGTGACAGGTTCTAACTCCAAAATGCTGTCAAGCGATGTGGTAACGCAATTCCGCGACAAGGCGACTGAGATACATATATCGCCGCTGACATTCTCGGAATATTATGAATATGTAAAAAACGATAAACAGGAAGCATTGTATGAATATATGCTTCATGGAGGAATGCCGCTTGCAGTGCTGAAAAATCAGACTGACAAAGAAAATTATCTTAAAGAATTGTTTCGCACTACATATTTTAAGGACATTATCGAGCGGAACAAAATCAAGAAAAGCGGGGCTCTTGACGAATTATGCACGATTCTCAGCACATGCACGGGAGAATTGCTCAATGCGGAAAAAATCGCAAATACATTCGTATCGCAGCGTAAAGAAAAAATCGATAAAAGCACTGTGTCCGACTATATTGATTATTTTATTGACGCATTTATAATTAGTGAGGCGAAAAGATACGATCTGAAAGGCAGGAAAATTATCAATTCGACAAGGAAATATTATTTTGCGGACACAGGTCTGCGAAATGCAAGACTTGACTTTATGTATTCTGACGAAGGACAGATTCTTGAAAATATCATATATAACGAACTGATACATAACGGCTATAGCGTGAATGTCGGAACATTCGATGCCGTTGAAAAGGACAATACCGGCAGCAGCATTCGCAAGAATTATGAAGTCGATTTTATGGCTGTCAAAGACGGTGAAACAATGTATATTCAGGTCACGGACAATCTGAACAGCGAATCAACTGCCAAGAGAGAAATTCGTCCGTTTATATTGCTTAATGACCAAATCAAGAAAATAATCGTTGTCAATAAACCTATTAAAACAATGAAAGAGCAAAACGGATTTACCGTTGTCGGTATTGTGGATTTCCTGTTGAGTTTGTGAAAATTTCTAATTATCTCCCATTCCCAACCATCGTCTCAATTATCCCAACAATACGCAGGTCTTTAAGGAATGAGAAATGACCGCCGCCGGGGACAATATACAGTCCGCTGTCGGGGATGAGTTTATTCATCTTGTGAGCCATCCAGACAGGAGTGGCTTCGTCACATTCTCCCCAGTAGAGGAATGTCGGACAGTGAATCTGCGGCAGACAATCCGAAAAATCCTCATTGACAACACGGACAAGTATCTGCCGCATAATGCCGACAGTTGCCTGATAATCGTCAGAGCCGACTTTTGACCGCATACGCTCCAGCATTGCCGGATTGTGCAGAATGTTGAGAATGAAAAACTTTGCAATCTTGTAAGAAGCTACTTTGCAGTGCCATTTCAGACCGTGTTTGGCACGAAGTCCGGCGGCATCAATGAGAATAAGATTCTGTATCAGATCCGGATAATGCGACGCAAGGAGAATGCCGACTTTGCCGCCGAAAGAGTGACCGATATATGTCAGCTTGGGCAGATTGAGAGCGGTTATAAATTGGCGGACAATCTCCATATAGTCCGGCGAAGCAATCACTTCTGTTGGAGCAGAGCTTTCACCGAATCCCGGCAGGTCAATGCTCACAATGCGGTATTTGTCGGACAGCGGCTGATAAACTGCACGCAGATTGTCTTTATCCGCACCCCAGCCGTGAACGAAAAGCAGAGTCAGTTTGTCGGTATTCTCATTATCGAGATAGCAAATTTGATATTGTCCGATTGTTATTGTTTTCTTTGTCATATCCGCAGTATAATCTTTTTTTTATGTTTTTTCAAGTAAAAATAATTATGTGTCTTTACTTTTTTGGAAATAATTGGTATGATATAGTAATATTATTAACGGCGGACAACAACCTATGGCACAGAAAACTATCATTCACGGACATTTTTATCAGACACCGATGATGCGGCCGGAGACCGGACTGATTGATGCGGATCGGCAGGACAGTTACGAGCGGATTACTGCGGAGTGTTATGCTCCCAACAGTGCATCCCGCATTCTTGACGGCAGCGGCAAGATTACGGATATTATCAATAACTATCAGTATATCAGCTATGACTTTGATCCGTCGCTGCTTGGTTGGCTGAAGAAGTGTCATGCAGATGTGTATCAGCGGATTATCGATGCGGATAAAGCATCCGTCGGACTGCATAATGGTCACGGCAATGCGATAGCGTCGTCATACTGCCATTCGATAATGCCTTTATCGACATTTGAGGACAAGAGGACTCAGATAATATGGGGACTGCGTAGCTTCGAGTATCATTTCGGACGCAGGTCAGAGGGAATGTGGCTTGCCGAGTGTGCTGTTGATTATCAGACGATAGATCTATTGATCGAGAATGAAGTGAAGTTTGTTATACTTTCATCTGATCAGGCTCGTGCCTGCCGCCGCATTAGTGATAATGATAATGGTGAGAGTGCCGATAAATCATGGCTTGTTTTCGATGCGGATCATTATGTCGATACTAATGATGCTTACACGATTAGGCGTGCTCATGGAGAGATTGCCGTTTTCTTCTATAATAAAGCACTCTCCGATGCTGTGTCATTTGAACATCTGCTGCGAGATGCTAATGCTTTGGCTGACCGCATCCGGACTGTGAATGAGCCTGCTGAGGATACGGAAAACCGGAATAATGAGAATGAGCAGTCAGATGATAAGCCGCAGCCACAGTGCGTGAAGATTACCGATGATGGAGTTGTGACGATCGCTGCCGACGGCAAGGTGTTCGGCCATTATGAGCCGTTTGCCGATATGTGTTTGTCCGGACTGATCTGCCGATATGTCATAGGATCGAATGATATAAGACTGCTCAATCCTGCCGAGTATCTGTCGGAATGTCAGTCGCACTATGAGGTGTTGCTCGGACTTGGAGAAGATAATCTCGGTTCATCATGGAGCTGTCCGCATGGGGTCGGGCGTTGGTATCGTGAATGTGGCTGCCGATCAGGTGAGAGCAGTCAGGCTTGGAGATCTGCTATGCGTGATGCACTCAATCTCGTTAAGAATGAGGCTGATGAGATATTCATACGATATGCGACCGGAAGACTTAACTCTGCGATAGATGTTCGCAATGATTATATCGAGTTTATCAACAATGGGTATGACACTGCTCATACAGAATGGCTGACTCGCCACGCTGTGCGTGAGTTGTCTAATGAAGAAACAGTCAATATCCTGCGGCTGCTGGAAGCACAGCGATGTGTGATGATGAGTTTCTGCTCTGATGCGTGGTTTGGTGATGATATATATAATGAAGCGGCTCTGCAAAGTTTGCGGCTGGCTCATCGTGCTATGAGTATTTTGGAATGGGACGGCTCTAAGATACGCAGCACTGTCGAAGATAAACTCAGTGAAGCCAAATCAAACTATCCGGGCAAGGACAGTGGCAGAGCGATCCTTGAGTATTATGTCTATAAGCACTTTGTCAGCTATGAACACATCATCAATAATATGCTGTCTGTCTACCGCATACAGAGACATCTTGATATGCCGCAGTTTGCATTATTCGGTATGTATCAGTTCAACAATCTGTCTATCGAGGCCGCTGCGGGCCAGAGTGATCTCTATATCGGAGATGTGACTGTTACAGACAGGCGTATCGCTGCAGCGAAGAAGTTTTCTTATGTATATCAGATTTTGTCGGATAAGTCATACAGAGTGTTCATCGCAGAAGAGGAGTATGCAGCATTACTGCAGGCTCAGGCAGACTTCATCGCCAAAGGCGGCAATGCGTCCGGCGAGGGGTGCCTTATGCTGACTGAGAATGATCTCGACTCAGAGGTTAAAGCATTCATACTGGAGCATAGGTATCAGTCATACACTCATGCTCTGCTTAATCAGAATATCGCCGTTTATGGTGATGTTCATAAACAGGTTTCTTCGTATATGTCAGCCGGAATGCCGCTGCCTATAGTCTTAAGCAGTCAGCTGCTTGCCTGTGCTGACTCTATTATAGAAGATATTGCATCGAAACTCGTTACATTCCCGACTGCCGATGAGTATAAGCTGCTTCACGAAGTGTTTATGCTGTCAGGGCATTTTGGGCTGCATCCGCATTCGCAGCACTTGACACAGCGGTTTATTTCCATTTTGACTGATGGACTTAGCGGACTGAATGATATTCTGAATGGTATATACTCTGATGTCGTTGTCATGTTGCAGTTCTGCAATAAAATAGGGCTTGACGGTGTGCGTATCGCTAGTGAAAATGTGATATTCCCGGTATTCAGACGCTGGACAGGATGGATATTGGATAATCTGCCGTCAGTAACAGACGAATCTCTGCGTAATGAATATCTGCTGCGGTATAAGCAGCTCATTATCATGGCTGATCAGTGCAATATCAGTGCTTCGTCAGAACGCAAGCGTATGATGAGTTATCTGACTGACTCAGAGACGGATAATCCGCATAGATTCTAAGTGTCATAATGCACTGAAAAAAAAGATTTTGCTTCCGCGAGACTGCTGAAAAAGTCAAAATCATAGTGTCACCCTGAACTCGATTCAGGGTCTCCGACACTGCATATAGATGAGATGCTGAATCAAGTTCAGCATGACCGGGACTTTTTCAGTGACTTCGCTTCCGCAAAATCTTTTTTTTGTCAAATTCTCTAAACAAATTTTTATTTCTTCCGAAATTATTGATATGTAATAGGAGGGCATTATGACGATACAGATAAAAACGGAAGAAAGTGTAATCAGACTTAAATCAATCCTTTTGAGCTTTGCCACGATATTGGATAAGCTGTTGGCAATATCCGTCAATAAGCAGCAGGCAATCTTGGAGCAGAACTGGAATGAGGTGTTTCTCCTGACGAATGAGCAGCAGGATGTTGCGAAGTTCATCAATGAAAAAGATGCCGAACTGGTAACTGTTATGAATATGGCAGGTACTCAGCATGATGATAAACTCGATGAATTAAAATCCCGCATTCGCGAACTGATCGGCTGCTATCGTGAGACCGAGAGTCTTAATGCTCAGATGATGGATGATAATATGTTTATCGTTCGGCAGAAGTTTGAGCAGATGTACAATGTCAGAGAAGATAGTGTATATACAAAAGATATGAAGAAGCAGAAAAATGACTTTGGTAAGCAGGCAATGTTAATCAACAACTTGGCATAAACCAAATATAAGGAGCGAGTTATGGTTTCTACATTCCACGGAATCGAAATGGGTAAGCGATCGCTTATCACACATACACAGGCGATGAATGTAACGGGGCAGAACCTCAATAATGTCAATACAGAGGGCTACTCCCGGCAGGTTATCCACATGAATGAATACGAGCCGATCTATATGCCGGATATGACGAGAGCGGAGACTGCCGGACAGATGGGACAGGGTGTGATCTCTGCACGCATTGAGCGTATCCGTGATGTGCTTGTTGATAACAGGATGATCTTCGAGAGCAAGGATCTCGGCTATCACGAAGTCCGCAACAAATATCTGGAGCAGGTGGAGCTTGTCTATTCTGAACCGACGATATATAACGGCTCACAGATGACCACAACTCTCAGAACTGCATTCGATGAGTTTATGTCGTCGTGGGGCGATTTGGCGAATAATCCTAACGAAAAGTCGGCCCGCATCGCTTTGACAGAGAAAGCTCAGATAATGACGGCTTCTGTTCGTCATCACTACGAGCAGCTCACGGATATTCGTAAGAATGTAGATATTGAGATAACTGACACAGTGAATGAGATAAACCTCCTTGCACAGAAGATAGCTCACTTGAATGACCGCATTCTGCGAAGCGAAGCAATGGGCGATAATCCTAATGACCTCAAAGACCAGCGTGATCTCCATATAGACAGGCTGTCTAAGCTGGCTGACATCCAGATTAGCCGCGAGGATCACGATGAACTGATCATCTATATCGGCGGGCGGCATCTTGTACAGGGCAAGAAGTTTGAGCAGCTGACTCTTATATCGAAAGCAGAGAATGACGGTTATCATGACATTTATTGGACAGGGCTTAACGCTGACGGCAGCATCCCCAAAGACGGTGAGAAATTGGCGATCCGTGGCGGCAAACTGGCAGGACTTGTAGATTTGCGTGATACTGACTTGTATTATGAGATTAAGAAGGTAGACAGTTTCGCAGCGAATGTAACAGACCTTGTTAATGACATTCACCGAGACGGATTTGGTCAGAATAAGAAAACAGGCAATAACTTCTTCGTTGAGTTTCCGTATATGACAGATGTGACAGGCAACTTCGACCGCAATCAGGACGGTGTTGACGATTCGACTTATATCTTCCGTGTAAGCGGTGCTAACGAAGTCAAAGCAAGCGATAAGATAGGCATTGCCGGAACTATGACGATCAATGGAATCGACATCGAGTATTACGGCACTGATACTGTCGAGCAGGTTATCCGCCGAATAAATGACTCTGATGCCAATGTCAACGCATTCATCAGTCAGAAAGGCAAACTCACGATCAAAGCAGACTATAACCGTGATGAGTCTGCACCTGACTTCGTGATCAAAGATATATCGGATGACGGACTGTTCCTCACGGGGTATGCCGGTATTCTTGCAGAGTCCGGAGAGGATGGCTCATTCCGATGGGATGAAGTCGGACAGGCTGACAGATTCCGAGGCGATGCCGTGTATGCGGTTGCTCCGAAAGTGCATCCGTCTGCATATATGCAGGTGGAGAGCAAGATCTTAGCAGATGATGCTTACATTGCGACGGCTGACGGTGTGGATACCGACGGAGACGGCATTAAGGATGTGAGCAACGGTATCGGTGACAGTAGCATCGCTATCAAGATCGCTTCAATCAAGCATGAGAAAGTGATGGTCGGCATGAGTCAGACATTCACGGAGTATTTTGAAGGTGTTATAGCTGATATTGGTTCGCGGGCATCGGCTGCTGAGAAAGGCTTCAAGTCTTCGGAGTTGCTTGTGCAGAATCTGGAGAATATCCGCAAGTCAGTAAGCGGAGTCAACCTTGATGAAGAGTTTGCCAATATGATCAAATATCAGCACGGCTACAATGCTACGGCAAAAATTGTCTCCGAGATGGATAAGATGATCGAGACATTGATATTCAGATTGGGATAAGGAGTAAACAATGAGTGTATATCGAATCAGTTCCAATACAATAAATGACAACGGCGTATTTCACCTGAGAAACCGCGAATACGAGATGGATAAGGTTAATCAGCAGATTAACACGGGCAAGAAACATCGTCTGCCGAAAGAGAATGTAGTCGATGTTACGCAGTCGATGACTTATCATACTAAGATCCACAAGATAGATCAGTATGTCCGCAATATTACTGACGCTAAGAATGAGCGGGCATTGTCAGAGATCAAGATGAATGACACCATTCAGATACTGCAGCGGGCAAGAGAGCTGGCTGTGCAGGGTGCGAATGGCACATACTCTGCCGAGGACCGCAAGGCAATGGCAGTAGAAGTCGATCAGATGCTTAAAGCAGTGCTGACCAATGCCAACTCTAAATATAAAGGCGACTATCTGTTCAGCGGCTATCAGAAATACACTCAGCCGTTCGAGACTCTGGAAGGTGTAGTCCGCGGTGCCAATGAGCCGATGATCACCAAAGTGAAGTATCTCGGTGACAACGGCGTTCATCAGAGAGAGATTGCGGCAGGTGAGACGGTAGGAGTAGTCGCACCGGGCAGTGAGATATTTTGGGCAGACAATCATCAGGTATACAGCCGATTTAACACACGCGACTTCCGCATTACAGAGGATCAGACTATCATGATCGATACTGTTAAGATCAAGTTCAATGCCGGTGACAATGCTTATGCGATAATGGATAAGATAAACAAAGCGGATGTTGCAGTTACTGCTTCGATTGACCGCATTACAGGAGGCATGATACTCCGTTCGACTCGTCCGCATAAAATGGAAGTATCCGATATTGAAGGCGGCACGCTTATGCAGGACTTGGGTATTCTGGAGAAAGGCAGACCTATCGGACCGGATAACTTCGACTCCAGCGTTACAGAATTCGGCGGCACAATCTTCGATACGCTTATCGGTCTGCGAGACGCAATGCTTACGAACAACGCAGAAGATGTCGGCGGTAAATTCTTACAGAATATTGATGAGTCGATTAACAATCTGACATACAATATGGCGAAAACAGGCTCGATCGACAATCGTCTGACCTACCTTGAAGCACGCCACGGCGAAGACAAACTTGCATTCACCGAAGCCTTGACCAAATCAGAAGATGTCGATATGGCAGAAGCGATCTCCGAGATGCGTATGCTTGACTTCGCACAGCGAGCAGCACTGTCCAGTTTGGCGAAACTCAGTAAGACGAGTTTGATGGATTTTATCTAATTATGTCGGGGCGGCTGCCCCGAACCCTGCTTGGCGGCTTTCAGCCGCCGGAGATACGGGAGGGAACAACCATCTTTTTCGCAAGGCGAAGGTTTTTCCCTCCCGCACCCACCCATTTCCTTGCAAGCGTTGGGCTGGCAGCCCCAACCTGCTGTTGAAATATCAAAAATAAGACAGATTTTGCGAAGCAAAATCTGTCTTATTTTTTCTACAATTTTTTTTACTTGACAAAGTTTTATTTATGTTTTATCATCAATGTAGTTACAATAATTATTTGACAAAGAGAGTTCACTGCCTTGTAGTCAAATACAGAACATTTTGAGTTTATGTCTCATTTAATTGAGGACTATCCATTGGAAAGTCTCGTATCTTAAATGGGGTAGAAAGAATTTTTCTCATAAACTCGAAATTCTTCTGCTCGCAGTGACATTTAGTGATGCGAGATTTTTGTACCTAATTTCGAGTTTATGGAGGTTCTTGCGATGAGAACAAATTTGTTTTTCTTTTAAATTTCAATCAATTATAGCAATTACGAAAAATCAAGGATCATCGGCGACTGACGCATCCATGCGTCGCCGATGTTACCCACATCGTGTGGGCAAAAAAAAACAAAAAATTTTAATTGTAGTATACTACAATTAGTTCCCTATTGACATAGGGAACAAATTTTCCTTACCTCAGAAGCAATTAATTTCTGAAATGTAGGAGAGTATATAAGCAGCGAGTAAAAAAAGAGGGATATGGGTTGCCTGATATATATGTATATTAACGGCTGATCCAAGAGTAAAAAGGAGAGTAAGCAGATGAAGAAGATTATTGGGTTTATCACAATGGTGATGATGGTGTTAGGCTTGTTTGCTTGTGAAACAGAACAAGTTGGGAGTGCTGAAGTTTCAGAAGTAACAACGACTACAATTCAGTATGTCATAGAGTTTAATGGTAATGGTGGAAACGGCAGCATGGAGAGTATTGTCCTAAAGACAGCGGAAAAAAAGGCTATACCGCAGAATAAATTTAATGCACCATTGGGAAAGAAATTCAGTCATTGGAATGATGTAAGTGATGACAGTGGCAGTTCATATAATGAAGGCAAAGAGGTTTCTGATTTGTCTAAAGTTGATGGCACAATTGTTACGCTCTATGCTATCTGGATAGAAAAAGAAGCCTATTCAATTATATATCGCAATACAAAAGGAGTGAATAATCCGAATAAAAATTCATTTAAAGAAACTGATACGATTGTGTTGAATAATCTCAGTAAGAGCGGCTGGACATTCGACGGATGGTATGAAGTTATAAATGATGTCACAGCGGACAAAAGCATCTCTGGATGGAATGTTGGTCAGCGTTTTGATGATGTGATACTTTGGGCAAAATGGAATGGTAATACTTATACTGTCACATTGTATAACGATGGTGATGTAAGTGGAGATAAAACAGTGACTGCAACATTCGACAGTCTGATGCCTTTGCTGCAAACTAAGCCGTCGAAAACGGGTTGGACATTCTGCGGATATTGGACAGAGAAGAAAGGACAAGGAACGAGATATATCAATGGAGACGGCACAGGTACTGCGAAATGGGATCTGACAAATGATACAACACTCTATGCTGAATGGACAGTAATGACTTATACTATCTCGTATAGAGATAAAGATGATGCTGCATTCAGCGGAGAATGGAACGGAACACCACCTGCAACACATATTTATAATGAAGAAACTACTCTTATATCACCGCAAAGAGATGGGTATCGGTTCGACGGTTGGTATCTTGACTCGCAGTGTGCCGGTGAGAGTGTTACTGTATTAGCAGCGAATGATGCAGCGGCAAATATAACACTGTATGCAAAATGGACGGCTGGAACATCTGTTATCACGGTTGACAAACAGATTATCACTTATGATGAGTTGGAGTTGACTATTGATTATGATGATATGCTCAAACAGTTTACTGTGAGCAGTCCTGCCGCTACGATAGAGGCAGAGAACTGCACTTGGTATCTTGATGGAGAGACTGTCTTGTCTGAAAGTGTGACATATTCACCTGATTATGATTCGCTGCTTGGCGGTCATCATTCTGTGACTGTGATGTATTGGACAGGAACTGACGGATATTCTGCACAGACAGAATTCACAATGACGAAATCATACTAAAAGGAGCAAACAATGAAGAAGTATTTTATATGGATAATGATAATCGGAGCAATCCTTACAATATCTTGTGATAATATGATACCTGCTACTGCTGAGAATGAGTCTCCTGCTCAAAATCAGTCAGAACAGAAAGCATATCTGTCGGTAAGTTTAGAACAGCAAACAGGCAGATCTATTCTGCCGCAGGATAATACTGTATTGGAAGATCTGTCTTATGATCTGAGTGGTGTCAGAAACGGCAAAGAACAAAACTTTGGTGAATTCTCATATTCCGAACTGCTGAATCTCAGATGTGAGATAATGATGGGAACTTGGGACTTCACACTGTTGGCAAAAAGAAACGGCTATCTTGTGCTGTCAGGTTCAGTCAGCGGCAAAACAATCTCAGTAGGAAATAACTCTATCGCTTTTACATTGCATGAAGCAGAAGACGGAGTAGGTGATGTAGCAGTGAGGATACGCTGTCCGCGAAACGGAGCAGCGGCAGTCTGTGCTATCCTTCAAAATCTAAGCGACGGAGAAGAAGCTAATCGTCAGGTGTTTACATTATCTGACTGCAGCGACGATGCCGAAAAAAGCGAAGCAGTCTATAAAGTATCTAATCTACAGAAAGGATTCTATCGGCTGTATGTTCGTTTGTATCAAAATGAGAATGATACAACTCCTATAAATAGTCAGGTTGTTATGGTGCGTGTCGGTGCAGGATGCTTGTCTGCCGGAACTATGTCATTCGATACGCTGAACAATTATTATACGATCATCTATCATATCGGAGACATGGATCTTACGGCGGATTATATATTGCCGACCAAATATACTGTATGGGATCAAATCAACCTACCTGATGAATCATTGTTCAATGTAAGTAACGGTGAGATTGTCTATGGCTGGTATGATAATGCCGCTCTTACAGGTGAGCAGGCTGTTCTTATTGATTATGACAGCACCGGCGACAGAGAGTATTGGCTGGACTACAAAACTATAGATGATGTGTTCAGAACATCGGTTGAACATTTGGCGGAAGTATTGGCGAGATTCAAGCCGTTATGCGGTCCGTATCATGTTATTATCACTGACAGTAATCCGAGTTTGTCTTCTGTTAAGGATCTATTGCAAGCAAATCCAACTCTTAGGATTAATCTTGACTTGTCGGAATGTGGTGGACTGACGAGTATAGGTGACAGTGCATTTTATGGCTGCAGCGGGCTGACGAGTGTGACGATACCAGTTAATGTGAGGAGCATTGGCGGCTTGGCATTCTGTAACTGCAGCGGTTTGACGAGAGTAGATTATACAGGAACGATAGCCGATTGGTGTGACATTTCATTTAGTGCTGAATATGCTAATCCGTTGTGTTATGCTCATAATCTGTATATTGATGGGAAATTAGTAACAGATTTGATAATTCCAGATACAGTTACTGAGATAAAAGAATATACGTTCAGAGGCGGCAGTTGCTTTAAAAATATTGTGATACCAAACAGTGTGTCTAGTATTGCATCAGGAGCATTCAGTGGATGTAGTAATCTTGAGTGTATCACAATACCCTTTATTGGAAATAAAGCAAATACACCTGATGATATATATCAGTATCCATTCGGTTATATCTTCGGAACAGGTCGTTATACTGGTGGAATAGAAGCATTTCAAACATATCATAATAATATTTTAGGTTCGGATTATGATAAACCTGTTAGCTATTATATTCCTGCAATGTTAAAAACTGTAATTGTTACCGGTGGTGAATATATATTATATGGTGCGTTTTCTAATTGCAGTAGTTTGATGAGCATAACAATACCAAATAGTGTGATACACATCCTCAATAAATCATTTATTGGTTGCAGTGGATTGACGAGTGTTGGTTTTATCGGAACGATAGAAAAATGGTGTGAATTGGGATGCGGAACTAATTTTCCTAATCCGTATAGTTTATATATTAATGAAGAAATAGTAATAGATTTGATAATCCCTGATACTGTAATAGAGATAAAAAATGCTACATTTAAAAACTGTAGTAGTCTGACGAGCGTAACTATATCTAATAGCGTGACGAGCATAGGAGAAATTGCATTTAAAAACTGTAGCAGTCTTACGAGTGTGACGATAGGAAATGGTGTGACTAGTATTGCAAGTAATGCATTTCAAGACTGCAACGGATTGACGAGTATTAATGTTGATGCAAATAATACTATATATGACAGTCGTAATAACTGTAATGCAATAATAGAAACATCTACAAATAAATTGATAAGAGGATGTAACAATACTGTAATACCGAACGGTGTGACGAGCATAGGTCGGAATGCATTCCAAAATTGCAGCGGATTGAATAATATAGAGATTCCAGACAGTGTGACGAGTATAGGACAGTATACATTCAGTGGCTGCAGCGGTCTGACGAGTATTACAATACCGAACAGTGTAACGAGTATAGGCATAGAAACATTCAGAGACTGCAGCGGTCTGACGAGTGTAACAATACCTGACAGCGTTACGAGTATAAGCAGAGATGCATTCAATGGCTGCATCGGCTTGACGAGTATTACGATACCGGATAGTTTGACGAGCATAGACAGCGGTGCATTCTCTAATTGTCCTGCAATCAGATATGCAAGTTTGGATTCTGATGGTGCGAAGGCATTAAGCAAAGCAGGGTATTCATTCAGACCTATTGGAGCAAACTATGATCTAAAATATCTGTATTCGGGAGATGAGATCAGCGGAATAGAGCTTGCCAGTGTTGATAAAGATATTACATCATTTACGATGCCGAATAATGTGACGAGCATAGCTGAAAGTGTATTCAGTGGTTGTGATAAATTGACAAGTATAACTATA
Organism: Spirochaetales bacterium; assembly: GCA_017540815.1. Lineage (GTDB taxonomy): Bacteria > Spirochaetota > GWE2-31-10 > GWE2-31-10 > MWDO01 > RGIG6909. The sequence goes on from JAFYAI010000093.1 coordinate 18,300, forward strand.
CCGTTTGTCGGATTATCTCCTACTGCGACAGGTGATAATGCACGGTTTTATAAGATATTCGGATCTGACATCTCTGCTATTCCGCCGTCTCTGAAAGAAGTTATAATTACAGGCGGAACAAGCATAGGCGAGTATGCATTTAAAGACTGCGGTGGTCTGACAAATGTCACAATATCGGACAGTGTAACTAATATAGGTCAAAAAGCATTCTATAATTGCAGTGGCTTGACAAGTATGAGAATACCTAATGGAGTAACAAGTATAGGTCAAAGTGCATTTTATAATTGCAGTGGCTTGACAAGTGTAACAATACCAAATGGTGTGACGAGTATTGGAGAAGGAGCATTTTATAATTGCAATGGCTTGACAAGTGTAACAATACCAGATAGTGTAACGAGTATTGGAAACTATGCATTCCGTGATTGTGGCGGATTGATAAGTATAACACTCCCGTCTATAGGATCTTTTATAAGTTTATTTTATGATGGGCATTATGTTCCTAAATCTTTGAAAGATGTCATCTTAACTAGTGGAACGAGTATCGGGGATAAATCATTCTATGCTTGCATAGATCTTGCGAGTATCACAATACCTGACAGTATTTCGAGTGTTGGTGCATCTGCGTTTGATTATTGTGATGCTGTCAGATATGCCAGAATAGATTCAGATGGTGCAAAGGCATTAAGCAAAGCTGGCTATTCTTTTAGACAAGTAGGAACGAAATATGATCTAAAATATCTTTATTCAGGTGATGAAATCATCGGATTAGAGATTAGTAATGTTGATAAAGACATAACTTCACTTATTATACCTAATGGAGTAACAACAATAAATCAAGATGCATTTTTAAATTGCACTGGCTTGACGAGTGTGATGATACCTGATAGTGTGACGAGCATAGGTATGGATGCATTCCATAATTGCAGCGGACTGACGAGTATAACGATTCCTGACAGTGTGACGAGTATATACAGTCAAACATTTGAAGGCTGTATTAATCTGAAAGAACCTGTATATAATGCTCATATATTTGCTTATATGCCGAAATCATATAGCGGAGAATATACGGTGTTGGACAGTGTGAAGACTATTTGTGGTGGATCATTCTATGGCTGCAATGGATTGACTGGTTTAACTATACCGTTTGTTGGTGGCAGTGCAGAGGTAACAGAAGCAAGCAATACGACATTGTTTGGATATATTTTTGCTGGAATATTAAGTTATGATGGCGGAACATCAACAAAGCAGTATTATTCTACATCGAGTTATGCAACATTTTATATACCAAGTTCACTGAAGAGTGTGACGGTAACAGGTGGCAGTTTGAAGTATGGTACATTTTATAATTGCAGTGGATTGAATAGTATCACGATAGGCGAAAATGTAACAAGTATTGGAGAGTGTGCATTTTATAATTGCCCTGCGACGAAATATGCGGTAATGGATTCAGATGGTGCTAAGGCATTAGGCAAAGCAGGCTATTCATTTAGACAGGTAGGAACGAATTATGATCTAAAATATCTTTATTCAGGTGATGAAATCATCGGATTGGAGATTAGTAATGTTGATAAAGACATAACTTCACTTACGATGCCGAACGGAGTGACCAGCATAGGCAGCAATGCATTCAATGGCTGCAACGGATTGACGAGTGTGACGATACCAGATAGCGTGACGAGCATAGGAGGAAGTGCATTTAGTGGCTGCAGCGGATTGACGAGTGTGACGATACCCGACAGTGTGACGAGTATAGGTGGTTGTGCGTTCCGAAACTGTAGTGGTCTGACAAGAGTAGATTATACAGGAACGATAGCCGATTGGTGCGACATTTCATTTGGTGATGAATGGTCTAATCCGTTGTATTATGCACATAATCTGTATATTAACGGAGGAATAGTGACGGACTTGGTAATCCCTAATACAGTGACTGAGATAAAACAATATGCATTCAGGGGTTGTAGCAATCTGACGAGTCTGACGATACCAGACAGCGTGACGAGCATAGGGATAATTGCATTCTTTGGCTGTCACAGTATCACGAGTGTGACGATAGAATCTGATGCAGATTTTAGCAGTACAGGATTATATTTTACGAAAGATAATATCAATTATAATGTATTGAATAAAAGTTCTGTATTTATATCAATTACTTCATATTCGGGCGATGTTGTGATACCTACGACAGTGACAGCAGGAAATACTTTTTCTGTGACAAGTATAGGCGAGCGTGCATTCCAGAATTGCAACGGATTGACGAGTGTGACGATACCTAAGAGTGTGATGAGCATAGGCGAGGGGGCATTCAATAACTGCAGCGTATTGACAACATTGAATGTCAAAGCGACAACACCGCCGACTTTTGGAAGTTATATGTTAGCCGGTTGCTCAGCATTGACAACTATATATGTGCCGACAGATTCGGTTGATGCGTATAAGGCAGCAAGTGGTTGGAGCAGTTATGCGGATAAGATAGAGGGGAAGGAGTTTGAATAATTCATAATTCATAATGCATAATGCATAGTGCGTAATTAGCCCCGGCGTTGCCGGGGCGGATTTTGGGAGAGGTATAAAGAGGTTAAAAATGGGAACGGATAATGAGATAATTTTTAATGAAGAAGAGATGGTAGGTGAAGAAAATGAAGATATGCAAATTGATAATGAAATTGTTATAGATAAAGTCGATGCTAATAATGTTGAAAAAATTGTAAATAAATTTCAAAAAATGAATTGTAATACATTAGATAAATTTCTTGAAAAAATTGATAATGCTAATGATGATGATGATGATGATAGCTCATTGCATGAAGAATTGGATGTGCTTTTTCAAAAAAAGAGTATATCGCTTAAAACTTATATCAGATTAAAATTTGTATTATTTTTTCGTGAAAAACACACGGCTAAAGCTCTGGAGTTATTGGAGAGATATAAAGATGATTTAAAAGATCGTTATCATGCTCTGAGAGCTAAAATATATATCGAAGAAAAGAAATATAAAGAAGGGATTGATTATATAAACGACATTTTGGATAAGAGTAAGAATATTCCGAGTGATTCTGAAGAATACTCAAAAATAATAGGTTATAAAATAGAGTGTTTGTATTATCTTGGTGAGTATAAAGAAGTGATGTCTTTGTATGAAGATGAAGTCGAAAATAAAGATTTGCCAAATTTTAGGTTGCAATTTTTATATTGTCATTTGTATTATCTTAGTTGCATTATGGCTGATAATGATGAAAAGAAAAAAGCCGCACTTGAAGAAATACATTTGTTAAATGATAGTGAGTTTAAAAAAAATCTTTGTCGTGATTATTGGTTTTATGATGTTTACAAAGAAGAAACTAAATCATTTGATTGGGAGACAGTAAACAAAAGTTTGAATCATATCACTAAGTATGAGTTCTTGTATTATATGATTAAATATTCAGAGAAATTAAATTTTGCCCCGGATGTTTTGATTGGAGTAGAGAATATGTCAAAATTATCCAATAAAGATTTATATTTTAAGAATTTAATGTCATCTGTTCATGATTCTGATAAAATGACATTAGAGCGTTATAATCGTATATGGTTTTGGACTCAGATCATTTTAATTATGTTGATGATCAAGGATGATGATAAAGTCGATCGTTTTAGTTATTATACCTCTAAAGAGACAGCTTTGAATTTAATAAATGGGAAATATCATATCGCTAAGATGTCATTATCCAATGTAAACGATAAAATAGAAGGAGCTGTGCTGCCAATTATTTTCCAGAAAAATGGGATAAATTTCAATATAGACTGTAAAGAGAATGATTATGTAGCAGTTCAGACATCTTTTACTCGCAAGGAAGACGACTTGACAATGTTTCGGTTGTATGGCAAGGAAAATGGAGAAGAAGCAACAGGTATTTCTTTTGTGTTTAACAAGACATTCTTTAATACGAATTTAGCAGCGATAGAAGGTAATATATGTGGTTTAGGTAATGCAGAAACAAAGCCTTTTTCTGCAAATCGAGAGCCATTAATCTGGATTTTATATTATGATGAAGCAAAAAACAGATTATTTTATTTTCCCGACAAAGAGGAGTTGGAGGCTTATATCATAGATTTGAATGATAATAAAAATGAAAATGGTAATAAAAAGGATGATTGGAATGAATATAAAGACAGCGAAAAGAAGGAACAAACACAAAATCGTCTGCGATATTCATTTAAGAAGTTATTTGATGCTATTAATGAGTTAAAAACCGATGAAGAGAAAAAAATTGCAATGAAGATATTATATCAGCTAAGATATTGTATTAAGTCATCGGACTTTGCAGATGAGAAAGAGTGCAGAATATTGGAAGTTTGCAATCCTTTTGATGATGATATAGAAGAAGATTCAAATAAAGTGCTGTATAAAAATTATTTGCAAATAAATAACAATAAAAACTTTTTGGAGAAAATAATCGTTGGTCCGAAAGTCAGCAAACCCAATGTTATTAAAGAATATGTGCAAAGAAATATGCAAAAAACGAAGATAGAAGTCACCGTCTCCAACGCTCCGCTGGATTGAGGATGGTTATCTTCAAATGCTCACGAGGCTCAAATCTGCAATTGTTCAAAAATAGATGGTGTGGCACAGTAGGTGATTCATTATCTATTTTTTTTAGTTAAACACCATTTAACATTACCGAATTTGAAAAAATTGCAAAAATGGTTGCGTTAAACGCTATTTAACGCAGTTGAAGATGATCAGAAGTCTTTTCCGTTTTTGATAAAATCCATCAGATTGACATGTTGAATGCCGTTTCGTCGCTGCATGAGAAAATCAGTTGTGATGACATATTTTGGATAGTTGTCTTTGATCATTTCCAAAGGACGATATTCTCGGTCTTCGGTTTCTCTGTTTGACAAAATAGTGTATGATGTCTGAATATACGCATAGTTCATTGCCGTATCACGAATTATGAAATCACATTCAAATTTGCCAATGCGTCCGACACTAACTGAGTAATCGTGCGATTTCGTATAGATAAAAACAATATTCTCCAGCACAGGACCGTAATTTATCTGATTATCGGTATTGTCAGCATAATAGAAACTTAAGTCAGCGAGGTAGTATTTTTTCTCACCAGATAGAGACCTTTTAGACTTGAGGTCGAATCTCTGACATTCGCAGAGAATCTTGGCATCAACAAGAGCCTTGATGTAACGAGAAACAGTTGCTTTGCTTATCGCCATTCCGTTAGCATGAAGTGATTTGCAGAGACTGTTTAGGCTTGTTGTTGCACCGAAGTTATTTATGATATATTTACGAACAATCTCGAAACTCGTCTTATTGCGAATCTTAATTCTGCGGCGAATGTCTTTCTCAAATATTTCGCTGATTACACTTTGTGTATAATGGCGTTTATCGGCGAGGTTATCATAAAAAATCGCTCTCGGAAATCCGCCTTCAAGAATGTAGTTGTTAAGTTCCTGTATCGGATTGGGATTGATAGGTTTCTTATAGAATGTTTTCATTTTTTCATATTCTTCAAAACTCAGCGGATACATCTCAAATTCCAGATAGCGTCCGGTGAGTTTAGTCATAATCTCGCCGCTTAAAAGATATGAATTAGAACCTGTGATAAAAATAGACCAACCGCCTTCCGTGCGGAAAGCATTAATGACTTCCTCGAAGCCTTTAACATTCTGTATCTCATCAATGAACAGGTATTTCAATCCGTTTACTTTGTCGGATTCCTCGATGAGTTTCTCCAATGCGTCGGCTGTTCTGATATTTTTATAACCGCGTTTATCAAGGTCGATATTAATGATATTTTCATTCTGGATGCCTTGTGTTTGCAGTTCCGAGATTATCATCTGAAATAAACTGGATTTTCCACATCGGCGGACACCTGTGATAACTTTGATTAAATCGTCGTCGTGATAAAAGCCTCGGATTTTTTTCAGATAATTTTCACGAGAAAACAGCTGCATTTTTGACCCCTTGTTATTGATATAATTGTATCATATTTTTTATAAAAATGCAACTTAACGTTACCAAATTTTAATTTTTTGCAAAAATGGTTATGTTAAATGATATTTGAAATAAGAAAAACGAGTATGAGCCGCCGAAGGCGGCTCATACTCGTTTTTTTATAAATTTATCTTTGATTTTTTGCCCCGCAGGATGCGGGGTATATCGGCGGTCCATGGACGGAATAACCGCCGATGAGCCCGAACGCAGGATGCGGGGGATGCCGACGGCTCACGGACGAAAAAGCCGTCGGCGAACTTTGAAAAACAGAAAAAAGTCTTTGACTTTTTTCTGTTTTTTGTTATAATTATCTATGGATGAAGGTAAGATTTATTTGATTACGGCATATAAACCAAGTTTGGACAAATGGGAATCGAATTTGAAAACAAGAAAGAGGGTGTCACAATGAAATGTATGCGATGCGGAAATAATGCTTATCAGAGCAGGACAACTGAGGCTATAGAGTTAGGCAATGGTGTTTTAGTAATAAGGAATATCCCTTGCTATAAGTGCGAACATTGTGACGAGGTGATGTTCACCGGTGATATAATTCAACAGATAGAACGGATAATTGCTGAGGCTAAGCAGAGAATGGAGCAAGTGTCGATTATTGAGTTTGAGAAGTCGGCATAATGAGTTTTTTGCTATAGTCATATAGAAGTATGATTAGACTGTTGCGGCGATCTCCATTTGAGGAATAGAATTTGAATTGTCCAAAACATCCGAAAACATCTGTTGATTTTTTCGGATGTTTTAATTTCTTCTGCTTATTTCTTCACTCACATTGTTTGCAGCCCATGCTCTGCTAATGTAACATTGATCTGATCAATATCATAATATTTTTCTTCAAGGAAGAATGAGAAGATAAGGTCAGTTTTATCGCAGGGCGAGAATGAGTAACCGGCTCGCGACAGGAGTTCTTTCGACTCGTCAAGTGAGAGTTTAAGACCAATGCAGAATGCAAGTGCGGTGAGTTTCGTTGGGTGATACTGTTCGTCAGACTTAATCTTGGAGAATGTCCGTCTGTCAATCAGTGCATGCTTATATACTTCGGACGGTTTGAGTTTCTTGACATCTATCAGGAAGAACAGATACTGACTGAATGTTTTAGCATTCTCAAATTCGACAAGTTTTTTCAGCAGGCGGCGATCCATCTCCCCTGTCATCCCGAATCCGCGAATCTCTAATCCGCCTAATATGTTGCCTATTATACCTTTTGTTTGATTCGGCGTTTTACTAGTCCGAATCACATCACTTGGATCATAATACGGATCAAACAGCGACTGAAATGCTTGTGCATTGTTATAATAAGTTTTGATAAAATTGTCTAACTTTTCTATGCCCATAATACTAATTATAACAAAAAATCCGAAAAAATCAACAGATTTTTTCGGATTTTTAATTATGCATTATGAATTATGCATTATGAATTACACTCTTGTTCCCGGTTTGATTACAGCATTTTTAGGCACAATGATAATCCCGTCGCGGATATACCAGCCGTCGCCGTCACAGTTATCGAGGTTTTTCTCGTTGATGAGTCTGCAATTCTCACCGATGCGGGCATTCTTATCTATAATCGCATTTTTAATAATACAGCCATCGCCTATGCCGATGTTGATCACCCCGTGAGCTTTATTATACTCCAGCCCGGCAAGATCTTCATAATAATCCGCTCCCATCACATAGCTGTCTTCGCTAGTCACATCCTGACCTATAATGCTGCGGACACCGATGATCGAGTTATGTAGAACTGCACTTATGATCTCACTGCCGTCAGCGACGAGCGAGTTGTCAAGGTCACACCGGTTAATCTTCGATGCCGGCAGGTAGCGGGCATGCGTGTAGATCTGAGCATTGTAGAAGTCGAACTGCTGTTCCGTTTTTGGTTTCCAACGGGCCAGCTCCAGATTGGCTTTGAGGAATGACTTGATCGTTCCGACATCTTCCCAATAGTCGTTATAGAGAAATCCGCCGACTTTCACATTCTTGATAAGACTCGGTATTATATCTTTGCCGAAGTCTGTGAATGTCGTATCAAGTGCATCGAGAAGGATCTTGATATTAAACAGATATATACCCATACTTGCGAGGAACGGCTTGTTTGTAACATTGGGGAATGTCTTGGCGATCATATCGGCTGATGACATTTTGTCAAGGACAGACGCATCCTTAGGTTTCTCGACGAACTGCGTGATGAGATTGTCTTCGACTTTGACAATGCCGAATCCGCCTGCTTCTTCGCGAGTCACAGGCAGGACAGGGATAGACAGATCAGCTCCGAGCTGCGTATGGAAGTCGAACAGCTGTCGGAAGTCCATCTTGTATATCTGATCGCCGCTAAGGATCAGCACATGGCTTATATCGTAGAATGCCAAAATGTGTTTGAGATTCTTACGAACTGCATCGGCTGTGCCCTGATACCAGTCGCGGTTGTCTATACTCTGCTCCGCCGCCAAGATGTCTACAAACCCGCGGTGGAAGTTGTCAAACCGATAAGTCTGATTGATATGCTTATTCAGAGACGCGGAGTTAAACTGCGTCAGGATATATATCTGATTAATGTCGGAGTTCAGACAGTTGCTGATAGGTATATCTATCAGACGATATTTGCCGCCGATCGGGACTGCCGGCTTCGATCGATCTTTCGTCAGAGGAAATAACCTTGTTCCCTGACCGCCGCCTAAAATTAGAGCTAAAACATTACGCATATAAGAAACCTCCTTGAATATTGTCACACGGATTTGTTCGTGCCTACGGCACTCACGATATTCTATTATATTATAGTAGAAAAATTTGAATTTGCAAGGAGAATTTACATTAAAATTTATTTTCTAATAAATCAAAATATTTTGACGGTGTAAAAATCAAAGGTTTGTCAATCTTAATATCTTCAAAATCTTTATCACCTGTAAGCAGTATATCTGCATCAGATAGAATTGCAGATACAAGAATAGGCAAGTCTTTTATATCTCTAATTTGCGGATATTTATCTTCGTCTATCTCTTCCGGACTATGAAATTCTTCAAATTTAATTCCATTGAAGAATAGTTCTAATTGATCAATTTTGGATGGAAACTTTTTCTCAAAAACTTCCTTACATTCTCCGTAATTAAGCTGCAACTGCGAAAACTGATCATCATTTATGAAAACTTGTCTGCGTCTTTGCTTTTCCGGAGCCGCAGGTCTGTTCTCAAACGATTCTATCTCCCATTCAAGCACTCTGGAAATATACTCAAAACAGGCTATAACACGACTATCACGAACAATATCGTCTTCATGAACACGCATTCCCGAATTCGGATCAACGCCACCGGAGAGCTTGTCCATATATAGCTTTGCTCGTCTCAGTTTATCTATCTCACTCATTTATTTTCGCCTCTTTCCAAAGTAGTCGATAAGTACACCTTTAATGAAGTTATACCTACTGGCATATATGCCTATGCTGTTCATTGTTTCACCTGATTCCGTAGTTGTTTTCTTTATTATATCATACAGATAACTATGATTCAAGGAATATTATTGAAGTGTTTTAGGTTTGATTATTCTTTAAGATATGCTATAATTATTACTATGTCCGCTCAGGATGCCATGAGCAGGCAAATTCAAAAAAGGAATAGTAATAATGAAGAAGTACTCAGAGTACAAAAAGAAGAAAGCCATTAAACGCTATCTTGATAGTGAAAAAGTCAAGCAGATAGCAAAATCCATGAAAGTATCCACAAGTACTATTTACTCATGAATACGAAGAAGAATATTATGAAAAAAGTACAGAACGCTTTGATTTTTATTTACAGAATCCAGATTTTTAGTCGTATCATAACCAATTATTTCAGATAAAAAGAAAAGCCGTAATTGCCGATATATAGGAAACAACAGCTTATAAATGAAAAACCTTTCTGAACGTGCGGGTTCAGAAAGGTTTAGTCATATCAGCTTGCATTGCGCAGGACGTTACATTATCTTCTGAAACATATGCCGGACCTTGTCTAAACGGCTGTTCGGGCGGCGTGGCTGAAACACAGGCTCGCCGGAAGTTTCCTGATACCCTTTTAATTCTGTAATGCAGACACTTC
>JAFYAI010000094.1 GCA_017540815.1 Spirochaetales bacterium
GGCAGAATGCCGAAAGAGAAGATTGCTGTGGTGTATTGACAAAAAATCCTGAAAAAAAATGTGGTATACCACATTTATATTGTTCTTGACAGAACAATATAAATGAATCTTCCTAATAAGCATTAGGAAAGTAATACTATTTTTTTTCAGGAGTGATCAATGAACAAATCGATTAATGGAATGATGTGGTTGGCAACAATGTGCATGATGCTTGGATGTACTCAGCCTGCTTCGGAGAATGAAAATACTCCGGCAGCAGCACCTGTGACAGTGGCTGCTCCGACAAATGTGACTGTTGCTGATACGCCGGTCAATAACGAAGTGAGGATTACCTGGACTGATGCTGTGTCCGACTCTGTACTTACATATTCCGTTTACTATGGTAAGAATGGCGCTGATATGACTAACGGTACTGCGATCAGAATTGCCGAGAATGTTACATCAGGTAATGTCGGAAGCAAAACGGTTTTGTCGGAGAGTGGCTATTATTACTTTTGGGTGCAGGCATCTGATGGGATTAATACCAGCAGCAATGCCGGCGGCAGATTAAATTTTGAGTATATATCTGTTACGATTGATAAGCCGACAGGTATAGATGTTGCGGACTATACCGAATCGAATACGGTTAAAGTCAGCTGGGATGATGCCGGCAATGATAAGTATTATTTTGTCTATTATAGCAGAGAAAATGATCCTTCGACGGCAGTCTTGAATAAAAGCGATGATGGCAAAGACAGCGGAGTGAAAGGCTTTGCTCTTGTCGAATTATCAGAGAGCGGACAATATTACTTTTGGGTTAAAGCAGCTGACAGTATGTATCTGAATATCTCAGAAAATGTCAGTCCGCTGAGCGAGCCGGCAGTGTATCAGTTTGTTTATACGGAATAAAATAATGTAAAACAAAAAAATCGGATTCATCAAAAATCCGATTTTTTTATCGTAAAATGATTGAAAATTCTTGCATTAAATGATATAATAATTCATCAATCTAAAAACATTCTATAACGGACAAGGAGTTATATATGGAAAAAATATCTGCTTTGCAGAAAGCAAGATTTCAGTATCAGCCGAAGCTGCCTGAGGCAGTTAAGGGCAATGTTGCTGACATCGTTGTAAAATTGGGCAAACCTACAGAGTCCGTAGCTGATCAGGCTGCATTGAAGGCTTTGCTTAAAGGCACTTACGGCATGCCGGTTGCTTCATTCGAGAAGGGCAGCAATGCCAAAGCAAATGACAAGATCAATGTCGGTGTAATTCTCTCAGGCGGACAGGCTCCGGGCGGACACAATGTTATCGCAGGTTTGTTCGACGGTATCAAGGCCGGCAATAAGGATTCTAAACTGTATGGTTTCCTCGGCGGTCCGAGCGGAATTATCGAAGGCGAGTATGTTGAGATTACTTCTGATTTCATCGATGCTTATCGAAATACAGGAGGTTTCGACATTATCGGTTCAGGCCGAACAAAGCTGGAGACTGAGGAGCAGTTCAACAAGTCACTGGCTGTTTGCAAGAAACTCGGTATCAGTGCCGTTGTTATTATCGGCGGTGATGATTCCAATACAAATGCCGCATTGATGGCAGAATATTACAAGAGCAAGGGCGAGGCTATTCAGGTTATCGGCTGTCCTAAGACAATCGACGGTGACCTCAAGAATGAGCATATCGAGACTTCATTCGGTTTCGACACAGCTACTAAGGTTTACTCTGAACTTATCGGCAACATTGAGCGAGATGCCAATTCTGCCAAGAAATATTATCACTTCATTAAGCTGATGGGACGATCCGCTTCTCACATTTGTCTGGAATGTGCTTTGCAGACTCAGCCTAACTGGGCTATTATTTCCGAGGAAGTTGAGAAGGAGCAGAAGACTCTGACTCAGGTTGTAGATGAGATTGTTGACATCGTTGTTAAGCGAGCCGAGAAAGGCGATAACTTCGGTGTAATCCTCATTCCTGAAGGACTCATCGAGTTTATCCCTGAGATGAAAGTCCTCATCGCAGAGCTCAATGACCTGCTGGCTAAGAAAGCTGACGAGTTCGCTAAGGTTGCTCCTGCAGATCAGACAGCGTGGATTGCAAAGAATCTGACAGCCGCTTCAGCAAGTGCATTTAACTCACTGCCTGCTGCTATCAAGGCTCAGCTGTGCATGGATCGAGATCCGCACGGCAATGTTCAGGTTTCACGAATCGAGACCGAGAAACTGCTTATCGAGATGGTTGGCAACAAACTCGCCGCTCTCAAAGCAGAAGGCAAATATAAAGGTAAATTCTCAGGTCTTAACCACTTCTTCGGTTACGAAGGACGATGCTCCGCTCCGTCTAATTTCGATGCCGACTACTGCTACTCACTCGGCTATGTAGCATTCTTACTCATCGCTGCCGGTCTGACAGGTTATATGTCATCGATCAAGAATCTGGCTAAGCCTGCTGCTCAGTGGATCCCGGGCGGTATCCCGACATCAATGATGTTCAACATGGAGCAGCGACACGGCGAGCAGAAGCCTGTTATCAAGAAGGCTCTCGTTGAGCTTGACGGTGCTCCGTATAAAGAATATGCGAAGTATCGCTGCGATTGGGCACTTAATACTTCGTACCTCTTCCCGGGTGCGATCCAGTACTACGGACCGACTGAGGTCTGCGACGCTCCGACCAAGACATTGATGCTGGAACAGAAGTAAATTGGATATGGTAAAAAAAATGAGATTTCCGTAAGGAAATCTCATTTTTTTTGTCAACTTTGTGGAATTGTGATACTATTATATAAGTGGATGAGGGAAAAATTGAATTGTAATAATCATATTTTAGGAGATATAAAATGAAGAAGATTGTTTTTTGCTGTTTGTCAATGAAAAGCAGAACTGAATTAAGCCCGCAAAACTATTCAAATACAGGCAATGCAGAGTGTGGATATAATAAGGCTGTAATTTATCCGATTAATGCCATTCTTGCGGAGAAACTTCACAAAGGTGATGAAGTCAAAGTTGTATTGATAAAATCAAATCCCATTGATAACAATAAAAAAGACAGTTCTAATGAAAATATTAATATATATAAGGAAGAACTTAATGGAATTAATGCCAATATTGGAGCAAAGATTGATTATGAAGTGATTGAGAGTGACTTTAAAGAGACTAAAGAAAATCATGAGACACGGTATCGCGAAATGCTTGCACAAATTGAACAGAATTGTGAATTGTTCGTTGATATGACTTACGGACCGCGGCTTATCCCGATGATATTGATGTGCGTTTTGAATTTTGCAGAGAAGTTTTTTAATGCCGATATTCGCAGTATCATCTATGGTAAAGTTGAGTTTGTCAATGGTAAAGCGATTAATCCTGAACTCTACGATGTTACATCGCTGTATTATCTGAATAATCTGACAAATGTTATGACGGCAGACAGTGGTGAAGATGCGTTAGAGGCATTGGATGAGTTCTTTGCACTGTAAGGCGGTGACAGAATGGCAGATACTATTGAAGAATTAGAAGCTAAGATTAGAAAAATATCGTCAGAAATATTTGCTTTGGGTGAGAAAAGAAATATTGATTGCAGAAAACTTTCTAAAGAAGAAAAGCACGGCAAGGATGCTTATGAGATTGAACGAAACAGTCATTCCGTTGAATGGCAAAAACTTTCGGCAGATTTGGCCGTTCTGGTGTTTAAATATGCAATGATTTTATACAAGAAATATATGGAAGAGAATTCTTTTTCATATAAGATTATGAAAGTCGTACAGGATTGCCTTTTGTGCTTTGATGAAAGTAAAGATATTGATTTTATCCATTACATGAACAAGAGCCTAAAAAATATGTTTAAGTTAGAATGTCAGAAAGAGAGAATTAAGGATGATTTCGGAGGAATGACTAATATTGATAAAGAGATAACGGATAAAACAATAGCCAGGTTAAAGGGAAATGCTAATGATGAGAAGGTTAAAGGGTGGATGATTAGGCGAGTTCCCGAGTATTACAAAGCTCAGGATGGCCAGGAAAAATCTCGGTTTGATAAAACAGCAGATGACAGACTTAATGACATTGATGAGAGTTCGTCGAATTCCGAAAAAGTCAAAAGTAACATTTTTAAAGAGATTGACAAAAAAGAGTTCTCGGAATCGCATAAAGCGATTATTACGCATGCGTTGGTAAAGGCGTGTGGTTTCTCGAAAACTGATCTTGTCGGTCATAAGTTTTTTTCTGTTGCAGAATATGAAGCCTTACATAAAAATCCCAACAGGTAGCAGAAAGATGTTGCGAATGATTATGATTTGGACAAAAGTACTTATAATAAAGTGATAAATCGGTTGTGGGATAAATTGAAAAACAGGGTGGAGATTAAAGAACTAAAAAAAGCCGAGACTGATGAAGATGATGATAAAAGTGGTTGAAAGTTTGTGAAAAGGAATGCTTAAAAGATACAGGAGTGTAACAATGAATAATTTAGATGATTTGGAAAAAGAGATAATAGAGTTATATTCAATTATTGATAAAACTTATGATAGAGATGAAATAATAAATAAAGTTAATACAATAATCCAAGATATTGATTTCTCAGAATATAGAGATAATAATAAGGCTTTCGGATTGATATATTGTATTTCTTTAGTTGTCAAAGCATTATTTGCTCCAATAGATTGGTTGTTGTCTGACAAAACTTCTTGGGTAAATAGGATTCTAAAAAATCCTATAGTACAGTTAATGATTAAGGCAGGAATGAAAACGAGATTGAAGAATGGCAATCTCCGTTCAAAAATATCAGATATGATAGATGATAGTAATAATATTGATGAAATAAAACAGAAGCTTGAAAATGATATTGATATTAAAGATTTAGATAAGGATAAGTTTGAAAATTTGGCTTCAATATTTGAAAAAGATGATATTATAAAATCTATGCCATCGAAATATAAAGTTATTATTACAGGGATGGAAATATGGATAAACAGTTTCAAAAATTATGAAGAAATGATGTTGCTAAATGATAAATTTGAAGAAGAATTATCACAATATCAATTATATAAAGATATTAAAGAGAAACAGGATAGATTTAGTGAATATGTTCAATATCTAAATGAAAAAGAAATTATATCCGAACAATTATTTGAAAAAGTTTTTATGTTAGCACATTATCTTGAGCATAGGTGTTCAGAACAACTGTTTTGTTGTGATATAGGTAATCGACTGATTTCAGAAGAAGATGAATCTGATTTATTGATACCTGTGTTACATTATGATACATTGTTTTCTGTGTTTCCGTATTCTTATTTAATTGAAGAATTGTATAATAGGTCAATAAAAAATCACAAATATCTGAATCCAAGTTTGAAAGAATACAATGATAGTGATTTATTGATTATGATGAAAAGTTTATGTGATTCTAATAAGATTTTTGTTGATAATCAATCGATTTTGTCATCTGTATATTTGATAGTAAAAACACTTGATTATAATACTTTATCAAATGCGTTTAACTGTGATTATTCTTATGTAATAAATGTAGAAAAACAAATATATAATAAAACTTGTGAAAAAGAAGCCGAACCAAACAATAGTATGATTAGAGCAACAAAAGATTTGGATAAAGAAATACTTCCGATATTTGAAGGAATTGAAAAGGGGAAAATTCCGCCAATTCAAACAAAAGGAATTAGAAGAATGTATCTAAATGAATTTAGAGATGAGTACAACGATGAAACTAAACGAGATAAGTTTATTAGCAATGCTCAGGAATATGAAAAAGCAAATCCAAAAGATGATACAAGATTGTTGATGAGATTAATTACTATGGTGTTAAGTGATTTTTTGAACTCGTATTCTGGAGAACAATCCGATAAAATTAAGGAAGATGTGTTGCACATAATCAAGAAAAAACAAATAAGTGATTTGACATATTACAATGATATATTGAATAAAGTTGCGAAACTATCACATTTTAATAAGCCACAACCTTTTTTTATAAAAAATTTGAATGAACTAAAGAAAAAGGACTCACGCTTCAATGCAACAACAATAGGTGTTAATTTATTGTATCTTTTATTACATTACAAAGATTCAAGTCTTGAAAGCGTATATAATACGATAAATTTGGTTAGAGAACAGCAGAAAGAAAAATTAGATTGTTTGCCTAATCGTTATATTCAGCACATATCATTGAATGAGGCAAAAAAAGTAAAAAAGTTTCATGAGAAGAATATGAGTAAATTAAGAGAATTGGATGTAGGATTTAATATATATTATAAGCAGGAGAATGATTATATTCAATTGATAGATCCAGAGTCAAGTATAGAGCGTCCTTATACTTTAAAAGTCTTTCCTGAAACAGATAAAAGAATAAGAAATATTAATATTAATAAAGAGCCTGATACAAATAATTTTAAGATTAATTATGATGAAGTTTATAGAGTTTCTAATAAGAATAATATAACTAATTATTATTTATATAATAATCGAAATATGAAAACGCATTTTTCAACACATAAAACAATAGAACAGTTACTCTCTGATGAGAAATCAAAAGTACAGTTACTTGAAGCGTTGTTTGATATTAAGGATTATTTCACAGATGTAAAACAAAAAAAATCCGATAACAATTATACATTTGTTATTCAATACTATCTTAATGCAGTTGATTTGTGTATAGATCAAATAATAAGTTGTGTAATTCCAGAAATATCCAAAAATAATATTGAAGATAAAATTTCTGAGGTAACAGAGATGAATAACGGAATAAGATGTATTAAAAAAAGTTATCAGAAACGTTTTACTGATTTTTGTTTAGAGCAATATTTAAAATCAGAGTATTTAGATCTTTTAAAAAAATGTTTAAATATAGCATATTGTTGTAATGAGCCTATAATTGAGAAGTATCGATTTGAAATTACATTATACTTGATGTATATATCCTTGTCTCTTGGAAATAAAACAAATACAAAAAAGTAAAATATTTTGTCAACTTTCCTGTCTTTTGTTACTATTATTAAATAACGAATTAATTAAAGGAGTTTTTATGTTTGATAGTACTATATGTTTTAAGAAAGATGGATCATCACTTAAATCCTATGAGAGTGAGTATGAGGCAAATCAAGCCGTAGATTATGTAAAGGCAAGATATGGAAATGATCAAGTCGCTTATCATTGTTCAAAATGTGGTTATTGGCATTTATCACCAATAGAGAGACAGACTCCAAATCACAGAAGTTTTTGTTATGATTCTATTGGACAATTGAAGCAAGCATATTCAACAAGAGAATCTGCTGAAAAACGAGCAAGGATTATTTTTGAAGAAAAAGGAATAAAATTAAATGTGTATCATTGCAGTGAATGTGGAGAATGGCATCTAACACATTTATCTACATTTTCTTTATGATTGGAAGAATGCAGATGTGCTGATGATTTCTGACTTCGTTATGAATAATCTCAGTGATGATGTACAAAAACAGATAAAAGCAGAGCAGAATAAGAATACCGAGTTTTACAGTCTTACGATTGGCGATAGTGTCAATCAAAATACGATAGAATGTTTTGACCATAACTGGCTGTATGATATGAGTGATTCGAAAGCAAACAGACATTTGGTTGAACAGTTGGATAAATTGAAACGGCGATAATAAGGCGACAAGAATAAAAATTTTTTTAAAAATTTTTGTCAACTATCTCTCTTTTTAACATTATTAATAAATGTAAATAATAATAATGTCACAAAGGAGCGATTATGAACAAATTAAAAATTAACTTCCACCTGCTTGAAGAATGCAACTATCACTGCAAGTTTTGCTTTGCAAAATATGATGATCATCGGAAACTTACTCTTGCCGAGCAGAAGGCTGTTATAAAAAACATAGCCGATTCGTCAATGTTTGATGCGATTAATTTTGCAGGCGGTGAGCCGACTCTGGTTAGGTATTTGCCGGAACTTATGAAGTATGCATGTTCGCTTGGGCTGAAAGTGTCCGTGATAACAAACGGCTATCTGCTTACCAGGGAGAAGTTGGATGCAATGCTGCCGTTTATGTCAATGCTCGGCATTTCGGTTCATTCGTTTGATGATGTGTCGAAACGCACAATCGGTTCATGTACAAAGTCCGGCGACATTCTGACAAATGAGCGGTTGCAGAAGATTTGCGAATATGTTTACGCTTCCAATGAGTCCGGTAAATCGGATTGTAAAATCAAGATTAACTCCGTTATTTGCAAGTCGAACTGCAATGAAAATCTTGTTGCAGGGATTAGACATTTGAAATATGTTCAGCGATGGAAAGGCTTGCGTTGTCAGGTGTTTGAAGGCAATCAGGATATGCTTGTTACGGATTCGGAATTCCAGGGATTTGTTCAGCGTAATCAGGCGAGTGAACTGAATCAGGTCTTTGAAAACGATATGAAAGACACATATATAATGATAAATCCGTACGGCGAGCTGCTCAAAGACGGTGCTGACGGGAAGTCGTATGAGGTGGTCGGTTCGGCACTTCGCGAGCCAATGGGGCAGCTCATGGATAGGTTTAATCTAAAACAAGATATTTATGAATTGCGATATGCTGGGTAAAGTTACCAGCCGAAAAAACCGTAAAAAAGTCTTTGACTTTTTTACGGTTTTTGTTATAATTAAGCTAAGAAAAATGTTGGTATCATTATCAGTTTGTTTATCGATGTCTTCGATAATGAGGTATTATGAAATATTCTATGGAAGCATTAGGGAAATCTTTGCTGCTGTATGCTGTGACTGATCGGCAGTGGCTGAAGGGTTGTTCACTTGAGAGCCAGATTGAGTTGGCATTGCAAGGCGGATGCACGATGATTCAGCTTCGCGAGAAATCATTGTCGGAAGATGAGTTTACAGCAGAGGCACGCTCGGTTGCACAATTGTGCCATCGCTATAATGTGCCGCTTATTATCAATGACAATGTATCTATTGCCAAAGCTATTGATGCCGATGGTGTGCATGTCGGGCAGGGCGATATGAGTCCGACCGAAGTTCGCAGAATATTGGGAGCGGACAAGATAGTCGGAGTGTCAGCTCGGACGATAGAGCAGGCAGTATTGGCGGAGCAGCAGGGGGCATCTTATCTCGGAGTGGGGGCTGTATTTGGGACAACAACCAAAGGTGATGCGAAGCCGATTAATTTGGAGATGCTTCGCAGCATTTGTGAGTCAGTATCTATACCGGTTGTTGCCATTGGTGGTATAGCGAGTGATAATATTTTGCAGCTAAGTAAAACTGGCATAAGCGGAGTAGCAGTAGTCAGCGGCATTTTTGCAGCATCAGACATTATATCTGCATCACGTCATTTGAGACAATTGGCAGAAAAGGTGGTAGGATTATGAAAATAGGCAATCATGAGATAAAAGCTGCAATCTTCGATGTGGACGGCACAATTCTGGACTCAATGCCGTATTGGACCTCGGCTGCCGATGAGTATCTTGACAGACTGCATATCCCGCACCCTGATGGGATAGGGCAGATGTTCCTGTCTATGAATATGGAAGAAGGAGCGGAGTATATCCGTCAGAAATATCTGCCGGATATGACTATGGAGCAGCTGCTGAGCGGCATCGTCGATGTTATGACTGACGCTTATACGAACCGTGTCGTGCCGAAAGTTGGTGCGATTGAGTTTATGCGGCAGCTTAGGGTTAACGGCATCCCGATAATGATAGCGACAGCGACTGACCGCAGAATGCTCCAAGCCGGTTTGGAGCGTTTGGGGATCACTGATTTGGTTGACGGCATCCTGACTTGTTCGGAGTGTCAGACATCCAAGTCTAAGCCTGATATTTTCCTGAGAGCTGCAGAACGACTGGGCACTGATCCAAGCGAGACTGTCGTATTCGAGGATGCGTTGTATGCCGTGAACACTGCTGTGAATGCCGGATTTGTCGTAGTGGCTATCGAAGACGAGTCGAGCCATAAAGACAGTCAAACTATTCGTGATATAGCGGCATATTATATAGAAGATTATAATCAGATAGTGGAGTTGGGATGATGAAAACAGCACTAACGATCGCCGGCAGCGACTGCAGCGGCGGAGCTGGCATTCAGGCGGATATAAAGACGATGACAATGTGTGGCGTGTATGCGATGAGTGCGATTACCGCATTGACTGCACAGAATACGACAGGCGTGTTCGGGATAATGGAAGTTACGCCTGATTTCTTGGCTGCTCAGATAGATGCGATTGCCGGCGACATCCCGCCGAATGCCGTGAAAACAGGAATGGTATCGAGTATCGGATTGATTGAGGTGATTGCCGACAAGATTAAGCAGCACTCAATGCCTAATGTCGTAGTTGATCCGGTTATGGTCTCGACGAGCGGAGCAAGACTCATCTCCGAAGATGCCGTTGCTGCTTTGGAGAGCAGGCTTTTCCCGTTGGCATCGGTGATTACGCCGAATATTCCTGAAGCGGAAGTGATTAGCGGCAGCCGTATTCAGTCCAAGTCTGATATGGAGCGTGCGGCGAAGATTATCCATGAGCGGTTTGGCTGTGCTGTGCTGCTTAAAGGCGGCCACAGTATTGCCGATGCGGATGATTATCTCTATCAGAATGAGTATTCATATAAATGGTTTAACGGCAAGCGGATTGACAATCCGAATACTCACGGCACCGGCTGCACTTTGTCATCTGCGATTGCGTCGTATCTTGCGTTGGAACACAACTTGACCGAGTCGGTCGGAATGGCGAAAGATTATCTGTCAGGTGCATTGGCAGCCGGACTTGATCTTGGCAAAGGCAGTGGCCCGATGATGCACAATTATTTAATTCATAATTCATAATGCATAATGCATAATGCATAATTAAAAAAAATGAGATTTTGCGGAAGCAAAATCTCATTTTTTTAAGAAGTCGCTTTCAGTTGAAAGTTTTCTCCAAAAGGCAGTTGAGCATAGTAAATGCAGCTGTCAATGAATCAGAAGGTCTACAGGGAAAGCGGCAATATTTCCCGAAAATGTAATAAGTGTCAGCAGCATTGTTTTGGTCTTCTTTGCAATACTTTCGATATAGGAAAGCGGATAATCCATTATTTTGCTTCGATCCGTCATGGTTTTGCATTCTTCATAAGATTGTAAGATTTGCGGATTGAATGTGTCCAATGTCAGATCTTCGGAAAATGCACCTTCGGTAATCGAGCCTTTATTTTTGAAGATTTGAGTGAGCAATTGTGCAATTTGTGTTTTATTGTCCGCTTTCACACAGTATATGCTCAATCGGAATGATGATAAACTCGGGGGGCGTTGCGGGGGTGTCCCCCGCAGAGAGGGTAGCGAGCAACGAAGTGCGAGCGTAGGGAGAGACTTCTCCCTCACAAAGAAGACAAAGAAGGAGAAACTTGACATACGCAGCTCAATTGGACACTCCAATCTTAATCAAAAACATCAAAAAAGATTGACTTTTTCTGCGAAAAATGTTATAAAGTAAAGACTAAAAATATAATGCAATTATAAGAATTCTACATACAATTCAGGAGAATGTTAAATGAGAGCGATATTTGAGGACAGAGGTAAGCAATATACCGTGCAGGAAGGCGATGTGATCGCTATCGATTTGGTAGAAGGCGATGACAAATCTATCGAATTTGACAAAGTTTTATTATTAAGTGAAAAAGACGATGTTAAGATTGGGACTCCGTATCTTGCCGGTGCTAAGGTGAAAGTCAGCGTTGTTAAGGATACGCGAGACGATAAGGTGCTTGTATTTAAATTCAAAAATACTCGCAACTATATCCGAACAAAAGGTCACAAGCAGCCTTATACAATGATCAAGGTTGAGTCTATCACTGCATAACGATTGTGATCAATGCTGATATAACTCTGGACAGTTGCGGTGTTTTGCGGGAAGTGAGTACTTCCGGGCACAGCGGCTACAGTCATAATGGATCGGATATTGTATGTGCTGCGGTCTCTGCTTTTGTGGAGACAGGTTACATTCTGCTGCGGAAGATATTAGCGGATAATGTGACATTAGTTACAGACACCGCTGATGCGGCTAAGAATGAGATGACTTATAGGATTGGATATTATCCTGATGAGTTGACACAGCAGATGCAGGGCATAACATTATATCTGATTACGGGATTGACAGAGATACAGCATCAATACGAAGCAAATATAAGAGTAAATATAAAATAAAATTAACGAATATAACGAACAGTATATAAAGGAGTGAAATATGGCTCATCATAAAGGTGGCGGTAGCAGTAAGAACGGACGAGACAGTGAGTCGAAGCGACTTGGTATTAAGAAATACGGCGGTGTAGCAGTTACAGCCGGCAGTATTTTGGTTCGACAGAGAGGTACACAGTACTATCCGGGCAACAATGTTGGCTGCGGCAAAGATTATACATTGTTTGCACTGATTGACGGTATTGTTACATTTGAAAGAAGAGGCAAAGCAGGAAAGAAAGTCAGCGTTTATGCCGCTGAGTAATTGAATTATGCAGCAATTCGTAGATGAAGTCGTAATCGAAGTCCGATCCGGTAAAGGCGGAGCCGGCTGTGTAAGTTTTCGCCGCGAAAAGCGAGTGCCGAAAGGCGGTCCTGACGGCGGTGACGGCGGTGACGGCGGATCTGTCGTATTTGTTGTCAAAAATAATGTGCGAACATTATACAATCTCTTACGCAAGAAGAGATTCTACGCAAAAAACGGTCTGCCCGGCATGGGCAGTCAAATGTATGGTAAGAAAGGCGAGGATGTTGAGATATGCGTCCCGCCCGGAACCATCATTTATGACAACGAGACCGGTGAAGTAATCAAAGATTTCAAAACAGATAATGAGCGATTCGTATTTCTGCATGGCGGTAAGGGCGGAAGGGGCAATATGCACTTTGCGACTTCTACTAATCAGGCTCCGCGCTATGCTCAGCCGGGTTTGCCTGGTGAAGAGGCGACTGTTCGTGTGGAACTCAAACTTATTGCTGATGTCGGTCTTGTCGGATTCCCCAATGCTGGCAAGTCAACGCTGCTTAGCGTCGTATCTGCGGCACGGCCTAAGATTGCCAACTATCCTTTTACGACGCTCGTGCCTAATCTCGGTGTAGTGGCGATCGATGATACGGAGACATTCGTTATGGCGGATATTCCCGGTATTATCGAGGGGGCGAGTGACGGTGCAGGCTTGGGTATTGAGTTCCTTAAGCATATTGAGCGAACGAAGATACTTCTATATATGATAGATCTGACTTCCGACGACTTCATGGAGCAGTTAGCTAAGCTGCAGACTGAGATCAAGCGTTACTCCGGCGAGTTAGCGGGTAAGCCGTATCTTGTTGCGGCGACTAAACTAGATGTCCCCGGTTCTGAAGAGCGTTTGGCTGAGTTGAAATCCAAACTTGAAACTGATGGTGAGAATATTATAGGATTTTCATCGGTCACACATGCTGAGGTTAAGACGCTGCTCTATGCGTTGATGAGGAAAATCAAAGAAGTGGAATAAAAAATTATAAAAAAACCAGCCAAATACTTTGGCTGGTTTTTTTATAATTTCAATAAATTTTCAATTCTTCTCTTGACTTTTTTCCTGTTTTGTTCTATTATATGACCAACACTATTATATCGAAGGAGCTGCAAATGTCAGAGAATACGCAGGTCAAACTGTTTGAGGACAAGCGAGTCCGAACAATATGGGATAAGGATTCTGAGCAATGGTTCTTTTCGGTTGTGGATGTGGTCGCCGTTCTGACGGAGCGTCCAAGTCCAAATAATTATTGGAAAGTTCTGAAAAATCGACTTAAGAAAGAGGGGAGTGAGTTGGTTACAAATTGTAACCAACTGAAAATGCCTGCTGCTGATGGCAAGATGTATAAAACAGATTGTATGACAATAGAGCAGCTTTTTCGCTTGATCCAATCTATCCCATCGCCGAAGGCTGAGCCGTTCAAGCTGTGGATGGCACAGGTGGCAAAGGAACGTATCGATGAGATGCAGGATCCGGAGCTGACTATCAATCGGGCGATGCAGGAATACAAGGCTTTAGGTTATTCTGATAATTGGATTAATCAGCGGCTGAAATCAATCGAGATTCGCAAGGAGTTGACTGATGAGTGGCGAAAACACGGATTGAAAGAAGGCGTGCAGTTTGCTACGCTTACGGACATAATATATAAGACTTGGGCAGGCAAGACGGCGAAGGAATATAAGGAGTTTAAAGGTCTGAAGAAAGAAAATCTCCGTGATAATATGACAAACAAGGAACTTGTCCTGAATATGCTTGCCGAGCTCTCCACTAAAGAAATCTCGGAATCTTCTGATCCGCAGAAGTTTTCTGATCATGTTCAGAATGCTGTGGACGGTGCAACAATCGCAAAAAATGCTCGTATTGAATTGGAGCAGAAAACCGGCAAGCAGGTCGTTTCTCCGCTTAATGCTCGCACAGGGATTGGCTTGACTTCGGATGTATCGCCTTCTGTACTATCAGAGAATGAGGAAGAAGAGTAAATAAGGAAATTCAATAATGCAAAAATACGACACAATCATTTTTGATTTAGACGGCACTTTGCTTGATACACTGGCTGACTTAACAGATGCTGTCAATTATGCTATGACACAATTGTGCTATCCGCCGCGCACGATTGATGAAGTCCACGGATTTGTCGGCAACGGCATTAGGAAACTGATCGAACGCAGTGTGCCGTCTGATGCGACAGCAGCAGAGACTGAGCAGGCTCTGACATTGTTTCGTCAATACTATGCAGAGAATATGTCGGTCAAGACTAAGCCGTATCCCGGCATTATCGATTTGCTGAGGACTCTGCGTAACAGCGGCATCAAACTCGGTATCGCGTCTAATAAAGCGGACTTTGCAGTGCAGCAGCTTAATCAGATATATTTCGGCGGACTTGGCATTATAGCTGTCGGTGAGCGGCCGGATATGCCGAGGAAGCCCGATCCGGCTATGGTGGCACAATTGTGTCAAAGATTGCATTCTGACAATGTGTTGTATATCGGCGACTCCGATACAGATGTGCAGACTGCCCTCAATGCCGATGTGGATCAGATCAGTGTGCTGTGGGGCTATCGCACGCGGGAGCAGTTGGCGGCTGCCGGAGCAGTCCGGTTTGTGGAGAAACCGAGCGAGATATTGCTAATTGTATAAAAACTCATCAGGTGATGAAAATCATCATCTGATGAGTTTTTTCAAAACACTTGACATTTCTTGATATAAATGATAAATTCCAATTATGAGGATCCCAAAAACAGTCAATAACTTAGCACATGTATTTCAGCAAAACGGTCACTGTCTTTTCTTGGTTGGCGGTGCAGTGCGTGATGAACTGCTCGGTGTAGGTTCGCACGATTATGACTTCGCAACGGACGCAACTCCGCAGGAAGTAACGGCGATGTTTCGCAATGTGATACCTGTCGGCATCCAGCATGGCACTGTCGTTGTGCTGTTTGAGGGATAGCAGTTTGAGGTTACGACATTCCGCACGGAGGGCGACTACTCGGACAATCGTCATCCGGATGAGGTTCATTTCGTTCGCAATATTGACGAGGACTTGAGCCGCCGTGACTTTACGATTAATGCTCTTGCGTGGGATCTGCAGAATAGCTGTCTCAAAGATAACTTTGACGGCAAGGGCGACTTGAATCGTAAAGTTATTCGTGCTATTGGCAATCCTGATGAGCGGTTTAGTGAGGATGCACTGAGAATGCTGAGAGCGTGCCGCTTCGCAGCGAAGCTGGAGTTTACGATTGATGAGCAGACGCTTGCATCGATGACGAGATTGTCTCATCTGATACAGAATATTTCCGAGGAACGCATTCGGGATGAGTTTATCAAGATGATGGGCAGTCCTCGGCCGAGTGTCGGCATTGAATATATGAGAGTGTCAGGGCTGCTTGACTTCATTCTGCCTGAACTGATGAAAGGCTATGGTGTTGTGCAGAATCGTTTCCACAGATACGATGTCTACTATCATAATGTCTACAGCTGCGATGCTGCTCCTGCTGATAATTACATTGTTCGGATCGCAGCATTATTCCACGATATTGCCAAGCCGCAGACTAAGCGAGCCAAGGCTGACGAACCAGAGAATGAGAATGAGAACAGTTTCTATAATCACGACATAGTTGGTGAGCGTATCGCTAAGCACATCCTGCGTCGGCTGAAGTTTACCAATGAAGATACGAAGAAAATTCGCCATCTGATCAAGAATCACATGTTCTATTACACTGATGATTGGACTGACGGAGCGGTGAGGAGATTTTTGCGGAAAGTCGGAGTTGAGAATCTGCCCGACCTGTTTGCACTTCGTGAGGCTGATCGCTTAGGCAACGGCACGAAAGCAGGCATTCCGAAAGCATTTATCGACTTTCAGGATCGGATCAAGCATATCTTGGAAGTGGATGCCGCTCTGAAAGTCAGTGACCTTGATATTAATGGCAATGACATTATGACGACGCTCAACCTTACTCCCGGACCGATCATCGGTGAGATACTGTCATATCTGCTGGAGCTTGTGCTGGATAATCCTGAGATTAACACGCATGAGACGCTCATGGAGCGTGCTGCAGAATATTATAATAAGAAGAAAGATTACTGCCTTGAGCAGTACGGCAAACCGCCAGAGCAGTTGGGGAGATTCTGATGGATCTGCTGCATCCGATTAAACTCAAAAACTTCACAATACCGTGCAATATTATGGCTGCACCTCTTGCCGGATATACGAGTCTTGCTACGCGTAATGCGTACCGCAGCAATGGCAGTCATACTCATCAGTCTTATCTGTGCTTCGCAGAGATGGTTTCGGCGGAAGGGCTGTATTACAGTTTCGATAAGTCTGCAGCTCTTTTGGCGACGAATGAAGCGGATAAGCCGCTTGGTATTCAGATATTTGGTGCGACGAAGGACAAGATTGAGCGGGCATTTGAGAAGATCAAGGATTATCCGTTCGATGTTATCGACCTTAACTGCGGCTGTTCTATCAAGAAAGTGCTGAAGTCATTCTCCGGAGCATATCTGCTGAAGAGTCCCGATGAGATATACCGCATTCTGTCCTATCTTGTATCAGCAACGGATAAGCCTGTGACGCTCAAGATCCGTGCCGGATACAACCGTGAGCATATCAACTATCTGGAAGTTTTATCCGCCGCAGAATCAGCCGGTGCTCAGATGATCACTCTGCATCCGAGGACTTGTATGCAGCTGTTTACCGGCAAAGCAGACTGGGCAATGATCGCCGATATGAAATCTCACGCTCATATCCCTGTTATCGGCAACGGCGATCTGTTCAGTGCGGATGATGCGGCAGCAATGATGACTCAGACCGGATGTGACGGGGTAATGCTGGCACGCGGTCTTATCGATGATCCGTTTATGATGGAGCAGGTTCGGTGTCGTTTCACAGGTGAGGAATATATCGAGCCGACACTGGATGAGCGTGTTGCAGCGATGCTTTCGCATCTGCGTGGCTTTATCGATGAGTTTGGAGAGCTGCCGGGCTTGCGTGAGTTCCGTAAATTCACCAAAGGCTATCTGAAAGGGCTGCCTGATATTGCAAAGCTCAGATATGCACTTAACTTTGCCGAGACATACAATGAGTTTAAGCATCTGATAGATGAGTTTATCTGTAGTGTGGGATAAGGTTAAATATGAAAAACTATACAGACTTTACCGAAGGGAGAGTGTTCCTGCCGCTGATGCGGTTTGCGATACCGCTGCTTGGAGCATTGTTTCTGCAGTCAATGTATTCTGCGATAGATATACTGATCTTGGGTAAGTTTACCGATGCTGTCAATGTCAGTGCTGTATCGACTGGCAGTTTCATTATGGCTACCCTGACATTTATAATAGTAGGCATTGCATCGGGGACGACGATCCTGCTCGGCAACCGCATCGGTCAGAAGAGGCTCGATGAAGCCGGAGATGTTGTTGGAGCGAGTATCTGTCTGTTTGTGATCCTGTCTGCCGTTATCACTATTGTGATGCCGATAGCTGCCGGAGCAGTCAGCAGACTAATGCAGGTGCCGACCGAGGCGATTGTGCCATGCACTCAGTATATCAGGATCTGCTGCTTCGGAGCGGTATTTATCTGCGGCTATAACATTCTGGGAGCTGTATTCCGCGGAATAGGTGACTCTCGCACCCCGCTGTTGGCTGTGGCGATAGCAGGTGTACTCAATGTTGCCGGCGACTTGCTCTTCGTTGTCGTGATACCGTGGGGGGCGGCAGGTGCGGCTTTGGCTACGGTTATTGCTCAGGCTTTGAGCCTTATGATATGCCTTGTGATTATACATTTTCGGCAGTTGCCGTTTGCATTTAGTCGCAGGAATATCAGATTTGACAGGGCGATTATTAGCCGTGTTGTAGGGTTGGGATTCCCGATTGCATTGCAGGATCTGCTGGTTAGTATAAGTTTCTTAGTCGTGACGGCTATCATTAATCGTCTCGGTGTAATTGCATCAGCCGGAGTGGGTGTCGCCGAAAAGGTCTGTGCATTCATCATGCTTGTGCCGTCGGCATATATGCAGTCCGTGTCGGCATTCGTCGCTCAGAATGTCGGAGCAGGCAATTATCATCGTGCACACAAAGCATTGATCTATGGTATAGGCTCTTCTCTTGCCGCCGGAGCGGTTATAGGCATCGTGACATTCTTCCGAGGCGACCTGATGGCTGCGATATTTACCAATGACAGCGATGTAGTTCGCATCGCTCACGATTATTTGCGGGCATACTCGATAGATTGTCTGCTTGTCTCATTTCTGTTTTGTTTCCTCGGCTACTTCAACGGCTGCAGCAGAACTCAGTTTATCATGTGGCAGGGTATCATCGGAGCATTCTGCGTGAGAATACCTGTCTCATATCTGATGAGTCAGCTGACTCCGGTGTCGGTATTCTTCATCGGTTTAGCCACTCCGTCTGCCACAATTGTGCAGATATGCTTATGTGTGGTGTATTTTATTATTGTGGAGAGGAAAAATCATCGTATGATGAGCTGACGGTTGTCAGGTACTGTATTTTATTTAAGTTAAATACATTTCAATTTTTCCGATAATATACTAATGAAGAAACTCTCATATTTATTCGCATTATTGATCTGCTTTTCTTATTCTGCATGGTCGGCTCATATCACTAAGAACTATGTGCAGGTTTACGGCGAGGCTCCGAAGGGGCGTATCCCGATGCAGTTTGATGCTAAGGTGTACACTGAGCAGGAGACGGTGCTGTCGGCACGCAATGAGGCATTTGAGTTCCTCGCCGGGATGGTCTACGGGTATGACTTCGTGTATGCGGTGGAGAATCCTCTGCTCAATGTCAAAGGACATTTTGATCTGAAACATATCGCTCGGATAAAAGCAGATGATCCCAATGTGACGGTTACACAACTGGAAGAGTCTCAGGAGTTTATGCGAGTGCAGGCTCTGTATCGGCTGAACGGAGATCAGAAGCTGTTTATTAACGGATTTCGCTCGCAGGCTGGACAGATGACGATGGGCGACGGCTATGCTCCGTGGACAACTGAATGGAGTGATCGCATTACAGGTGCGTTTAAGAATGCCGTTCAGAATGCGGTACTTAATGCAGCACGCCGTATTTATCAGTCGCGGCCTCAGTATATCACCGGTAAACTCATTCTGCGGGAAACACCCAAGTTTAATGCTGATGCAGGACAGTGGCACTGTCATATCAAAGCTGATCTCGTCATTGATGATGTGTCGTATCGTGATCAGTATTAAAAAAATGTTGCATTAGAAACACAGGCAAAATTATATATTCAGCGGGAGAGATTTGATTATACTAAATGGCAGCGGGAGTATTTTGACGGTATGGATTTGCGGACATTCGTCAACAAAGCAGCAAAATACTCTATGAAAAATTAAATTTACTCAAAAATTACTCAAAAAAAACTCGTATCGAAACTTGAATTTTTGATTCTTTTGCATTATAATATTCTTTGAAATAAAAGTGCCGTATGGCACAAGATAATTATTGGAGGACCAATTATGAAAATTATGAAGAAACTTCTGATGACTGCCGGTGTGGTAAGTGTGCTGGTGATGAGTATGATGCTTACTGCCTGTCCGCAGCAGGAGACAACGACGACAGCAGCCGCTCCGCAGATCGATGAAGCGGTAAGCAACAGTGCCGCATCGGGTATTTCACAGAATGTGACAGTTAAGGGTGAGATCGATGGAACTGATTGTGATATTGTTCTTAATGCTTCGACAGGAACATTTACGGCGAAACAGGCAAGTCGGGCTGCAGAAGTGACATTCAGCGGCGAGTTCTTTTATGCAGACGGCAAACTTAAACTCAATGTGCAGTACAGAGGCGATGCTGATATAAGTCTCTATTACGAGGCAAATGTGTCGGATTTGGCTGATAATACATCTGTAACATTTACAGAGATTACGGAGACGGTTTATACGACTGCAAAGACTGCATTTGTCAATGATGTCAAGGCCGATTATAAGTCACTGCTGTCACAGATCGATGCTTCGCTGAAAGATGAGGTGAGTAAGATTACATTCTCATTTACTCTTGACAGTATGACAGTCGGTGCATTCGGCTCGTCATTTACCGTAACTATGGCAGCAGAGTCATTCGCAGCAGATGACAGTACTCCTGCATGGTTTAAGACTGTTTTTATGTATATACAGCATTATATCGGTCTCTATGAACTGATGAACGGCGATACGGTTTCGACGGCGAAATTTATGGCTGAGTTTAAGGATTATGGCAATATCACTGCTGTTATGATGAAATTATCTTTGGCATTTGACGAGTTCAAGAAAAAGCTCGCTGACAATGTGTCTGCCGAGGATAAAGCTGTTATCGATGCTGCCGAGACAGAACTGTCGAAATATACTGATTACAGTTTTTCAGTATCGTATACCCAAGTGACAACAGATACACGCATAACGGTAATCCCTGTGATGCGTATTACATTTATGGGATCTGATGCGACAGCAGCAGCTGCAGAATGTAATCTCACAATGAGTGAAACCATCAGTGCTGATAAAGATGATTTTGTATGGCTGACTAATCTTGTGTCTATCGTTATATCTGATGAAACACTTGATTTGTCTAAGCATTCAGCTGCATTTGCATATATGTCGACAAAGACAAAAACTATGGAATTTGTCGAGAAACTGATCGCAAGTATGCCGAAAGGCGATGGGAAGTCTGATATACTGACCGAATATCAAACTCAGTTTGAAGCTGCCGAAAGAGTGCTTACAGGTTATCTGAACAGTACGATGACTGTCGAGCCGTCATTTGGAACATCTGCTGACTCTGCAGAAATGAAGATTACTATCGGAGAGCCGACTGACTCGGCTAATATATCATTTACTTATAATCTTGAGCCTAATGCAGTTCAATCTGATGATGTCCCGGCATGGTTCTCTGACCTGTATCCTGCGATTGCTTCGATTATGGGAATGTCTGCCGGGCAGGGAAGTGACGGTGAGCAGGAAGACTTTATGAGACAGCTTTCGTCCGCTTATCCTGGAGTTGCCAAACTCACCGAGGCTGTTGCATCAGCTGTGTCTGAGCCTGTCAATGCTGAAGCGAGCGTTATTGCGGTATTTATCGCTGATAAGGCTCAGGAGCTGGCTGCGGCAGAAACCGCATTCGCCGCCCCGGCA
>JAFYAI010000095.1 GCA_017540815.1 Spirochaetales bacterium
ACGGCAATCGTTGCACTGGAACTTTGAACGATTACAGTCATCAGTGTGCCGGTCAGAACTCCGAGAATCGGAATGTCGGAAACTTTTTCCATCATCTGAATGAACACTGTGCTTTTTGCAAGCGGTTTCATTACGCCACCCATCGTTTCAATTCCCAAAAACAAAAGTCCGAAGGCAAAAATCGTAATACCGATGTTTTTCCACTTCTGATTTTTTACGACGAAAGAAATAACAAATCCGATGAAAATAAAAACATAGATATAATTTGAAAGCTTGAATGCAATGATTTGAGCCGTTATGGTCGTCCCAATGTTCGCTCCAAAAATGATTGCGATTGCGACAGGAAGGCTCATCACTCCCGCCGAAACAAAACCGATGACCATAACGGTTGTTGCACTTGAACTTTGCAGTATAGCAGTTGAAAATGCCCCGACCAGAACGCCCAGCAGAGGATTTTTCCCGATTAGGGACATGACAGTTTTGATTCTCGAACCGGCTGCTTTTTTCAGGCTTTCGCTCATTAGGTTCATTCCGAACAAAAAAAGAGCAAGCCCTCCCAAAAGTCCGAAAATAATTTTCAAGTTTGCATTCATAAAATACCTCGCATAAAATAACTCATTGGAAGAGAGTATAGTCTATGAATGTTAGATGCCTGGGAAGATAGTGTTAAATTTGGGTTAAATTTTACTCCTCCAAGCACCCCAATGCGGATGTCCGCATAACTTATTTTCGCCGTATCCTTTATAAATATCATATCTCGCAAATGCGTCGGTATAAACTGCCACCCACATTCGGTGTATAATCTCAATATACCACAATTTACCACAAAAATCAAGCAGTTTATCCCGACCCGTATAAATTGAATGAAAAGTTATAATTTATCAAGCGGTGATGTTACGCCTGCCAACACATTGCACATTCCGACCATGCAAAATTTATAAGATTACAAACGGATTTGTTCGTGTCTTATCCGACACAATATCGGGTACACAAGCGGCGACACGGAAGCATACGCCGCTGTAAACGGTGTTCACCTGCAATATAATCCGTGAAGACGGTTTACAACGGGCACACATCCTTGTGTACTCCAAGGGCATTTTGAACTGTCCTCTTGCACCGTCTGCATGGCGGCATTGTAACGCCTATGCATCCATGTGGCGATAACCTTGCCACTCAAGGTATGAGCAAATCCGTTTGTAAATTCAAAGTTTTTGCACAGTCTGAATGAGGAATGACAAAAAACTGCGGTTTTGCTTTGCAAAACCGCAGTTTTTTGCTATAATAAGCCATTCTATTATATAAGGAAGAAACTATGCGAAAAACAACATTACTAAAGATGATAATCGCCATTCTGACTGTCATGACAATCGTCGGCTGCAAGCAGTCCGAGCCGAAGAGCAGGATAACTACCGGCAATCAGATAAACTTCGGTGTGCAGGGCATCCCGGCATCGCTGAATATGTATATCGACTATAACACATTCTCGATAACGGTCTGCTCGATGATGTATGAGTCTCTCTTGGAGCGAGATCCGACGACTCTTGAGATCAAGGGCAAGCTGGCTAACGAATGGTCTGTGGATAATGATAATCTGCTGTATACATTCTATCTTGATCCGAATGCAAAATGGGCTGACGGATCGCCTGTGACAAGTGCCGATGTTGTGTTTACATTCGATACGATAATGAATCCTGCAAATCTGACGAGCCTCTTCCGAGCCGGTTATGAGGACTGCTTTGAGTATGTGCGTGCGATCGATGAGCGGACTGTCGTATTCAAGGCTCGCAATAAGAGATGGCTTAACTTCGATGAAGCGATGTCGCTGACAGTTCTGCCGAAATATCTGTTTGACGGCAAGGACTTCAATAAGGACTTCAATATCACTCTGCCGCCGGGAAGTGGTCCGTATGAGATTAAAGAAATTGTTACAGACCGGTATATCACAATGAAGAAGCGTCATGACTATTGGGATAAGGCTCGTGCCGATGAGCAGCATCTGTATAACTTCGAGGAGATCAAATACAAGGTGATTAACGAAGCGGAGATCATGTTCGAGGCTCTCAAAAAAGGCGACATCGACTATATGGGCGGCGGCAGTGCAGCTCAATGGTACACCCGCACCGAGAAGTCTCCGTCTCCGCAGGTGAAGAATAATTGGATAGTCGCAAAGCAGGTATACAACTATCATCCGACATCCAAGCAGTTCTTCCATCTCAATCTGCGTCGGCCTATTTTTCAGGATATTCGCATTCGCAAGGCTCTCAATATGCTGCTCAACTTTAACCTCATTCGCGAGAAGATTATGTATAACCAATATGACCGGATTACTTCATTCTTCCCCGGCAAGTTTAACGGCGAAGAGCCTGTTGTAGATCTCTCGTATAATCCCGAAGAGGCTCGTGAACTGCTCGCCGAAGCAGGTTGGTTTGAGACTGACGATAAAGGTATCTTGGTTAAAGACGGTAAGCGGTTCGAGATTGTCTTCACTTATACCGACCAGTCTCTTGAGAAACACTTGACGATATATAAGGAAGACTGCAAGAATGTGGGTATAGATCTGAAACTTGACCTTATAGCACAGTCGGCATTCCGCAAGAAATGTTTTGAGGATCGGGATTATGACATTGTGTGGATAGCGTGGGGCTCGCCGCTCTTCCCCGGCATTGAGGATGGCTGGCGGTCGAAGTTTGCCGATGAGCCAAACTCAAACAACATCAGCGGCTACAAGAATGCTGACCTTGACAAATTGCTTGACCAATATCTTGTTGAGTTCGACGAAGCAAAGCGTCTTGACCTTATGCGACAGATCGACATTGTTTTACAGAAGGATGTTCCTGTTGTTATGCTGTGGACTGCTCCATATACCAACTTCTTCTATTGGAATCGTTTCAATCCGACCGAATCATACTTCGGTAAATACGGTGACTCATCATCGGTTTACTCATTATGGAGTCATGATCCTGACAAGGAAGCGGCTCTCCTGAATGCGATCGAGACCGGTGCTGCCCTGCCTGCCGTTCCGATACAGTATTGGTATGAAGGGTTGAAGTAAAATGTCTCATAAAACATCATTTCTTGGCACGGAGCCGATTTTTAAGCTCTTAATGAAGATGAGTATACCTGCTACAATCGGTATGCTGGTCAATGCTCTGTATAACATTGTTGATACAATTTTTGTCGGACGGGGTGTCGGCAAGGAAGGCATCGCTGCACTGACGATAGTTTTCCCGATACAGATGATCGTCTCATCGTTTGCACAGGCGATGGGGTTTGGTGCTGCATCGGTGCTGTCACGCAAATTAGGCGAGAAGAAATACGAAGATGCGGCGGACATGATCGGCACTGCATACACATTTGTATTTATCTCGACTTGGCTGCTTGTAGGATTGTTGTTTGCATTCTTAGAACCGATACTGCATTTCTTTGGAACTGACGATGTGATAATGCCATATACTAAAGATTATCTTAGTATAGTCGGGTTTGGGTTTATATTCTTCTCAATGTCTATGGCTGCGAACAGTCTCATTCGTGCCGAGGGCAATCCGAAAGCCTCGATGAACAGTATGCTTATCGGTGCTGTAACTAACCTTATACTTGATCCGATCTTCATATTCGGATTGAAATGGGGCATTAAAGGAGCGGCAGCCGCGACTGTCATAAGTCAGATCGTATCGTGCTGCTACATTCTGTCTCTGTATGTGTTTAAGCGTAATCATATCACGATTCACAGAACTAATTTTAAGATACGGGTTGACCTGCTCGGAGAGAGTGCTTTGCTCGGCATACCGTCATTTGTGCAGCAGGCCGGGATGTGCATTCTTGCCATTGTTACCAACAATACGCTCCTGACTTACGGAGGCAATATGGCGATTACAGTATTCGGAATGGTTCATAAGTTCAATATGATTATCATTATGCCTGTTATCGGTATTGCTCAGGGATTTCAGCCGATTGCCGGATATAATTACGGAGCGGGCGACTACAGCAGGGTGATTAAGGTGCTTAAGACGGCGATTATAACGGCATTTACAGTGGCGTGTGTTGGTACTGCCATTGCTATGGTATTCCCGCGGCAGTGTATGAGTATATTTATCACGGATAATGAAGTACTTGATATGAGTGTGCATGTTGTGAGAATGATATGCTCACTGATTACCCTTGCTTCGGTGCAGATAGTCGGCGGAACTTACTATCAGGCTGTAGGCAAGCCGGTGCAGTCGCTTGTTCTCGGTCTTATGAGGTCTTTCATCTGTCTTATCCCGCTGCTGCTTACTCTGCCGAGGATATTCGGGCTGAATGGTATATGGTACTCATATCCTGCCGCCGACTTCATTGGAACGGTGATTACGGTGAGTTTCCTTATTCCATCGGTGATACATCTGAGGGAGAAGATGGCAGCTGCAATTCATAATGTATAATTGAAAAACAGAAAAAAGTCTTTGACTTTTTTCTGTTTTTTGATATAATTATATTACTAAGGAAGAAACTATGAGTGATACGATAAATGTTCTAATGCTTGGCGATGTAATCGGCACTCCGGGAATGGAGCAACTGATTATGAAACTGAGTGATCTTAAAAAGAAAGAAAAGATCGATTTCACGATCGCTAACGGAGAGAACTCCGATGACGGATTTGGCATTACAGAGCAGCTGATACATAACTTCACAACTTATGGTGTGGATGTGATCACATCAGGCAACCATATCTGGGCTAATAAAGATGCTCCTGACCTGCTTAGTCATTATGATATGCTGCTTAGACCTGCCAACTATCCCGACTCAGCCGGCAAAGGATATTGTATCCGTGAAGTTAAAGGTGTAAGCATAGGAGTCGTAAATCTCATCGGGAGATTTGGCATGACTCCGGTGGATTGCCCATTCCAGACGCTGGGCAGACTCCTTCGTAATGAACTAAAGAATTGCAGAATCGTAATAGTTGACTTCCATGCAGAGTCTAATGCCGAGAAACAGGCACTCGGCTTCGACTTCGACGGTAAAATATCGCTGCTGGTCGGGACTCATACTCATGTGCAGACGGCAGATGAGCAGATACTTCCGAAAGGCACAGGTTACATCACTGATCTGGGAATGTGCGGCGGCTTCGACAGTGTGATCGGCATGAAGAAAGAGATCATCATACAGAAAGCGACTACGCAGATGTCGATCCCATTTGAGCCGTCTTCGGAAAATTGTCATCTGCAGGGTATCACTGCCGAGATCGATACTGAAACGAAAGTATGCAAAGCGATTAAAAGAATATACTTATGAGTGACAGCCGGTTATTGGACAATATTGATTCCCCTGATGATTTGAAACGCCTTTCTGAAAAGCAGCTGATACCGCTCTCAGCGGAGATTCGTGATATGATTATCGAGACGGTCTCCAATAACGGCGGTCATCTTGCCGGCAATCTCGGAGTAGTTGATCTGACTCTGGCTCTGCATTATGTATTTGATGCAGGATATGATCGGTTTATCTTCGATGTAGGGCATCAGTCATACACGCATAAGATACTGACCGGTCGTAAAGGTGAGTTCCCGACTATACGGCTTGCCGGAGGACTGAGCGGATTCACTCGGCGGGATGAGTCTGAGTTTGATCTGACTGACTCAGGGCATGCTTCGACTTCCATATCTCTTGCTGCCGGATTCGTGCAGGCTGACAAGCTCTCTGGCAAGGACGGACACACGATCGTGATTGTCGGCGACGGCTCTATCAGTGGTGGTGTCGCTCTGGAAGGGCTTAACTTCGTAGGAAGTCAGGATCTGCCGCTGCTGGTTATCCTGAACGACAATGAGATGTCGATCAGTAAGAATGTCGGAGCATTGTCTAATCATATCGCAGGGCTGACGACGACTCGATTCTATCAGTGGCTTACCGATAAATACTATCAGGCGATGAATCGAAAGCGAGGCATTATCAAGGCTCTGTTTTGGTTTGCCAAGAAGTTCGAGAAAGGCTTGAGGATATTCGGCGGCTATGAGAATATCTTCACTAATCTTGGATTCCAATATATCGGACCAATCGATGGACATGACATCCCTCAGCTGATAAAGATCTTCCGCAAGATACGGCAGAATGTTCGCAGACCTGTGCTGCTTCATGTCAAGACGATTAAGGGCAAGGGATTCAGTCCTGCTGAGAATAACCCGACATTTTTCCACGGCGTAAGTCCGTGGTCAGACAAGTCCGGCAGTCCGACTAAGATCATAGACGGTAAGATAGAATGTCATAATGCAGAGACTACATTTACAGATGTGTTTGCCGATATTATGTGCCGGCAGGCTGAGAAGGACTCACGCATTACTGCGATCACTGCAGCGATGTGTGACGGCACAGGACTCAAGCCGTTTTCCGAGAAATATCCTGATCGATTCTTCGATGTCGGGATCGCAGAGGAACATGCAGTATCATTTGCAGCCGGGATGGCTTATTCCGGACTGAGACCGGTTTTTGCAGTGTATTCTACATTCTTAGCCAGAGCAGTGGATGAGATGATACAGGATGTGTGCATAAGCAAAGCTCCGGTAGTGTTTGCTGTTGACCGCAGCGGTATAGTCGGACAGGATGGGGAGACGCATCAGGGACAGTTCGACATCGCATTGCTGCGGACTATGCCGGGTATGACTGTGCTTGCTCCTGCCGATGAGATAGAGATGCGTCTTGCATTCGATTACGCATTTGCCCTTAACGCACCTGCCGCTGTCCGCTATCCCAAAGGTCACTGTCCCGCAGACAGTTTTGCCGGTGCTGAGCATACACCGTTTAGTCCTGAGAATGCTCTTGTGCGGATTAAGCCCGGCAGCAGATCGGCGTATGTGGTTATAGGACCTTTTGTTGATACAGCACTTCGGTCTGCCCGACAGAACGGAGCAGCCGTCTATATCCTGCGAATGCTTAAACCGATTGATGACACGATTGTGCGGATGCTGTCTGAGTATGAGCATATCACTTTTATAGAAGACGGCTGTTATAACGGTTCTGCTTCGGAGTATCTTGCCAGCAGCCTGCCGAATGTTAAAACAGAATGTATCTGTCTGCCTGATCGGTTTATAGAGCATGGCACGAGAGATGATATATTGAAAGGGTTTGGATTTTAGATAGATAAAAAAATGACTGCTTACAGCAGTCATTTTTTTATACATTTTATTCGCCTTCGGCGATGCCGCCGGAAGAGCTGCCGGTTGTTACGGTTGCCATAGGCATTTCATCCCATTTGGAATAGAGATATTCATCTTCATCACCGGTACCTTCTGTTAATGCCCAGATGTAATAGGTTGTGTTTGCCTGAAGTTTGAACGGAGTATTTTCGTCATTAATCCACAGTTCTGTTGATTCTTGTGATATAGTATTATCTCCGACTCTATTGCTGTGACCTTCAAGATTTTCAAAAGAGTTTTCATTGTAGCTTGGAGCGGCAGGTCTTGTGTTTGTTGTAGTTGCGAAGAAATAATAGCCTTCTGCGTGAGAGTCTGAGACATCTGTCCATGTAAGGACCACACATTCTTTACTGCTGTCCCAGCTTGCACTGAAGTTCGTCAGAGACGGCAGATAGACAGTGTTGTCAATGTCAGCTGTCGGAGTGGCTTCTACTGACTGAGCTGCCGTGGCATATATTTTGTTTGCTGCTTCATCTACATACCAAAGTCTTATTGAGATGATGTACTTTATTCCGTTTGTCAGATTGTTGAATGTTTTTGTAGTAAGTTCTGGTCCGTTGTCCAGCAGAGCTGCAGTATTGACACTTGTGTCTGTAAACTGCAGTATGATACCGCCGTTTTCATAGAATGCTTCGGACTGTGGATTAGTCCATGAGACTCGGATAGAGCCGTTGCCGGGTTCGGCTTTTAGATTGGTGACTTGTGCGTTCCATGTGGCAGTGTTATTGTCTAATGTGCCCCATGACGAACCACCGCTTTGCCCCCCCCCTGCATTTCCTGTGCCATTGTTGTTTTCTGTTGTTCCCGGGCATCCTGCGAGCATAATCAGTGCAAGCAGGGCTGTCATAATTAAGTTTGCTTTTTTCATTTTCAGCATCCTCCTGTAAGTTTATTTTTGTTCATTATTATTATATAACATAAGTTAAAAAAAAACAATTATTTTTTTTATGATTATATAAAAATATGAATGCAGACTGTGCAAAACCCTCTATTAATATCATTGTCGGTCTTGAACCGACAATCTTATTTAACAGATTGCCGTATCAAGTACGGCAATGACAAGTTTTTGCACAGTCTGCATTATGAATTGTTAAACGCTTTTGCCCACTTAATCGGTTCAAGACCTTTCGATGCAAGGAACGCATTCGCTTTGGAGAACGGACGCGAACCGAAGAATCCTCGCGAGGCACTAAGCGGAGACGGATGAGCCGATGTCAGGACAAGATGATTGGGGTTGGTCAGCAGTGACTGTTTGGCTATCGCATTCCTGCCCCAAAGGATGAAGACGATCGGCTGCGGCAGACCGTCAAGCAACCGGATGCAGTTGTCGGTAAAAATGCTCCAGCCAAAATTGCTGTGAGAGTTGGCCGCATGCTCCCGCACAGTCAGAGAGGTGTTTAGCAGCAGCACCCCCTGCCGTGCAAGATAATCGAGATTGCCGTCCTGCCGAATGGGGATGCCGAGGTCTGATTCCATTTCTTTGTAGATATTAATGAGTGACGGCGGCAGATCAGGACACAGCACGCTGAATGCCAATCCGTGAGCCTGATGCGGTTCGTGGTAAGGATCCTGACCGAGGATGACGACTTTGACTTTATCAAGCGGTGTCGCTGAGAATGCGTGATATATGTTTTTATGCGGTGGATAGCATGTGTGCTGTGCATACTCCGCTTCGACTTTTTGCTTTAACTCTTTATAGTATTGTTTTTCCGATTCTTCCTTTATAAAGTCTTGCCATGTCATATTTATTTATCCTTATTTTTAATATATTATAATAGAAGAAACAGTTTTTTGCAAGTGAAAATATATTGAATAATAAAATTTTGAATTTAAAATTTACATAAAATTGTATTTTTTTTGCTAATAATTTAAAAAATATGAAATAAAGTGACGAAATTTTAATAAAAACTTTTTTCACTTGATTTTTTTGAGTAAAAGACGGATAATATAAAATGGTATTTATACTTTGCGTAGGAGGCAATATGTATATTAAAAATATTTGGAAGAATGTTCTCGTTGCACTGATGATCGTATCAATGCAGCTGACATTTTCGTGGGCACAGGATGCTGAGCCTGCGGCGAATGAAGAAGTGACAGGTGAGGTGACTGAGGCTGCTCCGGCAGAAGAAGTGACTCAGGAAGAAGCACCTGCTGCTAAGAAAGGTAAAGCAAAGAAAGTCAAGAAAGGTAAGAAAGAGATAGATCCTGAAGAGCTTGCTCGTATCGAGGAAGAGCAGGAGAATATGCGTCTGCGAAAGGAAGAGGCGGCAGCTGAGAAGAGACGAATCTCTGAGCGAAATGCCCGCAAGCAGCAGAATGCTCACAATGAGGAGATCCTCAAGAGGAAAGAGACTGCTGAGAAGGTTAAGCAGACTAAGAATGAGATAGCCAGTCTTAATAAGACGATTGCCGAGATTAACAAAAACATTACTAATCTCAATAAGCAGAAAGAATTGATTAATGCCGAGATTGTTCGTGAGAATGAGAAAGAGCGTCTTGTTGAACTTATTGACAAGCGTAATCAGCTGACTCAGAACATCATTGAGGAGAAGGAAAAAGTTGTCGATAATAAGACACAGATCTCCAAGTTGAATCGAGTCATGGAAGACCTGCTTGATGTATTTGAGCTGGCTGACGGAACGCTCAACTGGAGCAAGGAATATAACATCTCCGATAAGGCGAAGTTTACCAACGGTAAATGGTCTGTCCATGTTAAAGCTCGTGATAATATGAACAATGTCAGTGATGTCGTTGCTCGAAATGTTATTATCGATCCGAAATCTGATATTCCTACGCTTAATATTATCAACCCGACTCCGCGTATGCGTGTGCCCGGCAACCTTAAGATTGTCGGTACTGCATTTGATGATGATGCAGTCGATAAAGTAGAGATCAGCATTGATGCAGAGAAGGAGAGCAGAACTGCCATCGGTACTGACTTCTGGTATTATGACCTTGATACATCCGATCTGAAAGACGGTATTCATTTTATCCGAGTTAAGTGTTACGACCTCAACGGTACTCCTAGCCGTGAATATGAAGTATGGTTTAACCTTGACCGAAGAACTCCGTTTATCGATATAACTACTATCCAGTCAGGTGAGATCGTATCAGGTGTTATCAATGTTGGCGGAACATCTTCGGATGATAACGGTATTGAGAGTATCGAATACTCTTTGGATGACCGTGATACATTTAACCCGATACACAGCACTCGTGCTCTGAATGTAAACAGATCGACGATGAGCTGGCATGTCAAGATCAATACTGATATGATGCCGGACGGTGTGCAGAATATCTGGTTCCGATCAACTGACCTTGCAGGCTCAGTTGCGTATTACCCGCTGACTGTCGTTTGTGATCATCAGAAGCCGACTATATATTTCCAATATCCTAAGGCTAAAGAGAAAGTCGGTATGAAGTTCAATGTAATGGGCTTTGCTCAGGATAACTTGGAGCTGCTTAGTCTCAAGTTCGCCATTGACAAAGGTCCGTGGCAGGAAGTCGGCATGAAACCCGGTAATCCGCTGTGGACTCACATTGTAGATCTGACAGGAACTAAACCGGGACGACATGTTCTGCGTGCTGTCGTAGAAGATGTATCCGGCAACAAGAATGAAACTTCTGTGGATATTATGACTGTAGCAGATAAGAAACCTGTGCTAACTCTGCGCAGTCTCAAGCCGGATCAGCCGGTATCTGATTCTCTGCAGCTCTATGGTGAGGCAGCAGATGAAGATGGTATTAAGGAAGTGAAAGTCAGCATCAAGCGTGACGGCGGCAGTGAGCCGATATATGTAGCGTCTATTCCATCGGAGTTCTCATTCTCAACTGAGATAGATCTTGCAGATCGAAGCAAGTTCTCTGACGGTAAGTATGTCGTAGAGTGCATCCCGGTCAATATCAATGGTGCAGAAGGTGATGCTCAGAAAGGAACATTTGTTATAGATCGTGGTGCTCCGAGCATTGATGTAAACAGTATTAAGAATAACATTGCCGGCAAGTATTTTAGAGGCAATATCAGTATAAGCGGCATTAAGATTAACAAAGGCGGTGAACTGAAGTATGTTAAGTATTCTATCAGAGATGTCAGCAGCGGACAGGAAGTAGTTGCAGAGAAAGATATAACTTTCCGATCATCCAACACTCCGGCTGTGTATGATGTCGATACTATCAGTGAGACTATCGAAGGTGCAAGTCCGATCCTGCAGATTACGATCAAGACTGCCGATGCCAACGACAATGCGGCAAGTGTTACAGTGCCGTTCATTGTCGATGATGAAGCACCGTCTATCAATATTAACAACTGGGCCGAGAATGAAGAAGACGGTGTGACCGGATCTCCTGTTTATCTTATACAGGATAACTCAGGCTATGCAGATGTGAAGATCAAGATCACATCGCCGTCTGATGCTAAGTTCAGCAAAGAGATCTCACTTAAGACAGGTGACAGACAGGATGTAACTGTTGATGTCAAAGGTCTTGATGGGGTTTATAAGGATTATGTCATTAATGTTAAAGCAACAGATAAGGCCGGCAATGAAAAGAACGATGAAAAAGCCGTAACATTCAAAAAATTGGAAGATGCTGTATTCACGATCCGAGTGGGTGTTGCTCCTAATCAGCAGCCTACACATACACTGCGTCCTTTGGCATTGCTGCCC
Source organism: Spirochaetales bacterium (assembly GCA_017540815.1). Taxonomy (GTDB): domain Bacteria; phylum Spirochaetota; class GWE2-31-10; order GWE2-31-10; family MWDO01; genus RGIG6909. The sequence goes on from JAFYAI010000095.1 coordinate 11,825, forward strand.
GGTAATAATGTCTCTCTTAATGATGTAAGCTATGTTGTATTTGCTGTATTCCCGCCGCAGTCCGAGAATGTCCACATGCAGGCACGCTCGGTAGATGTAACGGGAACTGAGATCAACAAAGAATACGGTATATGGATGCTCAATATCTCCGAGCGTGAGCTGAGCAGATTTATGCCGGGTGAGAATGTATTCTCACTGATGGGATCTATCCGAGGAACAGCCGGTAATGCCGGTAACTTCACGATTGTATCCGGTTCGTCAGATCCGCGCGGACGCATTTTGTGGCCGCCTTCATCGCTGTATTTCAATAAAGAGTTCTCATTGTTCTTCATCGGAGCAAATGATACAGGCAGCGTAACGGCTGACTATGTAATTGATGCTGAGCCGAGTGACTCCGCTAACTGGACGGCAGTATCTGCCGAGAGGATAGATGCTATCCGTAACTATCAGGTGCCGAGTATCAATCCTGTTAAGCGTGATATACAGGAGCAGCTGATCGGTTATGCCGTGAATAATAATATCCCTATTAATCCGGTAACAGATAAACTGTTCAAAGTTGATCTGCCTGTTACAGAGATGTCTCCGGGACTGCATACAGTTCATATCCGTATTAAGGATGATGCGGGCAAGATGGTATCGAAGAGCTTTGAGTTCACTTATCAGAATACAAGCCCGACATTGAAGATATGGGCTCCGGATGGCAAGGATAACCTTAACGGTATGATCACTATCCGAGGTGAGGCTGAGAATGCTCAGACAGTTGTAGCTCTTCATAATAAAGATGAAATAACAGCAACAGGTCGTGTTAGATGGGATATTGATTACAGTCTTGGTGACTTGGATGAGATAGATCCTAAGAATCCGGGTATTGTTACCAAAGATATAATGCTGTATGCGATAGATAGAGCCGGCAACAGAACTGAGGCTACTCTGACTATTAATATCGATAACGGAACAGATGCTCCGGAAGTCGTTATTAACAGCCCTGCTATCGAAGATCAGAGATTTACTGATATTATCGAGATCGGTGGTGTTGCTCTTGATGATGATGGTATTGACTTCGTTCAGTATCGTATCGACTACGGTGATCCGGGCAGCGTCTTGGATAAAGTAAAGAAAGCAGAAGTTCAGTGGACTCGTATCGATGTAGAGAAGGGTAATCCTAACTGGTCGAAGAAGATACCTAAAGATGCTATCAGTTCAGGTCGTCACAAGTTGGAAGTACAGGCGATCGACTTGTATGGTATCGCTTCCGAGATTAAGGAGATACATTTCCATGTAGATAATGAGAACCCGGAGATCACGATCTCAATGCCACAGACTGGTGAGTATCTGCGTGGTGAGACAACGATCACAGGACGGGCACGAGATCCTAACGAGATAGATTTCGTTGAGATAAGTACCAACTATGGTTGGACATTCTCACGAGCGGAAGGTAACTCCAGTTGGACATACTATTTCGACTCACGATCTGTTCCTGACGGACCATTGCGAGTACTTATCCGTGCAAGAGATAAGGCGGGCAGTGAGGCATTCTCATTCGGATTGTATAATATAGATAATACTCCGCCTGAGATCGACATTTTGCTGCCGAAGGATGGTATGTCAGTTAATAATGTATATAAAGTCGTAGGTCGTGCTAAGGATAATGTCGGCATTGATACAGTCAAGTTGTATGTCGATGGTAACTTGGAGAGTAAGGATCAGATATACGGCACTGAGACAGAAGGTCGAGATAAAGGTTTCTTCGAGTTGGATGGCCGTGAAGCATGGGAGTTTGACCTTGATACGACTAATCTTGTGAGATTGGATAAGTATCAGTTGGTTGCTCGTGTAACAGACTTGTCTGGTAATATGTCGGAGAAGTCATTGAACTTTACAGTTAATCTGATGTCTGACTTCCCGAATGTAACGATAGATCAGCCACAGCCTGGACAGCATTTGTCAGGACGAACGCTTGATTTCTTCGGAACGGCTAGTGATGATGATGCGATCGACAGAGTTCTTGTCAAGATCGATGATGAGGATATGGTTGAAGCACGAGGCAAGGAGATGTGGAACTATTCACTGTCTACTGTAGGTCTCCAGCCTGGTGTTCACAGATTGTCAGTTGTTGTCTATGAGAAGCCTGTCAATGAGGGTGATCAGCCGAAGATGAGGTCTTTGACACGACAGTTCTACTATGATAACGGCGGTCCTGTCATCAATGTAGCATCTCATATTAACGGTGCTCCTATGGAACACAGACCGTGGATGTTCGGTACTGCAGAATATTTCGAGGATAACCTTGAGCTGAAGCTCAAAGAACAGATCCAGCACAAGAAATATCTGGAACTCAAGATGAAGTATCGACGGGATCAGGCTAAAGTAGAGGAGCTTAAAGCTAATGTAGATAAGATCCCTGTAACTCCTGCCGAAGTTGCTTCGTTAAAGAAGGCATACTTGGCTGAGAATGCAGTATCTGCGATCTATCTGTCATTGGATAACGGTAATACTTACACTAAGGCGATAGGTACACCTGAGAATTGGAAGATCCGAGTGCAGACACAGTATCTGCAGGATGGAGACCATGTGCTGCAGATTAAAGCTGTAACTAAGAATGGCAAGGAGTCACTGAGATACTTCCGAGTATGGATTAACAGAAATATCCCGGATGTTATCATTGATACTCCTATGGATAGTGCACATATTAATGATAGATTGAGTGTGCGTGGTTCTGCCGATGATGACGGTTCGATAGAGAGTGTCAAGATCCTGTTCAGACGGCATGATAAGAACTTAGGTAAAGTGCCGCAGTTCGTTCAGGGATTATATCTGTGGTTGCAGGTATTTGGTGGACCGTATGTGTCAGGTGGTATCGGACTTTCATTCTTCGATGATATTGTTCGAGTCGAAGCGATGTTCGGTTGGGTTCCGACAGTTGAGAATATGGATGATATTCTGTCGGCATCCGGTGGTTCGCAGGATCAGAGATTCTTTACTCCGGAATGGGGCTGGAAGAACTATAGGTATGAGCCGCGATTCAGCGGATTTATCGCCGGTGGTAAACTCTTGGCTCGTATTATCGATATACCGTATGAGTTCTTCTTCGGTGAGGATGCTAAGAACTTCTCATTCAGTGTAGAACTTGGATGTGCGTTCTATTGGTTCTCAGGATACGGAGCAGGAACTGGCGAGAAATATAATCTCGTCACGGATAAGTCAGACCCTGATTGGGCATACTCGGCTTACAATAGTAAGAAGTCTAAAGTCTTGGCCGGATTCATGGTTCAGGCAGACTTGTTCAAGATTGAACGATGGGCGATATTCAGGAAGTTTGCATTCTACTTTGAGGCGGCATTCTTCTTCAATACATCGGAGCAGGAAGGTGGTTTGTTCCCGCAGTTCGGTTTCGGTATAAGGAACGCATTGTTCTAAGCAATTATATGCTTAAAAAAGTCAAGAATGATTTGTCATTCTTGACTTTTTTTGTTTATTATACTATAATTAGTAATATTCCATTTGCGAGGGTTATTATGATTGCTGCTAACGATGTAACGCTGCGGTTCGGCAAGCGGGTTCTCTTTGAGAATGTCAATATTAAATTCACAGAAGGCAACTGTTACGGTCTGATCGGAGCTAACGGTGCCGGCAAGTCTACATTTCTGAAAGTGCTGTCCGGAGAGATAGAGGCTGATAAAGGAGACATTGTGATGTCGCCAGGTAGTCGCATGGCTGTGTTGAAGCAGGATCATTTCCAATTCGACGAATACAAGGTGCTTGATGTCATTGTGATGGGGCATGAGCAGCTCTATAAGATAATGAAAGAGCGCGATGAACTGTATGCTAAAGAAGAGATGACTGACGATGACGGTATGCGAATCGCTGAACTTGAGGCTGAGTTCGCGGAGCTGAACGGTTGGGAAGCTGAGAGCGAAGCAGGCAAACTGCTTAACGGACTTGGACTTGCCGATGAGTATCTTGAGAAGAAGATGAGCGAGTTGGAAGGCGGTGAGAAGATCCGTGTTTTGCTTGCACAGGCATTGTTCGGCAATCCTGACATTCTCCTTCTTGACGAGCCGACTAACCACTTGGACTTGAACAGCATCCAATGGCTTGAGAACTTCCTTATAGACTTCGACAATACCGTTATTGTCGTGTCGCACGATCGACATTTCCTTAACAGAGTCTGCACGCATATCGCGGATATTGACTTCGGCAAGATAACGCTGTTCGTCGGCAACTATGACTTCTGGCATGAGTCGAGCCAACTGATCCTCAAACAGATCAAGAATGAGAATAAAAAGAAAGAAGAGAAGATCAAAGAGCTTAAAGACTTTATCCAGCGATTTGCGTCTAATGCTGCGAAGTCGCGGCAGGCTACAAGCCGCAAAAAAGTCCTTGACACCATCAAACTTGACGAGATGCGTGCGTCGAGCCGCAAGTTTCCGTATGTTGCATTCAAGGCTGACAGAGAGCCGGGTAATGAGATACTCATCGTTGACGGCTTGACTAAGACTATAGACGGTCGCAAAGTGCTCAATAATGTGTCGTTCACCGTGCAGCGTGATGATAAGATCGCATTCGTCGGACCTGACGGTGCTGCGAAGACGGCTTTGTTCCGCATCCTTATGGGCGAGGATACAGCTGACAGCGGCGAGTTTAAGTGGGGACAAACTATTACGAAGTCGTATTTTCCGAAGGATAACGGTGATTACTTTGATGGCTGTGATTTATCACTTGTTGACTGGCTGCGTCAGTACTCCAAGGATCAGGAGGAGACTTTCGTCCGCAGTTTCTTAGGCAGAATGTTATTCAGCGGCGAAGAGTCACTTAAATCGGCGAAAGTCCTGTCCGGAGGCGAGCGTGTGCGCTGTATGCTGAGCAAGCTGATGCTTAGCGGAGCGAACTTCCTCATCCTTGATGAGCCGACCAACCATCTTGACTTGGAGTCGATTACTTCACTTAATGAAGGTCTGATTGATTTCAAGGGCAATGTGCTGTTTGTGTCGCAGGATCACCAGTTTATGGACTCTATCGCTAATCGAATAATTGAGATTACTCCAAACGGTATTATCGATAAGATGATGAAGTTCGACGAATATATGTACAGCGAAGAGATCGCAGCATTGAGAGAGAAGATGTATAAGTAAGGAATAAAAAATGAGATTTTCGTTAGAAAATCTCATTTTTTTAAATATTGAGGAATTGAGTATGAATTACGGATTTTTCAGAGTCGCTGCGGCAAGTCCGTCGGTAATAGTTGCAGACTGTGATTATAACATTTGTGAAATAAAAAAATACATCGAAAATGCAGATAAAAAAGGTACAGAACTTATTGTTTTCCCTGAACTCTGCATTACAGGCTATACCTGTTCCGACCTTTTCTTTCAGACACAGCTTATACAATCAGCAAAAGATGCTCTTTGCAATCTTGCAGAAGAAACGAAGGATTTGGATATACTTTACGCAGTCGGGCTTCCGATTCATTACAGAAATTCACTATATAACTGTGCGGCTTTTGTCAAAAAAGGCCGAATCCTTGCACTGATACCGAAGACGAACATCCCAAACTATAGTGAATTCTACGAAGTAAGGAATTTTACATCTGCTGCGTCAATGGGTGAAACAGGCATCGATTTTGTTACGCTCTCAGAAAAACAGAAAGACATTCCTTTCGGAACAGATATAATTATATATGATGACAAAGACAGCTCTATCGCTGTCGCTGCAGAAATATGCGAAGACATTTGGGTTCCCTGTCCGCCTTCAACGAGACATGCCATCGCCGGTGCAACGATAATTGCCAATCTTTCAGCAAGCAATGAAATCATCGGTAAATCTGATTACAGACGCATGCTGATTCAATCACATTCTGGAAGGCTTTCCTCCGCATACATTTATGCTGACGCAGGCAGCGGTGAGTCCACGACTGATTTGGTTTTTGCAGCAGATAATTTTATCGCTGAAAATGGAAGTATTTTGGCACATTCTGAAAAATTTGGCGATGGGTTTATCATTCACGATGTAGACACAGAGAAACTGATGCAGCAGAGACGGAGACAAAACACATATCCTGATTTTACGAAGGCAGGCTACAAACGAATTTTTGTTTCGCTGCAGAAAGAGACAAAAGATTTAATCAGAAATATTGAATGTAGGCCTTTTGTTCCCGACAGCGAAGAAGAACGCAATTCCCGTTGTAAAGAAATACTCACCCTGCAGGCAGAAGGACTTGCAAAAAGATTACGCCATACAAATGCAAAATCCGCAGTGATAGGGCTTTCAGGCGGTTTGGATTCTACATTGGCACTTCTCGTAACAGCCGAAGCGTTTCGGCTTGCAAAATTGGAGCTTTCAGGCATTATTGCTGTAACTATGCCGGGCTTCGGTACAACGGACAGAACTTATACGAATGCGACTATTCTTGCAAAGGAATCCGGTGCAGCACTGCTTGAAGTGTCCATAAAGGATGCTGTAATTCAGCATTTCAAAGATATTAGTCACGATATAAATGTGCACGATGTTACATACGAAAACAGCCAGGCACGGGAACGCACACAAATTTTGATGGATATTGCAAATAAAAATGGCGGTCTTGTTATCGGAACAGGCGATTTGTCAGAATTGGCACTCGGATGGGCAACCTATAATGGCGACCACATGTCTATGTACGGAGTAAATGCATCCATCCCGAAAACACTTGTCAGATACCTTGTGAAATGGGCTGCAGATAGAGAAAACAAACTGGGGAATAGCAAACTTGCCGCTGTTCTGGAAGATGTTCTTGATACGCCGGTAAGCCCGGAGTTGCTGCCGCCTGACAACGGTAATATTTCGCAGAAAACTGAAGAATTGGTCGGTCCTTATGAACTGCATGATTTCTTCCTGTATTATATGCTTAGATGGGGCTTTTCTCCGGCAAAAATATTCTTTCTTGCCGAAAAAGCATTCAATGGCAAATATGCAGAGCAGGAAATATTGAAATGGCTGAAAAACTTTTACAGACGCTTTTTTGCACAACAGTTTAAGCGTTCGTGTCTGCCTGACGGAGCGAAAGTCGGAACAGTTTCTCTTTCACCGCGGGGCGACTGGCGTATGCCGAGCGATGCTTCCTGTGCTGTTTGGATGAAAGAAGTGGATATGTTGTAAAGAATCATCGTTTTAGATAGTTTCTCATAATCTCCACTAACTCATCGGGGATCGGCTTCCCAATGCCGTAGTAGCCGAGGTTGGCTACCGCTCCTTTGTCATAAGCGTGGAAGTCTGAGCCACCGGAGAGCAGCAGTCCGCAATGATTGGCGATCTTACGGTATTGCTTGATAGTTTTATTTTTATAGCCGTTGTAGTAGACTTCCATGCCGTCGAGACCTTTGTCTTTGAGATCTGTGACGAACATCATCAGGTCTTTGTATGGATGCATACCGGTCTGACTCGGATGGGCGAGGATCGCAATGCCGCCTGCTTTATGAATCATATCTATTGCCTGCCGATCCGTGATCTTGACACGCTTGACATCAGTCAGAACGGCGTTGCTTAGATATGTGTCAAATGCAGCGAATATGTTTTTGGCATATCCCTTTTGTGTGATGACTCTGGCGAAGTTAGGTCTGCCGACTGTCCCGAAATCTTTGCAGCCTTCTGTGACTTCTTCTTCGCTAATATCAATGCCGACATTCTGCAGGTGTGTCAGAAGCTGCTTGTTGCGGTTGAGCCGATATTTGTGCAGATCATCGTAGAATTGTTTGAGTTCCGGGCAGGATACATCGATAAACAACCCGACAATGTGCAGTTCGCCGCTACCGAACTCACAGCTGAGTTCTGTGCCTGGTATGATATTCATACCAAACTGAGCTGCAGCTGTCTGAGCCTCGCTGATGCCGGCAATCGAATCATGATCTGTCAGTGCTAAATCCGTAATCCCATTCTGATGTGCTAACTCTACAAGTTCTGTCGGAGTAAGCGAACCGTCCGACGCATTGGAGTGACAATGTAACTCTATCATAAAACCCTCGCTTATATTTTACATAACTTTATAAAATCTGTCAAGAATATATTTTAGGAAAATATATTCTTGACAGATTGATGTTGTGAGAGTATAATATAATGGGGGAGTATATTGGAGGAATGAAATGAAAGCGAAGAAAGGCGTAAAGATACTTGGAGCGGTGCTTGGTGCCGCGGCGATTAGTATGACGGTTATATGCTGCTATGCACCGAGCGGTGACATTCGTGACATCGGCGAGACTGATAATGGCGATTATATCGAGCAGATTGCAGCAGAGAATTCGCAGTTAGTGACATTTGATGATGATGAAAAGGGAGAAACAAAAAAATGAAGCGAAGTACTAAAGCAATTTTTTTGAGTGCGATTACTTTGACAACAGTTTCCTGTTTTCCTGTATATTATGGTCCGGATGTGGATATAGTATCTGGTGATGATTACATTGAGCAGATCGCACATGAAGAGTCACAAATTGTTACAACAGATAAGAATGATATAAAGGAACAAAAATGAAAAAAAGCACAAAATCTATATTTGCGGCGGTTGTTACAGCATCTGTAATATCTTGCGGTGGATATGCAGTGTATGGTCCAGGACCTGATGTTGATAACTCAGATGACTATATAGAGCAGGTCGCGAAAGAAAATTCCGAGATGAATGTGACATTCGGCGAAGCGGAAGATAATCGAGAGTCTAAAACAGACTCAGAATGACAAAATAACCGTGAAAGCATGTCGCGGACATTATGAGGAGTAAAAAAAATGAAAAAACCAGGACGAATTTTATTGTCAGCAATACTTGCTGCAGCTGTAACTGTCGGATGCAACGATAAGAATACTAAGGAAGATAATATGAAACAGCCTAATAATAAACAGGATAATACATTTTACAATGAGCCTGTCTGCATTTACGGTCCGCCGGAGATGCTCGGTGCTCTGAACAGAATCGATGACTCACCGGAGATCGATCTGCCTGAGCCGGAAGAAATTGAGGAGCCTACAACCGATAAGACAAACAATGAGGAATAACAATGCTTGACATTAAACTGAAGAAAGAGAAAGCCGACATGGTTGCCGACTATCGCAGGCAACTGCAGAAATCCCCCAAACTCAAATATTTATTCTTAGAACTTACATCACATTGCAACGAGAGCTGCCTGCACTGCGGCAGCCGCTGCGGTGAGTTTGAGTATGATGAACTCACATTCGATGATTACAGACATATCCTTGATACCGTTAAAGAAGACTTCGACATTCGCAGGATGATGCTCTGTATTACAGGCGGTGAGCCGCTGCTCAGACCTGATTTCTTCGAGATAATGAATTATGCGAAGAGTCTCGGCTTCACTTGGGGAATGACGAGTAACGGCACTCTCATCGACGATGAAGTGACTCAGCGGCTTTATGATGCCGGTATGGGCACAATCGCCGTGAGCATTGACGGACTGCCTGAGTATCATGACGCATTTCGGAGGACTCCCGGCGGTTTCGACGCTGCGATGAAAGGACTGCACTCTCTTGTGGACTTCGGCAAATTCAAAGATGTGATGGTTACAACTGTCATTACCCACCAAAACATTGACCAGCTTGATGCGTTGTATGACATTTTCCGGGATATAGATATCGACACATGGCGTGTGATCAATATGGAACCTATGGGGCGTGCCAACGACTATCCCGATCTGTTGCTGACGAAGGACGACTATATCAGATTGTTCGAGTTTATCCGCAATAAGCGTATCGCCAATGAGAATGTAACTTACGGCTGCGGGCACTTCCTCGGACCTGAGTATGAGGGCGAACTGCGTGACTGGTTCTATATGTGTATCGCCGGAACGCAGGTGGCAAGCATTGCATCGAATGGTGACATCCTTGCGTGCCTTGACATTGAACGCCGTCCCGAACTGGTGCAGGGCAATATCAAGACTGACAGATTTGGCGATGTGTGGCGGGATAAGTTTGACTTCTATCGGCGAGATCTCGGCTCGGAATGTGCCGAGTGTCACAATTGTGACTATTACAAATATTGTCTCGGCGACTCGGTGCACAGCTGGGATTTTGAGAAGAATAAACCCGGATTGTGCATGAAAGGGATTGTGTTTTGAGAAAAAGTCATCAGGTGATGACTTTTTTTTGTTAATAATATTTTTTTTCGGAAAATATGCAAATTCAGTACTTGAAACATTCAAAAAATATGCAATTATAGTCTTGAAAAGTGTCAAAAAATATGCAATAATAGCATAAGAGGTTGCTTATGCTAAAACGAAGAATATCACAAATTTTGCTTGATTGGAAGAAAAGCAAACAAAATGAATGTCTGCTGATTAAGGGAGCGAGACAGATTGGCAAGACTTATATTATCCGAGAATTTGGCAGGCAGCATTATGAGAATTTTATAGAGATTAATTTTGAGCAAGACAAGAATATGATAGATGTTTTTGATCATAATCTTGATGTTAATGAATTGATTGCTCAGATTTCGCTTCGTCGTTCCGGCGTGCATTTTATTCCCGGTGAGACATTGATATTTTTTGATGAGATACAATCGTGTCCTAATGCTCGTACTTCATTGAAGTTTTGGGCTTTGGATAATCGTTTTGATGTGATTGCATCTGGTTCGCTGCTTGGTATAAATTATAAAGCGGTGTCGTCATTTCCGGTAGGATATGAGCGTCAGATTCAGATGTTCAGTCTGGATTTTGAAGAGTTTTTGTGGGCGAAAGGTATTGATGAAAATGCAATCAGATCGCTATGGACAACATTTGATCGAGAGCATTTCATTGATCCAAATCTCAATGATGTAATGATGCAGTATCTGCGAGAATATATGGTTGTTGGCGGAATGCCTGAGGTGGTAAACACATTTCTTGAGACGCATAATTATAATGATGTCCATTCTGTTCAGATGAAAATCCTTGATGATTATTTGAATGATATTGCAAAATATGCCCCTGCTTCAGATCGGGTTAAGGCTCGCAACTGTTTCTTGTCTCTGCCGAGTCAGCTTGCTAAAGAAAATACCAAGTTTCAATACGGCGTTGTTGAGCATAAAGGGACATCACGAAAATACGGCAATGCGATCGATTGGCTGCGTGATGCGAATATTGTTAATTTTTGTTATAATGTTTCTAAACCTGATTTTCCGTTGGTAGCATATCGGCGTATTGAGCAATTTCGTGTGTATGGCAGTGACATTGGTTTGCTTATAGCAATGTTTGGGTATGAGATGAAACAGGCGGTTGTTACGGACAGCCTGCAAGGTCCGGCAAAGGGGGGAATTTATGAAAATCTTGTCGCCGACATCTTGTCAAAAAAGAATTATTCCCTGTGTTATTATCTTAAAGAAGATTCTTCAGTTGAGATAGAATTTCTTATTGAGAATGATGCAGCTGTCGTTCCGATCGAGGTCAAAGCCAAAAACAGAGCCACGGCATCGCTTAACTCCATTCTAAAAAAAGAATCGATCAAAAAAGGCATCAAACTTGTCACAACCTGCGGTGGTATAGAAGACAAAAAAGTAACAATGCCGTTGTATTTGGCAATGTTTTTGTAGAGATAGGGAGCAAATGTGGAATGAGGAATAAAAAAAACACCGCCGAAAGCAGTAATGAGTGATTATTAAAAAAGTGCTTGACAATACTTATCTATAGAAATATAATAAACTGTTAAAATATCAATATTTTTATAGACATTAGGAGAATTAGAAACATGGAAACGATTGATAGTTTTTGCGGGCAGAAGAATGGGTATTCAATTTCCAAAACATTGAGGTTTGAGCTAAAACCTGTTGGTCAGACTTTGGAAAGCATAAAGAATGGAAAATTTCTTGAATCAGACAAAAAGAAAGCAGATGATTATCAGGATGTAAAAAAAATAATCGACAACTATCATAATTTTTTTATAGATGATGTTCTTAAAAGTGCAAGTTTTGATTGGAGGCAACTTGAGAAATCTATTCATGAATATAATAAAAACAAAACTGATGATTCTGAATTCGTAAAAGAACAAGATAAACTAAGAAAAGGAATTGCAGATTTGTTTTCAAAAGATAAGCGTTATAAATCTTTAACCGCATCAACTCCAAGCGACTTGTTTAATAAAGATAAAGACTTTATTGACTGGCTTGCACAAACTTCTGTAAAAGAAATAAGAAAAGACGCATTAGAAACTTTCAAAAGGTTTTCTTCATATTTTACAGGCTTTCAGGAAAACAGAAAGAATGTATATAAATCAGATCTGATTCCTACTGCAGTTCCATATCGTATCGTAAATGACAATTTCCCGAAATTTTTGCAGAACATTTCTATATTCAAGACGATTCAAAAAAAGTGTCCTCAAGTTATAGATGATGTAGAAAATGAGTTGTGCAGATATTTAGGTCAGGAAAAACTTTCTGATATTTTTAGACTTGAATCTTTCAACAAATTTTTAGGACAGAGTGGAAAAGAAGTTCAGCGTGGAATTGATTTTTACAATCAGATTATCGGAGGAATTGCAGAAAAAGAAGGCGGCGTAAATCTTCGGGGAATAAATCAGTTTTTGAATCTCTACTGGCAGCAACACCCGGATTTTGCAAAGGAAAACCGTAGAGTGAAAATGGTTCCCCTTTACAAACAGATTTTAAGTGACCGTTCAAGCCTTTCGTTCAAAATAGAAAGTATTGCAAATGATGAAGAATTAAAAAATGCGCTCCTTGAATGTGCAGATAAACTTGAATCACAAAATGAAGAAGGAAAATCAGTTTTTGATGAGACTTGTGATTTGTTTGCTTCATTAAAAAATCAGAATTTGAGCGGGATTTATATAAATAGAAAAGACATAAATGCAGTTTCCAGAATTCTTACCGGGGACTGGTCTTGGCTTCAATCCCGCATGAATGCTTATGCCAAAGAAAAGTTTACTACAAAAGCAGAAAAAGCCCGCTGGCAAAAATCTTTGGATGACGAAGGAGAAAATAAATCTAAGGGATTTTATAGCCTTGCAGAATTAAATGAGCTTCTTGAATATGTAAGTGAAAATGTGGCAGAAACAAATATCCGCATAAGTGATTATTTTGATCACCGATGCAGGTATTATGTTGATAAAGAAACTGAAAAGTTTGTTCAAGGAAGTGAATTAGTTGCCCTTTCTATAAAAGAAATGTGTGATAGTATTCTTGCAAAAAGAAAGTCCATGAATGGAGTTTTGGAAAATCTTTCAGATGAAAAACTCTTGCAGGAAAAGCCGGAGGATGTAGCCGTCATAAAGGATTATCTTGATGCTGTTCAGGAATTGCTTCATAGAATAAAGCCTTTGAAAGTAAACGGAGTTGGGGATGCTGCTTTCTATTCTGTTTTTGATTCAATTTATTCTGCATTGAGCGAAGTAATTTCCGTATACAATAAGACTAGAAATTACATTACAAAAAAGGCTGCGAGCCCTGAAAAATATAAGTTGAATTTTGAGTCTCCAACATGTGCGAACGGATGGGCATTGAATAATGAATTGATGTATGGATGTATTCTATTACGAAAGCAGGATAAATATTACTTGGGAATTATGAATAAAGATGAACATAAGTTCTTTAAGAAATACCCTTTAGCAAAACCTAGAGATGATTTCTTTGAAAAAATGATATATCTGCAGGCTGCGGATCCAAGTAAAGATGTTCCAAATTTAATGGTTATTAATGGAAAAACTGTTAAGAAAAATGGGCGTAAGGATTCAGATGGAGTAAATAGACAACTTGAAGAATTGAGAAATACATATTTACCAGAAAATATAAATAAAATAAGAAAATCAAAATCATACTTGAAATCATCGGAAACTTTTAGTAAAGAGGATTTAACAGAATATATTGAATATTATAAAGAACGCGCTATAGATTATTTTAATTCATACAAGTTCTTTTTTAAAAATTCAGCAGATTATACATCCTTTGTTGAATTTACAGATGATATAAATGCTCAGGCATATCAAATTCAATTTGTTAAAATAACGACTTCATTTATTACTCAAATGGTTAATGGAGGTAAGTTATTTCTGTTCCAAATCTATAATAAAGATTTTTCAGAAAAATCAAATGGAAAGAAAAATCTTCATACTCTTTATTTTGAAAATTTATTCTCGGAAGAAAATCTGAAAAACACAGTCTTAAAACTGTCTGCGGGTGCTGAACTTTTCTATCGTCCTGCAGGGATAAAAGAGCCAACGGTTCATGCTAAGGGGTCTTACCTTGTAAACAGGACTACAGAAGATGGGGAAGCAATTCCAGAAAATATATATCTTGAAATTTATAAAAATGCAAACGGAAAACTTGAAAGTCTTTCTGATGAGGCAAAGGCTTATAAGGAAAGTCATAAGGTTGTCATAAAAAAAGCTGGTCACGAAATCATAAAAGACCGGCATTACACTGAACCAAAATTCCTTTTCCATGTTCCACTCACAATCAATTTTAAGGCATCAGGAAATTCTTATTCTATAAACGAAAATGTCCGCAGATTCCTAAAAAATAATCCTGATGTAAATATCATAGGTCTTGACCGCGGTGAACGGCATCTTATTTATCTTTCTCTCATAAATCAGAAAGGAGAAATAATTAAGCAGTTTACTTTTAACGATGTTGAACGAGAGCAAAATGGCCAGATCGTAAAAGTAAACTATCATGAAAAACTTGATCAAAGAGAAAAGGTGCGTGATGCCGCAAGAAAAAGCTGGCAGGCAATCGGTAAAATTGCGGAACTCAAGGAAGGATATCTTTCTGCTGTAATTCATCAGCTTACAAAACTCATGGTGGAATACAACGCTATTGTTGTTATGGAAGATTTGAACTTTGGCTTCAAGCGTGGGCGATTCCATGTGGAAAAGCAGGTTTATCAGAAATTTGAACACATGCTTATTGATAAATTGAATTATCTTGTCTTTAAGGACAGAGGCTTGAATGAGCCGGGTGGAGTCTTAAATGGCTATCAGCTTGCGGGGCAATTTGAAAGTTTTCAGAAACTTGGAAAACAGTCTGGAATGCTCTTTTATGTGCCGGCTGGTTATACTTCAAAAATTGACCCAAAAACGGGATTCGTGAGCATGATGAACTTTAAGGATTTGACCAATGTTCACAAAAAGAGGGATTTTTTTGCCAAATTTGATGATATTCATTTTGATAATGCAACCGGCTCTTTTGTGTTCACATTCGATTACAAGAATTTTGACGGCAAGGCTAAAGAAGAAATGAAGCAGACGAAGTGGTCTGTTTATTCAAGAGACAAGAGAATTGTATATTTTTCTAAAACAAAATCTTATGAAGATATTATGCCAACAGAAAAATTGAGAGCCTTGTTTGAGTCCGCTGGAATTGAATATAAATCCAGCAACGATATCCTTGATTCAATAATGGCTGTCGGTGCAGATTTAAAAGATGGGGCTAAGCCTTCAAGAGAAATTGCAGATTTCTGGGATGGTCTTCTTTATAATTTCAAACTTATTTTGCAGATGCGTAATTCAAATGCAAAGACTAGTGAAGATTATATTATTTCGCCGGTTATGGCAAGTGACGGAACTTTCTTTGATTCTCGTGAAGAATTTGACAAAGGTAAAGATGCAAAACTTCCTTTGGATGCAGATGCAAACGGTGCATATCACATTGCATTGAAAGGGCTATCATTGATTAAGAAGATAAATCTTTCAAAAGATGCTGAACTTAAAAAGTTTGATATGAAAATCTCCAACGCCGACTGGTTTAAGTTTGTTCAGCAAAAGGAATATACTAAGTAAAATATAACAAAAACAACTGTTGATATTTCAACAGTTGTTTCATCATTATATATTTATGGAAGCATATCTCAAAATCAGTTATCTGAATGACTTTATATTTTGTCCGCTGTCTATCTATTTCCATCAGTTGTATGGCGAACTGATGAATCGAATGTATTATGATGAATGTCAGATAAACGGTAAGGCGGCACATGCAGCAATCGATGAACAGCGATATTCTACGCACAAGAATATTTTACAGGGAATCGATGTCTATAGCGATGAATATAAATTATGCGGTAAGATTGATATTTTTGATATGGATAAGGGTATACTGACTGAACGAAAAAAACACATCGAGACGATTTATGACGGATATATCTTTCAATTATATGCACAGTACTTTTGTTTGAAGGAAATGGGGTATAATATTAAGCAAATAAGATTTTACTCTTCGGATGACAATAAGGTGTATCCGCAAAATGTGCCGGAGAATAATCCGGTTATGATGGAAAAATTTCAGTCAACGATAAAAGCGATACAGTCATTTGATGTTGAAAATTTCTTGCCGGCCAATAAATCAAAATGTGAAAATTGTATTTACATTGATTTTTGTGACAGAACTTTAGCATGACGGAGATATAACGGGAATGATGAGTACGCTTGATTTTGAACAGAAACAAATCGCTTTTGTCTTTTTGGAAGAAGGAGAATGCGTCTCATTCAATAATGACAATATAGTCATCAAAGATGCTGACAATAAGATTAAACATCAATCGACTTGTTATCGTTTGTTTGCGTTGTTTATTTGCGGACATACATGTATTACCAGCGGTTTGCTGGAGCGGGCTGCTAAATTCGGTTTTAGCATTATATTAATGACTGTGAATATGCGACCGATTCAGATTATCGCTGCACGAGCGGAGGGGAATGTACTCTTGCGGCGTAAACAGTATGAATACGATAAACAGGACATTGGAGCTCATGTCATTGCCAATAAGATACACAATCAGAATTATTTGCTGAAGAAAAAACGCAAAAAGACAGAAAAGGAAAAAGAGGTGATAAAAAAGCTGGAGCAGTACGAACAGGATGTCCAAAAAGGCGGCCTGTCTGTTCAGGAAATAATGGGAATAGAAGGAGTCAGTGCAAAACTGTATTTCCAGACTTTGTTTGGTGAATATAACTGGATTGCTCGCCGACCGCGTGTCAAACATGACATGATAAATTGCTTGATGGATATTGGATATACGATTGTTTTTAACATTGTCAATGCACTGCTTGAAATGTACGGCTTCGATGTGTATGTTGGAATACTTCATACGCAGTTTTTTCATCGGAAGTCACTGTCTTGTGATATGGAAGAACCTTTTCGGCCGATTATTGATGCGGCTATCTTAAAAATGATGAACCTTGGACAAGTCCACGAAAAAGATTTTTGGATCAGGGACAAGCAGTATATTTTGGGCGGTAAAAAAGCCGCTCCGTATGTGACATTGCTGATACAATCTGTTATGGAATATAAAAATGAGATTTTTTTGTATTTGCAGAGTTATTACAGAGCATTTATGAGAGACAAGCCGTCTTCGTCATTCCCGACATTCTATATGGATAAAGACGAAGCTGAGAAGAAAAAACAACAGGAAAATGGAAAAAATGAAAATAATGATGAAAATGATTGTCAAAATATTAAATAATTGTTATAATTGAAGAAATGTTATTGGTAAGTTATGATATTAGTAATACAAAAGTAAGAACAAAATTCTCAAAGTATCTAAGCAAGTTTGGATTTCGCTTGCAGTACTCGGTCTTTGAAATTAAGAACAGTGAAAGGATCCTGCATAACATTGAGACTGAGATACAGAATACTTACATGAAGTTGTTTACGCAAACTGACAGTGTGATTATCTTTCATCTTGGAGAGAATTATAAGAGAACTTGTTATGGATACGCAAAAAATGAAGAAACTGACTTATTTGTCATTACATAATAAAATTGCAAACCTATGGTCTTACTGTCAAAAAACGGCCTTTTTTGCCGGTTTTTTATATATTTTTAGAGCCATTTTCGGCTCATCCTTTATTTTAATGCACCGTTGTGCATCGTTAGGGGTCTAGACCTTATAAATAATTTCTACTGTTGTAGATTTCTGTAGCAACAGCATATTGGAACGGTCTAGACCTTATAAATAATTTCTACTGTTGTAGATAAAAAGTGATCTTATTGCTTTGTGTGGTCTAGACCTTATAAATAATTTCTACTGTTGTAGATTTGATTTTTTCGATCTGCTCTATTGCGTCTAGACCTTATAAATAATTTCTACTGTTGTAGATGTGGAATAAATTACTCATGAATGGCGTGTCTAGACCTTATAAATAATTTCTACTGTTGTAGATTTGAATATTTGGCACGGCAACGCTTATAACCACCGCGGCGAAGCAGCAATTGTGCGAGTATCTTGATTATTATCATATCGATAAAGGCTGCATGCTAAGTTTTTGCTTTAATCAGAATAATCAAAAATCATCAGCTGATGATTTTTCATAACGACGGACTACATCAACCAATATCGACGGTTATCAAAGCAGGTGTTGCGGGCGGCGTCTGAGCCCGCAGAGGGGGTAGAGGAAGCTCAGGACACCACAAAAAAATCATCAGCTGATGATTTTTTGTGGTGTCCTGAGCTGGAGCGAGGGGGACGCATCCCCCATTGCCGCATACGCAAGACTTACAAAAAACTTGACAAATTCTCAAAAAGTGGTATAATTTCAATATATTGAAGGAGCGGAATATGCTGGATATTAAATTTATTAAAGACAATGTTGAGATGATGAAAGAAAATGCGGCGAAGCGAAATGTTGCCGTTGATATAGATAAGGTCGTGTCGCTGTATAATCGCAAGACTGAGATCCAGTTTGAGCTGGACTCGCTGCGTCAGAAGCGAAATGAGAATGCGGCGAAGATGAAAGGCAAGATGGAGCAGGCTGAGCGAAATGCGTTGATTGAAGAAGGCAAGGATATTAAGGCGAAGATCGCCGCTCTGGAAGAGGAGGAGAAGAAGGTTGCTGCTGATTATCTGGCCGAGGCTATGAATGTGCCTAACCTGACTCACCCGTCGGTACCTGTCGGCAAGACTGATAAGGACAGTCAGGAACTGCGAAAGGTCGGAACTATTCGCAAGTTTGACTTCGAGCCGAAAAATCATGTGCAGCTGGGCGAAGCTCTTGATCTGATTGACTTCGATACTGCAAGCAGCGTATCGGGTCAGAAGTTCTACTATCTGAAGAATGAGGCTGCATTGCTTGAGCTGGCTCTTGTGCAGTATGGAATGCAGAAAGTCAGCAAGAAAGGTTTCAAACCGCATCTGACACCGGATATTGCTAAGGCGTCTATATTGGAAGGAATCGGGTTCAATCCGCGCGGTGAGGAGACTAATATTTACTCGATCGAGAACACTGATCAGTGTCTTGTCGGAACTGCGGAGATTACACTTGGCGGTATTAATGCCGGCAAGATCCTTAATGAGAGTGATCTGCCGATAAAAATGGTCGGTTTCAGCCATTGTTTCCGAACTGAGGCCGGTGCTGCCGGTCAGGCAACGAAAGGTCTCTACCGTGTTCACCAATTCTCAAAGGTTGAGATGTTTATAATCTGTAAGCCGGAAGAGTCAGATGCTATGTTGGAGACACTTCGCGGAATTGAAGAGGAGATCTATCAGGAACTTGGCATTCCTTACCGAGTGCTTAATGTTTCGTCAGGCGATCTTGGCAATCCTGCATATAAAAAGTATGACCTTGAAGCGTGGATGCCGGGAAGAAATGACTATGGTGAGATTACTTCGACATCGAACTGTACTGACTATCAGTCACGCCGCTTGAATATCCGCTTTAAGAATGCCGATGGCAAAAATCAGTTCGTTCATATGCTTAACGGAACCGTTATTGCAGTGCCGCGAGTAATTATCTCAATTATGGAGAACTTCCAAAATGCCGATGGCTCTATAGATATTCCGAAAGTGCTTGTGCCGTGGACTGGATTTGACAAGATATTGCCGAAGAAGTAAGTGAGTTGTAAGGAAAATCATCAGGTGATGATTTTCCTTGCTTAGATGATAGTGTGTTTTGGAAAAAGTCATCAGGTGATGACTTTTTCTTTTATGGAAGTGCATAGACGAAGGAATGTCGGCGACTGATACTTCCGTGTGTTGCCGATTAACTCGGCATCATTGCCGAGATCATCAGGTGATGACTTTTTTCTCTGATAAGGTGGCTGACGAATGAGCCGACAATGGTTGTTTGTTATTTTGGGGATCATTTTACTGGCGGTCTGTGTAATGGCTGTGCAGCTTGGGTCGTATTTTATATCAATTCATCAGGTGATGATTTCTATCGGCAGCTGGCTTGCTAATCGGCCTTTTTCAGTAACTGATAAGATCGTAATATATATAAGGCTGCCGAGAATCCTGCTTGCATTGTTTGCCGGTGGAATGCTGGCGGTAAGTGGTGTTGTATATCAGACTATGCTGCGAAACAGCCTTGCCGAGCCGTTTACTCTCGGTGTTTCATCCGGGGCGACATTCGGGGTGGCTCTGGCATTGCTGATCTCTGCCGGAGTCGGAATAATTATGCCAAAGATGCCATTTGCATTTCTTGGCGGATTCGTGACAATACTGCTGCTGGCAGGGCTAATCTTTTATCGGGATTGCTCGCTTTATACGCTGATATTTATCGGGATTTCAATTTCATATTTTTTTAATGCACTTCTGACACTGTTTATGTCCATGCTTGGCGATAAGTCTTATGAGATTATTCTGTGGATGTTCGGGACATTCTCAAATCCGCCGTCTATGCTTTCATTTGTGACTTATATTGTCGTCTGCCTTGTTGTGCTGGCAATTATGATGATTAGCTGGCGGCAGCTTGATCTGTTTTATCTGCCGGATGAGACAATTGCGACAAGCGGACTCAATCCTGCTGTCGGGAGAATTGCCTACCTTAGTATTGTGTCACTCGGAACAATATATACAGTATCTCTATGCGGCGTTATCGGTTTTGTCGGACTGATTATTCCGCATCTTGCCGGGATGATCTTTGGCAAGCATCATCGTGTGCTTCTTCCTGAGCTGTTCTTCCGTAAGAATCGATGGCCTCTTTGCAGAGACAGATTCTGACGGTTCGCTGCCGATACGGGATTTTGCCAAATCCGTCGCAAGCGCGTTCGTTGCAGGCTGGTTCTTTCCCCAGGCTGCCAGCAGCGCTTTACATTCCTTTGCTACGTTTTCCGCTTTGCCAGGGCCCAGAACAATATGGATTTCTCCCTCGTTCATGATCACGCCTTTCACGCCGGCAATCTTTTTCAGTTCTTCTTTGGTCACGGTCACCGCTTTAACACGTAACCGCAGCCGGGTCATGCAGTTATAGGCCTCGGTTATGTTTTCCGGACCTACCGCAGTAAGAATGGTCCGGGCAATCTGTTGATTTTCCATGGTATTAACCTCAGTTCAGGGATATGATTACTATTCACATAAAAACGGCTGTACTGCTGATGCTTAAGTGCAGCCGTTTATAAAGGTTATATTAATTGTAACATTCCAACATGCATTACGCTCCCGGTTTCCGCAAAACGGGCATCCGTACACCGGAATTTCTGGGAACCGGTTTATTGGATACAACAGGTGTTGCGGACGTTGTCCCGGCATTAGCCGTCCCGGTATTTAAAACAGAGGTTCCGGATGTTGTTTCAGCATTTGTTTTTCCAGCAGGTGTTGAAGTCACCGCCGTCCCCGGCTTCTTTACATCCGGCATTCGTTTTGAAACCGGTGTCACCGGTTTGTCTTCCACGATTGTTCCTTCCCCGCCTACGGAAAAACCGTAGTCCAACAGCTTTTTGGCATCTGCAAAACGGGTATCATGATCTTTGGATTTCATGACAATGGCAATCAGTTCCACCTTGCCGCGTTTGGCAGAAGCGGCCACACAGCCTTTGGCCGCATTGGTCCAGCCGGTTTTGATCCCGTTGGCGCCGTTATATTTGCCCAGCAGCTCATTGGTGGTCTCAGACTTATAGGTTCTGCCGGAAGGTGACTTCCAGTGTATCACAGACTTCTGATGGTTCACCAGATTTCTGAAATCAGGATTTTTCATGCAATAGGCCGCAATCTTTGCCATATCCCTTGCCGTAGAATAATGCCATTTGGCTGTCAGTCCGTGGGGATTGCTGAAATGCGTCCGTCGACAGCCCAGTTCTTTGGCTTTTTCGTTCATCCGGTCTGCAAATTTCAGGATGCTGCCGGACACATTCTGTGCCACCACAACTGCGGCCCCGTTATCTGACTCCATCATCATTTCCCGCATCAGTTCGCCGGACAGTAATCGCTCCCCACCTTTCATCTTCAGGTAGGAATCTTCCGTTGCGGCCGCAGCCTGTGTCACCTTAAACTCTGCATTCATGCCTTTGGATTCCAGACAAAGGATACAGGTCATCATCTTGGTCAGGCTGGCCGGGGCGCGCCGCACATCTGCATTTTTTTCAAAAATCACGCCACCGGTCCGGGCGTTAATCAGTATGGCAGACTCCGCCAGAATAGAAGGAGCTGCCAGTACCTGGATACTGTGGGAAATCACAAAGGCCGATGTCAGTAATACGAATCGAAATGAAGAAAGCTTTGACATTATATCATTCACCGTAACAATTGTGCGGACATTCAGACTCATAGCCCGAACCGGCACAAAATTTTCTTCCCGTCCCTGTGTACGAAACGCTTTATCACGGCACACCCGGGAAGTTATTCACAAACTGGATTTTAATATCCGGGAAACTGGTAACATACTGAATCGTAAAATCGGGGAAATTCTCCACAAATTTCCATTCGCCAATCTTATTAGGAAAATTCTCCACGGTTTTTACTTTTAAATCCGGGAAGCTGTTGACAACCTGCACTTTAATATTTGCAAAATTCTCAACCACTTTCACCTTACCGGCCAGGCGGATGCCCTTAAAATA
>JAFYAI010000096.1 GCA_017540815.1 Spirochaetales bacterium
GGCAGTCAATAACACCAGTCGCAATATTAAACGGCACTTCGCACTTCCTGTCCAGATAATAACTCTCATTATATTTAAGGAAGATTCTCTTCGTGCCGGGCAGGTCTGCACCATTGTTATTCAATGTGATCTTAATGATGCCCTCATCGATTATCGGATCATAGCCATACAGCTGCATATAATACAGTTCAAGCTCATCCTCATCTTCGGGAAGCTCCGTTCCGATATTAACCTCATTATTCTGCGGACTAATCGTACAGCCCCACAAAAGCAAAACCGCCATAAAAAAACTAAACAAATGACGCTTCATAATACCTCCGTTCCTACAAATCAACTTACTATATAAAAAAATTCCATACCACAAGAAGTTGACATAGGCAGGACATGTTCCAATCATACAAAGTATACATACCACGCCTCTTCAAGTGCATGGAATTATCCTTTGCAGGACTATCCGCAATTAAGAGACTTGTATGATTGTTATGTTGTCCAATCAATCGAGATGTCAAACCCAAGTGACTGTACATTTTTTCTAAGATTATCATAATATAATAAAAGAAAATTGTCAAACAGAATTTATTTGAGATAAGAAAAGAGCAAGATTTTTTTTCTAAAACACCCTGCGTTTTATGGGGTTCTCACTTATTCAACAAAGAGGTTAGATTTTGCTTTGCAAAATCTAACCTCTTTAATTATAAATTATGCATTATGCATTATGCATTTCCACCTTGCTCCGTCCGCTATTGTCCTTCGTCACAACAATCTGATTTTCGATATTCTGTTGGAGGGCTTCGACATGAGAGATCAGTCCTATCAAGCACTGCTGATTAGCCAGACCTGACAGTGCCTGCAGGGAGAGTTTGAGTGACTGAGGATCGAGTGTTCCGAACCCCTCATCGACAAACATCGACTGTATCTGAATGCCGCCGGCTGATGACTGGATCTCATCGGACAAACCAAGAGCCAATGACAATGCCGCTTTGAATGACTCTCCGCCTGACAATGTAGTCACATTGCGGGATTTGCCGGTATGATGATCAAGGATGTCAAGGCCCAAGCCGGATTTAAACTTATTATCCGAACTCTCACTCTGAACAATGAGCTGATACTGACCATTGCTCATCTGATCCAAACGCAGATTGGCACGCTGCAGCACCCTGCGGAAGTTCTTCTGCTGGATATACGACTCGAATGTGATCTTTTGGCGACCGGGTATATCTCCGTTTATCGTATTTTTCAGACTTGTCAGCAGCTGCAGTTTCGACCTGTTATCTGCCTGTGCACCAAAAGCTTTCCCCAGAGCAGTCTGCACTTTGTTCCACTCGTTAATGCGGATTACAGATTGCTGTTTATCGTTATCCAAGCCGGATTTCTTCGACTCTGCATCGGCAATCTGTCTAACAATGTCATCAATATAATGCTGCAGTTCACGCCGGTACTCAATCGGATCACCGTCAAAGCCAAGCTGCTTCCGATATGTATCCGCCTGAGACTGTGCAGATACCAATGCTTTATCAGCATTGTCTGACTTTTCCCGAGCCAACGCAAGATCATCTTCGGCATTTTTCAGATTTTGCTCCGACAAGGCTATATATTGTTCAGCTTCTTTTTTTGTATGGAACTTGTGATCTGCCATGAGTTTAGACAATGCAGCTCCATTATGAGTGATGCCACTCCTGATTTCGGCAAGTTCTGTTTCCAGACATGAGATCTCTTCCTTAGTACTATTGCCCTGCTCCATAACTTCATCACGGCGTTTCTTCCATTCTTCCAGATGCTGCACGACACTGTCATAGCCGGCTATCTCACTCTCAAGCCGCTGCACTTCGCTGCTCAGTCCGCGGACAGATGTTAGGCATTTCTCTGATATTGCATTGCAGTCATCTGTGTCAAAGTTGTTTTCTAAGAATGTCAGACCGAGACTTTGCATTACCTGAAGCTGCTTGTCAAGCGACTCCTGCAGCTCAAGCAGCTTGCCGTGCTGCTGTGAGACTGTCTGAGCAAGGTTGTGCATAATCTTATCCGCATCATCGGCATTTTTCTTGGCAGCCTCCAAACCTTTCTCCGTAACGAAGTCGCCGCTGATAACAGCCGGATTGGGATGAGTAACTGATCCGCATACAGGACACGGCTTACCGTCAATGAGGTCTTTAGCCATTATACCAGCCTGACCGCGTATAAACATCATATTAAGTTCCGTATATATCTCTTGTCTCTGCTTATAATGCTGTTCAGCCTCATTATACTGATCTGCCGATTTGTCATAAGTTTTTCGGGTTTCGATCATCTTAGAGACGATATTTTGCAGATTTTGGAATTCGGCAAGTTTTTTCTCATATTCATTTTTGTCTTTCTCTGCATCGATTTTTTTATCTCGTTTGAGTTCAGCGGATTTTATATTTTCATCGAGAGTCCTGTATTCGGTTCTAAGATTATCCCGGATCTTATTTTTTTCCGCAAGAGCCCTTTCTATTTGATTTTGCTTATTCTTAGCATCCGCAATGGTCTGCTGCAGCCTGTCGATCTCGTCATATTCGCTGAGTCTGCTTCTGATAATGCTGACCTCGCCGAATTTCTTCTGCAGCTCGGCATACCGCGTTTCTGCATTTGCAAGAATGTCATGAGCCTGCACAGATTGGGCTTTCAGATCGATAGCAGCCTTCTCCAACTGTGCCAGAGAAGCTGTGTTGAACAGATCCTTGTCAATGTTGATCTTGTCTTTTGTCTTATCCAGGATATACTGCTCCAATGTCGCTATATGCTGAGATATATCGGACAGGGACTCTTCCTCTTTGGCGATACGCAGTCTAAGCTCATCCTCAGCAGTCTGCCTGTCATTGCACAATTGTGCGATGAACTGAGGATCATCATTCTCCCATTGGACAGAGCCAATCAAACTTCGGATCTTTTCATTCAGTGCTTCACCGGCGGCAGAACATTCGGACAGCATTTTTTTTATCCTGTCATTGAGCAGCAGATACCTGTCTGTCTTAAATATCGACCGAAATATCTTCTCTCGCTCTTCATTCTTAGCAGTCAGGACTTTGATGAAGTCATTCTGAGCAATCATCACGACTTGCAGGAACTGATCCCTACTCAGCCCCAACAGACCTGTGACTTTGCGATCCACATCAGCCGTTTGTGTCATAAGGCTCCCATCCGGCATCGTCATAGCTGCTGACGACGGCTGTGTAGTCTCACCGCCGCCGCGCTTAGCCGGACGCTTATACGCCGGATTACGCCTAATAGTATATACCTGACTGCGATATTCAAAAGTAAGCTCAACGAATGTTTCTGCCGCAGGATCTGCACTGTCCGATCGAAATGACTTAGACTCACGCAGACCGCTGCCTTTATCTCCTCCATAGAGTGCATACACTATCGCATCGAAGATCATCGTCTTGCCCGAACCGGTGTCACCGGTGATGAGATATATCCCATTTGAGCCAAGTTTAGAGAAATCAATCTCTGTGAGATCTGCATACGGTCCGAATGCAGACATTACTAATCTAAGCGGTCTCATGTTCACTCCATATATCATTGATAATCTCATTCATCAGATCGTGCTGCTTATCGGATAACGGCTGCTGATTCATGGTTTCGTAGAATTCCGCAAACAATTCCAAAGGACTCTTCGTCTCGTCGACATCTCCGATTATGATCGCATTATCTGCAGCAGTTCGGCTGCTGCGGTATGAGAGTTTCATTATATTGGGATAGACAGACCTCAGCCGCGTTATCGCATCCGAGATGTCATTCTCTTCATTAAGGATTACCTCGATATAATCATCAGGGCTTATATCGGGATAATTCGCCGGACGGAATACCGTCTCGAAATCCCCGCTAATCCTCACCAGATCATGCAGCGGTTTTAGCGGCACAGTCTCGATATGCACATCCCCCTTCGGACCAAGATTGACCACTGTTACTGATTTCTGATGATCCGCTTCGCTGAATGAGTACTTCAGCGGAGTGCCGCAGTATCTGATCCTGTCAGTGCCGACATTCTGCGGACGATGGAGATGACCGAGTGCCGTATAATCAAACGGAGCGAATACTGCTGCGTCAACATCCTCAGTCGTGCCGACGATAAGCGACATCTGACAGTCAGAGTCACAGACTGCAGCTCCCGATACGAACTGATGTGTTACCAGGATATTGCGAACTGATGTATCAACATCCATAGCGTCTACAGCAGTCCTCAACGCCGCAGTGTAATTGTCGATACGCTTGTCCGGGAATGCGTGACGAACCAATGCAGGCTTGATAAACGGCAGCAGATATATATTGACAGGTCCAAACTCGTCTTCAGCCTTCACAGGCTCAACTTCTCCATTATACAGATCTGAGATATACACACCGCTGTTGCAGAATACTTCCTTGCCGTAGTTAATACGCTCGGCACTGTCATGATTGCCGGAGATCATATAGATACTTTTGCCCATACCGCTTATCTTCGCCAAAAAACGGCTAAACATAGAGACCGCTTCTGCCGGCGGACTTGACTTATCATAGATGTCACCTGCGATTATCACGCCATCGACATTCTGTCCAGAGATAATCTGAATAATCTGATCCAATATGTATTGCTGGTCTTCTTTCATATCGAAGCCGTTTAGTATCAATCCGAGATGAAGATCAGAAATGTGTATAAGTTTCATTATAATTCCTTTATAGAATGCAAAAAAGCGATGCTTTTTTACAATCGATAAAGGAATTATAACAAATATTTTGAAGAATGTCATAAAAAACTTCATTTTTTTATATTTCACTCGAAAAATATAATATGAAAAAACTCATTATAACCGTGATTATTATTCTCACAATTGTGCCATTCACATTCTGTGAACCATATCAGGGCAATATCGCCGTTGAGAGAGTTTATTGTTCTCGGATATTGTCATTCAATCATGTGTATGACATCTACTACACCGAGCAGCCTTGCGGCTACTATCGATTCGAGGACACAATCGGCGATAAGATCTGCTATCTCACTTACGAAGGCCGTGAGTTCTATCGGCAGTGTCTCTTCGATGAAAATGTCACAATTGTGCAGAATCGCCTCGCCCTCAATCTCTACACCAACTCACGCGGCGAGATGATGAGATTCCATAAGAAGTTTGGACCTGTCATAGAAAAAGACCGCCGGCGAAAGAATTATCCTTACGGTTACGGAAGAAATTACGGCGGATATTTGGTGAATTAAGAATGTATAATTCATAATGTATAATTCAAAAAAAAATGTGGAAATCTTGCAGAAAATATGTTATAATAATTATTATCGACAAATAAAAAGTGAGGCATATAATGAAATTCAGCTGCGAGATGACACCGCGATACAAAGATATAGACAGAATGGGATATGTGCATAACAGTGTGTACCAAGTCCTTTTTGAAGAAGGTCGCATTGCAATGACAGCATCTACAGGCTATACTTACGGAGACTTGGAGGATGACGGCGTTCTTCTGCCCATCTCTGAAGCACATTACTATTATAAAGTTCCGATTTTTTACCAGGATAAGATAAAAGTATATATTTGGATTAACTATATCAAGACATTCAGCATGAAGATCTGTTTCCGCATCACCAAAGATGATGACAAGACGATAGTCGCAGAAGGCTACTCTATCCATGCTGCTGTAGATGCTGCGACTAAGGAGTTTACCGAAGTTCCGCAGAATGCAGCTGACCTGTGGGGACGCTATATCGAAAAAGAAAAAATCGGAAACTAAACTTTAAATAAGGAAATATAATGAAAAAATCGCTTATACTGATATTAATGACAGTCTCGACATTCTGCATAAATGCGTGGGACTTTGAGTTGGACACCAACAAAGACGGCAAACCGGATCGATTCATCAATGCTGAAGCCGACAAAAAATGGGAAATCAACGACATTAACCGAAACAAGATCCCTGACGAGAGCTGCTTCTATGTATCAGACAAAAAGATTATCTATCGTATATACAACGAGGAGCAGGACTACGACCACGACGGCAAGACTGACATCTGGATCGAATATGAATACCAGAAAGCGAACTATTACAGCATTATCCGCATTGATACCAACAAAGACGGCAAGCCTGACTTCGTTACTTATAAGAAGAATGACTTCGTAACGAAAAAAGAGTATGATCTCGACGGAGACGGCTTTTTTGAGTCCGTTGAAGAGTTTACAAAACTCGACAAGTATGTCCGCAAGGAGTTCGTCCGTGATAAACTGACCAATGTCGTCTATGATGTCATCGAAGTGAAGAAAAGCGAAGACAATGACGGCGACGGCAAGTTCGATGCGTGGTTCTGGAAAGAAGAACACTACAACGGCAAGCAGCTGGTTGCCGAGAAACCGACCCGCGAAGAGTTCGACAAAAACGGCGACGGCAAAGTCGATATATGGATGGAAGTTACTTACGGTCCTGACGGACACATGAAGAGCGTCGTAACGAAATATGATACCAACTTCGACGGCAAAGTCGATGAATGGCGATATGCCAACCAACGAGGTGAAGTTATCCGACAGGAGTTTGACTTCAACGGTGACGGACGCATTGACAAAGTTGTCAACAATCCGAAAGAATTGATAGCACGATAACTATGGACTTCTTCGGACGCAATACTGTCAAAGAAAAACTATCCGACTTTCGCCGCCGCAATAATGTGCCGTCGGACTGTCGTCTCATTCTCAGAGAGAATGACAAGTCGCACTACCCGACTGATATTATAACTTTGGCGGAGAGTCTCGGCATACAAATGGAATATATGCACCGCCGAGAGTTCGATGGTCAGTATGGCAGATACAGTCATCAGGGTGTGATACTTTCATTCGGCGGTTCATCACATTCTGCAAAGAATGATGATAAATCGCAGGAGACATACCCGACTGCCGGCGAAGCTGACATGCTCCGAGACATTGAGAATAAAGACAAGAGCATTATAGTGCTGCTTGACGGCATTAAGGATGTGGGCAATCTCGGAGCGATACTCCGGTCAGCACTGCTGTTTAATGCGGATTATGTCATTCTGCCGAAGGATAACAGTGCCGCAGTGAATGAAACTGCTGCAAAGCGTTCGGCAGGAGCGGCGTTCAAACTGCCGACAGTTACCGTAACGAATGTTGCACGATGTATAGATGAGCTGAAAAAAGTTGGCTGCTGGATTTACGCCGCCGATATGAATGGCACGGATATTGGCAGTATTGACTTCGCAGATAAAAGTGTCATTGTAATGGGCGAAGAAGGCAGCGGCATTCGTCGGCTTGTGCGTGATAAAGCGGATATCATCGCTACTATCCCGACGAATGATAAACTCGACTCGCTCAATGTCTCTGTCAGTACGGGTGTAATCCTGTATGAGGTGAATAGGCAGCTACAACAGAAGTGAACAGATAATATAAAGGAATAAAATGAAAAACAACATTGCAATATTTGCTATTCTTATAACACTGACTTCATGCGGATATGTAGAGACTTATAAGGAACATTTGGTTCGTCCGCAGTTTGAGCGTCAGCATTCGATGATCGTCCATCAGTCGTCATTTAACTTCCATCCGTCGTATAAAGTCTTCACACCGGAGTACGGCATCTTTATGCTGCCGGAGGACAAAGATACAGGTACAGTATATGACATTCGCAAGACATACAGTCTCTTCGAGGACAAATATCTGATCAGAAATGTGGCAACAGGCAATGTTATCACATTCACAGACAATGGCAAAAACGACAAAAAGCGTGATATATCCTGCATAACAGATCCGACGGCTGACTGCACAATTGTGACGGAGCAGACATTCTCAGGCAATTATGAGTCATACAAAGTGACTGTTCGGGATAATTCGTCTGACAGTACAGACGATGCGGCACAGACTGCATATCAGGTGAGCATCACATTCAATGAGCGGGATCCAAAGAGTCCGACGGCAAGAGAGCTTCACAGCACTGTTATGACATTCTCACAGAATGGCGAAGAAGTACTCAAGTTCTTCAAACAGCAGCAGTATTTCAAAAACAACATCGAGATATTCATTAATGATGATAACTGCACTCTGACCGATGATCAATGCGTCGCATTGGCAGTGTGGTTTGACTGTGTACTCAAAAACATCGGCATCGCATACAGAGAATAGAAGGAGTAAACATGGCTGATACACTTATAGATATTCAGGATATTTCATTTTCATACTTCGAGGACGAATACGAAGATGCTTCCGAAACGACGGTCAAAACAACCGAGACGAAAGTCTTCGACGGCATCTCGCTACAGATCCCGACAGGTGTCACATCTTGCATCGGTCAGAATGGCACAGGCAAGTCCACGCTTATGCTGCTCTCAGCCGGTATCCTCCAGCCAAACAGCGGTAAGATATTCTTAGACGGACACGACACTGCCGATATTGCCGATGAGGAGAAGCGTCAGCATCTTGTTTCGTTCGTCTATCAGAATATGGAGTTTGAGACGGAAGAGGACATCGGCACTCTGCTGAAGTTCGTCTATCAGAACGGCTATCATAAAGACAAAAATGACGGATTATTGGACGAACTGATCGATGTTTGCCAGCTGCAGGATGTTTTATCTCGACCACTGCAAAATGTGAGTAAAGGCGAGAGCCAGCGAGTGATAGTCGCATTCAGCCTGCTCTACGGCACACCGATCGTTATGATGGATGAGCCGGTATTTGCCTGCGAGGATTATCAGAAGCACAGAATATTTAATTATCTGAAACGCTACTCAGCCAAGTATAATGTCTCGATACTCTACTCTGCTCATGAGCTTGAACTATCCGAGCAATACTCCGACAACCTTGTGCTGTTCTACAGAACTAAACCACCTGTCGTTGGTGCTACGAAAGAATTATTCACCCCCAAAACTTTGGAAGAAGCCTACGAAGCACCATATTCCATGCTGAAAGTAAGAGAGGGATTCTATAGAGAGAGTTTGGGGAAATAATAAATAAGGATTTTGCTAAAGCAAAATCCTTATTTATTATTTCAAAAATCATATTTTTGTGCTATAATATACTCGGAGGTAAAAATATGAGTTACACCGCATTAGCAGAAGAAATCAAAACTTTGCCTGAAGATACATTAGATGAATTAGCTCAATATGTTGCTTATTTGAAATATAAAAATGAAGCACAGCATAGAAACAACGATTATCCCAAAAAAGTGATTCCAGGATTAGCAAAAGGGATTTTCAAATACCCAGATGATATTCATGCAGGCGATGACATTGTAGCAGAGATTTTTGAGGATTATTTATGAGAATACTTCTCGATACACACATCTTACTTTGGTTTAATACGGAAGACAAACGATTGTCTGACAAAGCATGGGATATTCTCCTTAATCCAAACAATATCCTTTATTACAGTACGATTAACATTTGGGAAACACAAATAAAATATATAAAATTACCAAATCAATTTAATATATCTGGTGAGATACTAAACAATTTTTGTATTAAAGCAAATCTCAACTGTATTCATGTCAAACCAGAACATGCCTTTGCTTTAAAAACACTTAAATATTCAGAAGAAGCACCTCTGCCTCATAAAGATCCGTTCGACAGAATGCTCATTTGTCAGGCAAAAACAGAAAATATGATGTTTATGACACATGATTCGTTGCTGCCATATTATAACGAGTTATGTATCCTTTCTGTATAAGAAGAATAAAAAAGTGAGTTGCTAAGCAACTCACTTTTTTATTCTTCCTCATTAACTGCAATTGTATTAATAAACCGTTCATAAAATTCAACAGCATACTTATTTGCAAATCTCATTATAATCTTTCTTTTTCTCATTGGTGTCCGATATACCATAATAACTTCACTCGTTTGAGCATCAGTAACGACTGCTGAAACAACACCTTTAGAATATCGCCCCTCATAAGTAACAAACACTGTATAATTTTCTCCTTTTGACATATTATCAGCATTAGAATTCCAAGTTAAATATGGATTTATTTCATGAGTAGCAAACAATATTATAAACTGATTATCTTGAGAAAATTGTTCTATGAACGCATTAATCATAAACTGTGGTGTATTCTTTGTGTTTCCATCTGAAGCTGATCCTGCAGAAACAAACATAATCTTTATCTGAGCAGAAACATTGATTGTCAGTATAATCATTAAAAAACTTAAGAAAACAAATTTCTTCATTCTATATCTCCTATAAATTTTTATTTTCATAAATTGATAAAAA
>JAFYAI010000097.1 GCA_017540815.1 Spirochaetales bacterium
ACGACACTCCTGCACGGTCGGTGAGCGAAGCCGAACAGCCCGTGTCTGACGAAGATAAGAACATCGACGACTCTCACATCCGTGTATCGTCGATGAACTCGGCATCCGTGGAAGATAAGAACATCGGCGACCGAAGCGTCCTTGCGTCGCCGATGAACTCGGCATCCGTGCCGAGTCCTCCTGATGAGAATGAAGATGGCGAATCATATAATGCACAGGAACTTCTCCAAACAGGCTCATTCGACGAATATGCCGATCAGGTCAAGCCAATGAATGTCGGCCGCAAATATCAATACAACGGCAGCAATGACGGTTTGACCGGGTATCCTGATGATGAATATGCCGAGAAGCGGCAGCATAAGTCCGGGCTTGCATGGTGGATGTGGCTTATCCCGCTGCTGTTATTCCTCATTTTGCTTGGATTGCTGGCATATATACTGATTCCACGCATTCTGTCTGACAATCGGCAGCATCACAAAGCAGTTTCTCAGAAAGAATTCCTGCAGCAGATGGATGAGAAATACGGTGATGACGAGTATGGTGATGTGCTGTCGCCGGAGGAGGCATTTTTGGCTGGGATGACTCCTCCGAATGATGATGAGGAGCGTCAATACAGTAATTACAATCCCGACGGTGAGACGCATATTCGATCTGTTAAGACGAGTTTCTATTATAAGTTCCACATGACGACAGCCGATAAGATCGAGTTGACTAACGCCATTGCACAGAGCAACGATTATCAGAAGATGGGGCATCATCACAAACGTAAATATGAGTCTGATGATCCGCATTGGATATATCCCGGCAATATTCTGACGATGCCTGACGGGAGTAATGTAACGGTTGTCGGCGGCGATACGATGTGGTCGCTGTGTGAGAATTATCTTATTAACGAGATAAATGCCACTGAATTGGAAGTCCGCAACCTAATCGAGGCTACGAAGACCAAAGCGATGGCTGTCAGTGATGCGAAGATTAGATTTGCTCAGATTAAGGCGGAGACTCATTCGCAGATGGTTCGTGACTTTATGGATGCTTTGCTTGCACAGTCTAACTATTATGGTTGGGAGCCTGCAGTTAAGTTTAATGAGGAGTATGTAATGAACACTTGGACATACATTAATGATCCGCCGAACAGCGGTGAATATAATATGACTAAAGATGCCGATATTCTGGCGAAGTATCTGAATGAGCAGGATAAGCCGGTGTTCCGTATTTATCAGTGGGATGCTCCCACTATCTCACTTGGGAGATTTCAGAATGCGGCAGACGCATTGTATCCTGATGTGTGCAGTGCTGATGGTGTTGCAGTCGTTCAGAGAATGACCGGCGGCGGAGCGATATATCATACTCCCAACGAGATTACTTACAGTCTTGCCTGTCACGACAGTTTCATAGGTGATAAACTTTCGGTTAAAGAAACATACAAAGTGTTGTGCGGATTTATCTTGGAGTTTTATCGGCGGCTTGGATTCAAGGCTGACTTTGCTCTGGATATTGTGCCGCCGGGGACGGAGATACTTGGGATGAAGTCCAATCTCTGCTTCGCCGCTAAGGAAGAGTATGACATAGTGATAAACGGTCATAAGATCGGCGGCAATGCTCAGAAGCGGGTTAAGCATGTTATATTCCAGCACGGCTCGATACCGCTGACATTCGACGGACTGTCGCTGCGTAAATATATCCGAGACATACCGGCAGATATTGATGCTCGTGCAACATCGCTGCGGCAGCTTGGTGTGACGGAGGATATTTCGACACTTCGCAGGATATTGCGGGAGAGTTTCGAGTCGGTTATTGGGCAATGAGCTTTGTTTGTCCTATCGTCTATTGCATTATGAGGCTTCGCTTAATGTTTAGCACTGTTTTTATGTTTTTTCAGCAGC
Organism: Spirochaetales bacterium; assembly: GCA_017540815.1. Classification (GTDB taxonomy): domain Bacteria; phylum Spirochaetota; class GWE2-31-10; order GWE2-31-10; family MWDO01; genus RGIG6909. Next base: position 1,887 of record JAFYAI010000097.1, read on the forward strand.
AGGTCGAAGTCATAGTCTGATTTGATCTTCTTCAGAATAGTCGTAACCACATCGCACATTTCCGATCCGTCTGTATAGTCGGCAGGACAGGCGAAATTAACGCGGTTATCTAATATGAGTTTCGATGCTGTCGCCTGCTTCTTCGGATTATTGGGTTCATATACTGCTATGGAGTGACCGCCGTTGAGTTTGACCATCTTCATGCTTGGTATATCAGTCTCTCCGTCGCCGAAGTATATCATTCGCTTGAACGGAATGCGGCGGTCATCCTCTGCGACATATTCATTGATTCGGCGGCTGTCGCTGATCTCATCGATGCCTTTATTTATCTTGAATATGAATTGTGTCTTGGTTGTGAAGTCCACAGCGACTGCAGGCCATTGTGCGACACCGTTGGCATCGTATAGGAATGAGCAGGCATATATCTTGCGGAACTCTTTAGCAATTGGTGTGCCTTGGATCATCTCTGTCAGTCCAGATGAGTTGATGTAATGTTCTATCCTAATGCCTAAGTCTTCGCCGATCCGGTTGATCCTTCCGAACCATTCTTTAACTCCGGGGAATAATGCAATCTGGGAACCGTATTCAGCGAATGATTCTCGTTTGATTGGAATATCTATATGCTTGGCTTCATCAAGCATCAGTTTCATATAGCAGAGAATGTTGTTTGCATCGTTGTCTTGAGCCATCTTGCCGCATTTGTTCCAGAATGCGTCGGCTGTCATATTCAATGCTTTGATGAAACTGAACTCCTGCATATTGCCCGGTGAGAGAGTTCCATCGAAGTCATAAATAAGAGCGGCGATCGGTTTGTCACAATTGTGCATAGCAGACTCCTGTTATCGGAATGATATTTCCTTGACGAAGAAGTCCTTGATAATTGTCCGATTTTTATTCACCGGACTGTAGCCGTTGATATGTTTGGTTATGGCTTCCTGCTGCATTGGCGTGAAATTATATATCGTGCGGATATAGTTCATCCCTTCTTTGAATTTATTGGCATTCAACAGGTGGATAAGTGACTCGGTAATGAAGTCGATCTTGTCACCGCTGATATTGCCGTATTTGCGGAAGAGCCGTCCTGCTCCGTCGAAGTCGGATGTCGCTATCATAATGGCGAACAGCAGGTAGAATAACTCTTTTTTGCCGTTGTCGATAATTGCCTCTTCGCAGTACCAGCGGGCTGTTTCATTTTTGCCGGTATAGAACAGCAGCGTGCATTGTTCCTGTCGGATTTTGCATTCTATTTCCGCTGCATCGACTGCATCATCTTCCATATACAATTCGCAGGCAAGGTTGTTATACTTGATTGCTTCGTCGTATTCACCGAGTTCGATAAGACATTCGATTTTGTTGATTAGTGCTTCCAGATCGTTAGATACTTCAAAGAGTTTCCCGAAGAAAAATGATGCAAGATTGACTTTGCTCACTTCCCGCAGTTTCTTACTCAGCATGATAAACTTATCCCGCGATGACAACAGACTGTATTGTTTTTCCGGCAGTCCGTTGATTACTGCCATTTTATCTAAATTGTATCTCTTGTCATACAACGCATATATTCTGTCAATTTCGGATAAATCCATTGATTACTCCTGTTTGCATTTCGTGAAGTACCGATATTATTATTACGGAATTTCGGAGTATAAAATCAAATTTTTTGGGGGTAAAAACATAAAAAAAGACATCGCTAAAGCGATGTCTTTTTTTATGTTTTTTTAACTTTATTTCAATGTACTCACAATCAACTCATACTTTCCTTCGCCGTTTCGCTCCCATTTGATGAGGCGTATCTCAACGCGACGGTCACTGTTAAAGTTGTAGACTTTATTCTCAAACCGTGGGAATGTAAATGATGCCATAGCAGAGTTGGTCAGCCATACAATCGCGTAACTTTTGGCTCGGACAGTCGCTGTCGCTCCTGCGGCATAGATGTCTTCCACTGAGTCTTTATCATCTGCTTTGTATCGGATGAATTGCTCTGCCGTAACATTGATGACAAGACTAATCTCTTCCGGTGTGTCACGCGTAACGAGTATCTCAGGATTGTCACCGACAAGTTCCATCGTGCCGACAGTTGCAGTCGATACGATAGTCTGATCAATCGTCTTAATGGTAATATCAGCGAAGTCTTTATCCCAACCGTTCAGAACGAGTTCCATATCATTGCGGTCATCAGCATTGAGGTCGAGTTTGTGAGGCATATCTTTCATCACATAGAGTTCTTTGTCAGCGTAATCAATCACGACAGTCGGCGAAAGCTGTTTTACTTTCAGAGAATACTCTTTCTCGTTGATGTTTAACTTGATAATGGCATTCTGCTTAACTTTCGCTAAGTGAGTTACAGGCTCGGTCAGTTCAGTAATATCTTCTTTAACAACTTCAGGTTCAGCCTGTTTATTGTTCTTGTTCTTTTTGTCGGCTTTCTCTCTTTGCTTACGCTCAGCCTCTTTCTGCAGTTTATTATCCTGCTCGCTTTTACTGTCCTGATCTTTATCAGCGTTGTCATTCTCTGCAACAGTCTGTTCTGTATCTGATGTAGTATCGGTTACGACTTTCTTTACAACTTTAGCAGGTTTCGGCTGCTTAGGAGCTTTTTCGCGATTTTCGGCAACAGTCTTGATGATTGCCCGCACTCCGAAGAATCCGCCTGTGCCGATGCCGGCTATTATCAGAACGATCACGAATATAACGATGAATGGACGAAAGTTAAACTTCGGCTTCGGAATGAGCTGCTCAATCGGAGTAGGTGTCTCTATCATCTTGATCTTCTCGTAGCGGCGGATAACGCCTTCGGCATCGATGCCGAGGTATTCCGAGTAAGTCCGCAGGAAACCTTTCAGATACGCCTCTCCCGGAAATGCCGTAAATTCTTCAATCTCTATGGCTTCGATGAACTTCTTCATGATATGAGTATCATCTGCGATCTTGTCTATTGATAAGTTAAGTTTCTCTCTGGCTTCTTTCAGGTATTCTCCTAACGCTTCCATGGTTAAAAGTCTCCTTAATATTATTTTTTTATTTAATTATTGCTCTTCCGGCTTTGAGATAAAGTTATCTACGACATTTGCTCCGGCAGGTAGCTCATAATCGAATACGAGATCGCTAATGCCGACATTTGTTTTGATATTATCTATCTCAAGTATAATTTTTTTGTATGCAGCGGTGATGCCTTCAACACGGCGTATCAGACCATTCTCTTCGATAGTCAGATATACCACATTAAAGCCGTTCTTCGACGATCTCCATCTGACGAGTTTCATCTGGTAAACTTTCTTGCCGTCTTTGTAATCGGTTTTATTCTTAGAGCCGTAGAACTCTATCGAATAATTTGTCAGGAACTTGTCATATCCCATCGGATTGATCAATATAGGATTAATGATAGTCTCTGTTTTACCGTCTGCAGTCTTCTTCTTCTCTTTCTCCAAGATTTGTTGTCGGAGAACGATTCTAAGATAGTCGATATACACCCACAACTCATAGCCGTTGCTGCATATCTCCTGCTTGTTCGGTTCTGAGAATACAATCTTCACTTTCTGCGGATTCTTGAACTGAACTTTGCCTATATTGACCGTTTCACCCTGAGTCCAAAGAATGTCGCCTTCGTAATCCTTAATATTCTTGCGGAAGTTGTCGCTGAATTTGCCGAGCAAATCCTTAGCACTAAGCAGTTCCTCGTCCTGAGCAAAGGCATTGACTGTGCAGCACAAGACGAATATAAGAATAATGATACGATTTATTGCTCTTTTTGCTCCGAGTTTCATTCGGACTCCCACATTATTGATGATCGGTCTATGTATAGAAAACCACTGTAATATTACAATATTTTTGAAATAAAATCAATATAAAAATGTCAAATTATGTGCGATTATGTCCTGTAGTCGGCATTTATCTTTACATAGTCGAATGAGAAGTCACAAGTCCAAACAGTCCAGTTCTTATCGCCGCGTGCTATATCCAGCGTGATATGAATTGCATCCTGCTGCAGTATTTTCTTCGCTTCCTCTTCGCTGAATCCTGTCGGCTCGCCATGCTCAAAGACTTTCAGATCTGAGAATTTCAATGTCGCTTTGGTGAAGTCGAACTCGATACCGCTGTAGCCCGCTGCACACATAATGCGACCCCAGTTGGCATCTTCGCCGAACATCGCAGTTTTGGTCAGCGGAGAATGTGCGATGCTCATGCCGATTGTCTTGGCTTCAGATTCGCTTGCAGCATTCACAACATCGATCGTGATAAACTTCGTCGCTCCTTCTCCGTCAGCAGCTATCTGCTTCGCCAGTCCTGTCATCACTTCTTTCAGTGCTGCTTTGAATGTTTCGTATTCGGAAGAGGTTTCTTCTTTTATAATGTCATTCTCAGCCAGACCGCTTGCCATGATGATCGCCGTATCGTTTGTGCTTGTGTCGCCGTCAACTGTTACAGAGTTGAAACTCTTCTCGATATTTTCGCGGAATGCTTTGTTAAGCAGGGTAGGCTCTATCCGGGCATCGGTAACGATATATGCCAGCATAGTCGCCATATTCGGGTGGATCATTCCTGAACCTTTTGCAGTTCCGATAATCTTATAACTTCCTGCATCAATTCCTGCAAATTTCTGCTTTGTATCAGTCGTCATAATGGCTTTGGTGAAGTTATTGTCATTCTCATCGTAGATGCACTTTTTGAGCAGATCGACAGCAACATCATATCGTTCGAGGTTTATTCGTTTGCCGATTTCACCTGTTGAGCCAACAAGCACATTCTCACTCGGAATGTTGAATGCAGCACCAACTTTCTTAGTGATCTCCCTTGCATCGTTAATGCCATTCTGTCCTGTGCATGCGTTGGCGTAACCGCTGTTGACGATGATCGCCTGAGCCTTGTTATCCTGCAAATGCTCCTTGCAGACGGTGATGTGTGCAGACTTGACCTGATTTGTCGTGTAAGTTGCGAAAGTATCACAAACCTTGTCGCACAATATCATCCCGACATCCTTGCGTCCTGTGACTTTGATATGAGCCTCTACACCGTTTGTATGAAATCCCTTAACCATATTGAGATTAGGTTTATCTATTATTTTGTAATTATGAGACATTGGAATATCCCTCCTGAAATTATTTCTTCTATATAATAACGCTTTTTTCTGATAATATCAAGGAAAATTTATCGGAAAAACAGCCGTGCTTTTTTGATATTTTCTCCTTGACAAGTATTCGCAGAATGATTATAATCGCTTCAGTTTTATCATTTGGAGACAAACATGACATCAGATGAAGTAAAGTCTTTCGTAACTGAGGAAATGTACGAGGATGCGTCGCACGAGGCGTTTATCGGTGCAGAGACAATCGAAGCGGCAGTAGAGAATACTGTTTTTTGGCTGACACAGGACATCATAGATCTGAAATACGGAGAGGATTGGGAAGATAAGTGCTCTTCACCGGAAGAAGAAGATGAGAAATTCACTGCTTATACAAATGAGATTAAACCTGCAGTGCAGAAATATGTGATTGATCGTATCATAGCTTCATTTCAGAAATAATACACATAAATCAGAAATAATACACATAAAAAATACGGCTTGTTAAGAGCCGTATTTTTTATGTGTTACCATTCTATATCTTCTTCTCCCTGTCTGATGATCTCCGGCTCTTCGTCTGTTAGCCGTATGACTGTCGAAGTATTGCGGACAAGTTCTTTGCCGTTGTCAAGAATGAGATCGACTCCTCGGATGTCTTCCAATTCACAGCCATATCCGAACATACTTTCTTCCTTATAATAGTGTTCATATTTATCGGGATCTATCATTTTCTTGGACGCAGAGACGGCGAACAGCGGCGAACCAATCTCATCGATAACATGATGGATGATCTTTGTCCTCGGAATGCGGACTCCGACTTCGGCTCGCTTTTGCCCGATGATCTTCTCGATATTATATGTTGCTTTGAGGATAAATACAAACGGTCCCGGCACATTCTTGCGGATAAGTTTGAATGCGTGATTGTCAAGTTCTGCAATCTCTGAGATCTGTGAGATGTTGGAGCAGATAACAGTCATGGGGAACTCTTCCATGCCGCCTTTGATCTTTTTGAGTTTCTCTACGGCAGCTTTATTTTTAGCGGAACAGCCGATAGACCAACTGGAGTCGGTCGGGTAGGCTACAATGCCTCCGTCAGCGAGGATTTTTGCTGCTTTCCGAACAATTCTGTCATCGATATTGCTGTCCGTAAAATATTCTATCATAATTATTGTCCTTTTTATCATATTTTCGTCAATATTTTTATGAATTGTAAAAAAAACTTGCATTTTTTTTCAAAAATCATATAATGAATTTATAGAAACTTGAATTTTATGACTTAAAGTGTCGATGACTAATAATGCGACGATTATAATTAACAAAATTAAGGAGTTTTATAATGCTGAGAGCGATGTATTTTGAAGAGGCTTATAAAAAGGGCATATTGGCAGATATTACATCGGGATTTATCCTGTCCGTGAAAACACCGGATATGGATGAGCGGGATTCTATGAATGATCCGATTTTGGTTGAGATCATATCTTACAGTGGAGTTAAGGCTGTTATACCGACAGGTGCAGGACTGAAGTATCAGGCTCAGGGCAATAAAATGTATTGTATGATAGAGCCGACATCATATACCGAGAAGCATATCGAGCCTGCTTTCCGTAAGCAGAACAAGACCGGATTTATGCCATTCCGATTTGCGGACTGTGATATTTTCCTGACGAAAGATATGCGGCTCAATATTATGATACCGAGGAAATCTCAGGAATGTTTCGATTCATTCACTGTAACTCTGCCGGAGAAAGGTGATATTTGTATCCTGTATATGCCTTTTGACAAGGATATTGAGGGTGTGGTTATACCGTTTATGCAGACTAACTTCCACGACATTCTTTGCAAAATGCTCGGAATCCGTGATGTAGACAGCAAGATTATATCCCGCAAACTGATGGATGTAGTCAAGAAATCCAATAAAACAGGTTTCGAGAAAGCATAAACCGTGTATGAAGTATACTTTGCACTTCGTCAGATATTCATTGCTGTTTTTTGTAATATCTGAGTTACTGTTCGCATTGATATTATTTGTCTCGGCGGGATTTGATATTTACAGTATCATTCACCGGGATTTTGCGATTAATCTCATTACGATTATCTGCACCTGCCTTATCTCAGGCGGGTGCGGTTATTATATTGCTTCATTTCTTATATTTCATCATAAACTTCGCTGTGTGATGTTCGTTGTGTCCGTTGCATTTGCTATGCTTGCACTTAAAGCCGGATTTGATCATGTTATCTTTCGCAGGATGGAGTCGCTTTTCTCAGTGCCGCCTCTTGTGACGATGATTGTTCTGTTTGTGCTTTCTCATATCTTTATGCTGATCAGTATCTCTGCCCAAATCCGGCATAATCTGATCATATTCCATTCGGATGATGCAGCTGCCGCTTCCGGTGAGTCTCCGCTGTTTATGTAAGATTATGTAAGAAAAGGATTTTGTATTAGCAAAATCCTTTTCTTTACTTTTTTATTATTGTTAAAATTAAATTCACGCAGCCGTCTTGGCATAATCCATTATATAAACTTTTTCTGTTAGATTTGTTAGTCCGTCAATGATTGTCTCGATTTTTTCAAGTGCATTGGCTGAAAAGAATATCTCTCCACATTCCTGACATTTTTCGCATGGAACATTCTCTATTATAATGTAGCAGTTATTCAGCCGTGTAAAATAAGTTTCGGTTGTTGTAAGCATTTTTTCTGATTTACAGCGAAAGCATTTCATTTTTGCTCCTTATATTCTATATTATAGAAAAATTTTATAACATTTGCAATATTTTTTTTATATAATAGTTCTAATAGCGTGCTATATGGCGGCGAAGCCGCCATATAGCACGAAGAAAATTTATTCATCAAGTTGAAATTCCACTCGTTTTTTCTCCATATACTCCAGATCGAATGTGATGGATTTGGAATAATCCAGCGAAGGGATGGCGATAATCAGCTCAATCTTTTGCGGATAGGCGGCAATGATTTCCGATTTATTCTTTTTAATCGTCAGAGATTTATCGAGCGTCGGAATGCTGACTTCAATCGGATAGGCTGACAGATTGTCAATCTGGAACATCGATGGTTCGATCATCATGCACGATGACAAAGTAAGAATGGCGGTAATTGCAGTAATAATTTTTTTCATTTTTTGACTCCTATTTTTTTTCTGCAGTTATGAAGGCTGGCGAAGCCAGCCTTCATAACTGCCAACAACACCTCTTATATATAACGCATGAAATGAAAAACCGGCTGAAAAAAATACATTTTTTCTAAAAAAATTGTCATTTTTTTTAAAAAAAATTGACAATTTTTTTAGAATTTTATATATTTATATTATGAAATACAAAAAAATGTCACGCATAATCGGCAATACGATATACAAATACAAAATGATACAGCCTGATGATAAGGTACTGGTTGCAGTCTCAGGCGGCAAAGATTCTCTGCTGCTGCTCTATGATCTGTTGGACAAGCAGCGTCGTTATCCGTTTCACTTCGAGATCAAGGCACTGCATATACGGATGGATTACTGTGATTATCCTGACGGGCAGGCTCTTGAGGATCTGTTTGTCGAGTGGGGGGTGCCTTATGAGATTAAGACCGTCAATATCCTGTCGCGACTTAAGCCCGGACGCAGGATGAACTGTTACTGGTGTGCATCGCAGCGGCGTATGGAGCTGATCAAGTATGCTCAGGAGAACGGGTTTAATCGCATCGCTCTCGGTCATCATCTTGATGACATTGTAGAGACATTCCTGATGAATATCATGTATAAGGGCGAGTTATCGACTATGCTGCCGAAACTCGACTATGACAAATACCCCATCTCGATTATACGGCCGCTGGCTGAACTGCACGAGTCCGACATCGCCGCCTTTGCCGAGGAGCGTGATCTGGTCAAGATCAAATACATCTGCCCGTATAGTCTGAACTCCAAGCGGCTTGAGGTCAAGAATATCATCAGCACTCTGACAAATGACAATCCCGTCGTTAAGTCCAACATCTACAATGCGATGAGCAATGTCAATGGAAAATATTTGTTATAAAAAACTCGGATTTATAAAAATCCGAGTTTTTTTATTGTCATTTTCTTAATTATTTGGTATATTTAGTATAAGGAGCAAAGATGGCTGAGAAAGATATAGCAGAGAAGACGCTTGAAGAGTACAATGATGTATTCGCGGATATTGCAAATGTTATATTATTTGGCGGAGAGCAGGTTATTAAAGAAGATGAGCTTGAAGATGCTGCTCCCTACTCGATGTATAAGATAGATGATAAACTGCACGAACAGGAGAGAGACTGTGCAAAGTATTGGAAGAAGCAGAAGATCCGTATAGCATTATGCGGTTTCGAGAATCAGACTGTGCAGGACAGGAAGATGCCTCTGCGTGTGATAGGTTATGATGGGGCGGCATATCGAGCCGAGCTGACTGATGACACACAGAACGAGTTGTATCCTGTGATTACGCTGGTGCTTTACTTCGGAGAGACTCATTGGACTGCACCGAAACATTTGACGGATTGTTTCACAACGGATAAGCGGCTAAAGCCATTTGTAAGTGATTACAAGATCAATGTGGTTGAAGTGGCATTTTTAACGGAAGAAACAATATCACAGTTTAAAAGTGATTTTAGGATCATTGCAGATTTTTTCCGACAAAGCAGGCTTGGTAAATATAAGCCGCCACAGGATGATATTCATCATGCGGATGAAGTATTTAAGCTCATGTCTGTGCTGACAGGTGATAAGAGATTTGATGAGACTTATAATGAGGTCAAAGTAAGGTATAATGGGATAGAAGGAGGCAAAGAAATGTGCAAGATCATAGATGATTTTATTGCTGAGGGAATGGAGAAAGGAATGGAGAAAGGGGCTTATAATGCAAAAGTTGAAACTGCTCAGAATCTCCGCAGAATGGGAATGTCATCCGAGCAGATTGCTTTGGCAACAGGGCTGCCTGAAAATGAGATTAATAATATAAAATAAACACAAGGATACAATATGTTAGCATATATCGACTACCCGTCATGGGTGACACCTGAGATTTTTGGATTTTTACATTTGCCGGAGGGGAACTTCCTTAACAACTTCCGCTGGTATGGGATGATGTATATCGTGGCTGTCGGCATTTCATATTTGCTTTGTCTGCAGTCATTGAAGACTCTGAATGTCAAGAATATCAATAAAAAGAATGTGGATGATTATTATTTTTGGGGAGTGATCGGTCTGCTGCTCGGTGCAAGGGTGATTTTCTGCATTGTTTATGATTTCCCGTACTATATCACTCATTTATGGGAGATACTCCTGCCGATACGCAATGGCAAGTTTGTCGGCTATGCAGGGATGTCGTTTCATGGCGGTGCGATAGGTATCTTCGTCGTGTCGCTGATATTCTGCAAGAAACGGCAGATCTATTTCCCGGATATGTGTGATCTGATCTTCCCAACGCTGTCGGGCGGTTACTTCTTCGGACGGCTTGCCAACTTCATCAATGCAGAGTTGTACGGACGGATCACCGCTGCTCCGATAGGAATGTATTTCCCCAATGCTCAGAAACTGCCGCTGGACTATCCGCATGTGCAGGATGTCATCGATAAACTCGGCTGGCATGTAGATCAGGCGGCTCAGACTGTGACTAATGCTGCCGGTCAGATTGTGGAGAATGCCATCTCAGGGAATATGGTCAACCTGCCGCGTCATCCTTCGCAGTTGTATGAAGCTGTCTTTGAAGGGATTGTGCTGTTCCTCATAATGTGGTTCGTTGTCCGCAAAATTAAGTGGTTCAAGGGTTTCAGCGGTTCAGCTTATTTGGCAGGATACGGCATATTCCGATTTGTGATCGAGTTTTTCCGCCAGCCGGATTCTCAGTTCGTCAATGTAGCGAAGGGCAACTATCAGGGCTATATATTCGGGCATATCTCTATGGGACAGATATTCTGTCTGCTGATGGTGTTGTGTGCCGTCATAATGGGCGTGTGGTTCTATGCGATGGACAGGAAGATTTGGTTATTTGCAAATGCTGGTGACGCTCAGAATAGCGATGCAAGTACTAAATCGGCTGCGAATAATGTGAGTAATAAAAATAAAAAGAAGAAAAAATAAAGCAGGAGAACATTGTTAATGTGGCAGCTGTTTGTTGAAAATCTACAGTGGATGGGCTGGAATCTCTTCTTGGCGGCGATACCAATGCTGATCTCGCTGGTTGTATTCCGATATGACTTTTGGAAGCAGCCTTCGATTTGGTTTATACCGCTTGTTTTCGGTGTGCTTGTGTATTTTTTCTTCCTGCCGAATGGTCCGTATGTAATAACGGATGTGATTCATTTGGTGCGTCAGATCAAAGATTACAGGTATTTTCATCTTAGTGATTGGGACATTGTAGTCGTGCTGATACCACAGTTCATGGCATTTATCTTTATAGGATTCAGCTTTTATGTTATCGGCTTCCAGCGAATGATTCACTTGCTGTATCAATTTCGTTGGCCGGTATGGGTGATATGGATTATTAAAGTTGCCGTTGCATTCGTGATGGCAGTCGGTGTTTTTCTTGGCAGATTTTATAGATTTAACACATGGGATATTATAGGCAACTCGGATAAGATTATAATGTCCACGATCAAGGAGTTTACTAATTTTTCCTTTATAATGTTCGTCATCGTGGATAGCCTTGTGATATTCTTCGGATTTGAGATATTGTCTATATTCTACAAGTCGTTGTTTAAGCCGCTGTTCGCCAAGGGGTCTGAGGATGATGAGTCCGGCATAAAGAATGTTATATCAGATTAAATAAAAAAAGAATGTAATAAACAGGTATAATGGAATGCTTCACTGCTAAAGTGACCAAAAATCCGCATAAAATGCCGATTAGTATCCCGACAATGCAGTCTGAGAAATAATGCCTTTTCTCCGCCATTCTGCAGAAAGTGCAGGCAAGGCACAGCCCGATAAGCACGCTCATTACAATCGGTATAGAATAGCAGCAGACACACATTGCTGCAAGGCGGCTCGCATGACCTGACGGGAAAGAGTAGGGGTCATATCGGTAACGCAGACCTGTAGGCTCAATAGGGCGATGTCTGCGTACTGTGTATTTGATGATGAACAGCAGAAGTGTATCGAGAATGACTGCACACATACAGGCTGCAGCGGCAGCTTTGGCTTGATCATAAGGCAGGAAAAATATCGCAGTCATTATAATGGAACAAAAAATAAAACTGCCTGATTTCGATAATATTTTGGTTATGATATTGCTCTTCATTCGGTGAATGAGTTTCAAGAAAAAAGCATCTGTTTTGCGTATAAAATTCAATTTCATAATTTTTTTATATCATTTTGATGTCATTTATGCAATAAATTTTAATAAAAAATTCAAAACTGATTTTTTGTGTAAAAAATGAATAAAAATAGCATATTTATCGGTTAATTTTAAAGTTTATAATGCGTAAAGTCGAAAAAAATAAAGAGGAAATTTAAATTTACTAATATTTTATAAAAAATATTTGATTTTTTGAAAAAAAAATATTAGAATAATAGAGAGTGTATAAATTGGAGACGACTATGATGAAACGGTTCTATTTCTTAGTAGTAGCTGCAATTATCGCGTTTGGATCGACATTAGGGTTTATAGGTTGTGGTGATGTAAAAGAGCAGCCACCGAAGCCGACAACAACTGTAGAAGTTGTTGCTACGACCTCGACGGTAGTTGAGCAGCCGACCGGAGAAACGACGACAACATCTACGACCACGACGACGACGACGATATATGTGCCGGATGATAAACGATTGAAGTTTACAATTTCTGATAACATGTCGAAAGACGCTTTGCGTCGGAACATGCAGAGTTTGTTCGCTTATATAGAAGAGAAGATAGCAGATAAAGATTTCAATGTATGGTATGGATCTTTGTCTAAAGCATACCGAGGGTATATCTCGGATAAGAAAAACCTCGAGATGATGTCCAAGAGATCTGATTATCTCGCTAATAAAGGGATAGTGCTGCAGTCTCCTGAAGAGTATTTCAGAATGGTAGTCATCGAGGCTCGGGAAGGTGAAAAACTGCGTTTCTTCGATTATAAGTATATCGATAAGGCGCATGTAAAGGTTATATGTGTTAATGACTTCGGTAAATTTAGTTACAACTTTGTTTACGAAGACAATATGTGGAAATTAGATCGCTAATTTTGCGAGGGAGTTATAAAAGGATTGAAGTATGAAAAAAATTAGTATTTTAGCTTTTATTTTGACAATGCTGTGTGGTGTGTTTGCTTTTGCTGCAGAAGGAGACTCTATCGAGGATGCTCTGTTGAGCAAGAAAGAGCAGCGAATTAAGATGTACCTGTATCAGGCGAAAGTCGGTGATATGGCTCAGAAGATGGAAGTCTTGGACAAGATCTTGAGTGAGTTTAATGAGTTTAACTATTCTGCTGATGATAAGCGGCTTGTTGAACTTGTTACGATGTTGTCAGAGGAAGGAAGTACTCGTAAGGAGTATGAGAACGGTCGATTGGTCAATAACTTCCCCGATGTGCGACGCAAAGCTGTTAAAGTGCTTGCAAAACTCGGTGGTGATCAGTCACGAGATGCACTTGTAAGTGTTCTGCTTAACGATGAGGATACTGTGGTTAAGGCAGAAGCATGCCTTGCTCTCTCAGAAGTAGGTGACAGCCAGACAGGTGAGGCTCTTCGAGCACTTGTATATGTCTATCGAAAGTCATATAACCCTGATCCTAACTTTGTAAAGGCTGTTATACAGTCTATCAAAGCGATTGCGAAGTCTAACTCTTCTGCATACTCGGATGCGATCTTTATCCTGTCTGAGATCCAGTTGGGTAACTATAACCGGGAGATTCGAGAGGCTGCTTACAGAGCTGTAGAGGAACTGTCGAAGAGCTAATCTCGGCAAAATTAAATTATGATAATTAAGAGCGATAGATATTCTTTTCTATCGCTTTTTGTTTTAGAGAGTTTGTATATGGATAATAAAGCGATAGAATGGCTGACTGGCGATAAACATTGTCAAACAATGCCGCAGACGGCTGAGATGGCCGCTGCTGCAAATGAGATGGAGGATATTAATCCTGCAATTGCTGACTGTGGCATTATATTGGATTGCCAGCCGGATGCGTCTGCGACGGTGACTGTCAAAATGTCTAAGAATAATATATGGATGAAAATAAAATCATCAGCTGATGATTTTATTTTCTTCTTCATTGGGAACATCATCCTGTATAAAAAGACTGATACACATCAGGCTTACAATGTTGTGCGACTTGCCAAACTGCTTGGTGTGTCGCAGCCGACACTAAGCCGAGTGTATGCGATGTATAATTGGGGCGGCATCGAGAAAGGCGAGAAATATCTGAGCAGTATAGACATCCTGCATGAATCTCTTGCGAAGCTGCTTTTCGACGGCAAAGTGTCGATACAGACGGCAGTTCAGTTCGGGCAATTTTTCGCTGATTACGAATATGACAATCTGCTGACTTGTTTGCAGCCGCTGACATTCTCCGAGATGAATCAGAATCTTCAATATATAATCGAGATCGCTAAGCAGAATGGAGATCTTCACAAGACGCTTGCACTGATATGCGAGATGATCGCCGGATGCCCTGCTAAAGTTGTCTCCGAGAAGATATATCGGATGAGATACCCGCAGCGTGCCGAGTTGGAAGGTATATATAATGAGTTCGTTGGATTGGTGAAGCTGAACAATCGTGTGACAGCTCCGTTCCTGCTGGAGAAACAGCAGTACTCGCTGAATGTGACATTCAAGGACAGTGCCGACTTGATCAGACAGCTGGACAATATCAGGCAGAGATTGTCGAATGTCAAGCCGGACGACGATATGTTTATCCTTGATAATATCTTTAGGAAATCCGAAATACAGGGGAGAAAATGAAGCAGGCTGAAGAATTTTATAATTTTGATACGGTATATATCAATAATGCTATGAAAGATCATCAGCGTGTCAGCCGCATTCTCAGCCGTATCAGGAATACTCCGCAGATAGTATATGTCGATGATGTGAACAGTCTGCTTAGCAGTCAGGAGATCGTGCATAATCCGGCAGACAGGAGCAGGCGGCTGCTTTTGACCGATATTCGCGGCGAGATCCTGCGGAAGTGCCCCTGCACGCATGGTCACATTCCGTGCAACTATTATATCATCAACATCTATGTCGGGTGTCCGCTTGGATGTTCGTATTGCATTCTGCAGTCGTATCTGAGTCAGCCGATGAATATTATCGTCGTCGATATTGAGAATGTGTTCGCCGAGTTGGACCGCACATTCCGCGAAAATCCCGATCACTTCTATAGAATCGGCACTTGCGAGTCCGGCGACAGTCTGATGTATGACGGGCTTACAGGTTACTCCACTGAGTGTGCCGATTTTATCCGCCGATATGACAATGCAATGCTGGAGTTCAAGACCAAGACGACTTATATCGAGCCGATATTCTCTGTCGAGCCGACTCCCAATATGGTTTACGGCTTCTCGCTTAATCCTGATATTGTCATCGAGAATGAAGAACTATACACGGCACGGCTCGATGAAAGAATCGACGCTCTTGTTCGGCTGAGCGAGGCAGGATATACGATTGCTCTGCACTTCGATCCGATTGTCGCCGTGCCGGACTTCGAGCAGCACTACGGAGAATGTATAAAGCGGATTATGAAGAACATTCGCCGGGATAAAGTCGCATGGGTCGGGATGGGAACATTCCGTTATCCGCCTGAACTCAAAACGATGATGGATTACAACTATCCGCAGTCGAAACTGCCATCAGGAGAGTTTATCGCCTGCGAAGACAAGAAGTTTCGCTACCTGCTGCCGAGCCGTGTTCGGTATTACAGATTTGTTCGCGAGACCGTAAGTCAATATCTGCCACAAGTGCCGATATTTATGTGTATGGAGAGCGGCGAGGCGTGGCAGCGTGCATTGGGCGGACTGCCGAAGAAGGATGGAGAGCTGTCGGTGATATTTAAGAGAATGCATAATTCATAATTCATAATGCATAATTAAAAAATCTCATTTTTTCAAAATCTCTCTTGACAAACTCCGTCAAATTCTGCATAATATACATTATCTTTCCTTAGGAGCAGTTATGAGTATATCGCATCGCATCGCATCGCATTGCATTGCAT
>JAFYAI010000098.1 GCA_017540815.1 Spirochaetales bacterium
ATCGTTCTATATGCGTATTTACCTTTCAGATCACTGGAGTTAAATACCAATGCGAGAGCCAAACCTACAGCAAATGAACCGATAACTGATACCAAAGACCAGATAACCGTCCAAATAAATACTTTGATAAACGGTGTTGTAATGCTTCGGTTAGTAACGATCTTTGTGAAGTTATTCATACCAACGCTAACCATATATCCCGGCTCGATCTGAACACCATAATCAATGTTAGACGCATCGTTTTTCTCAAGTTTAACAAGAGACAATGCAGGGAAGTTTTCCTTCTTAATCGATTTAATAGTCTTCTTCTTAACAGCATCGCTGTCATAAGAGTTGTTTACATCTTTGATCTTGCCATTGATGTACTCTGCTTTCAGAGCTTTGAGCCCCTTATTAAATGCTTTAATATCTTTATTGACATCAGCAATCTGCTTATTAACAGCTGCCAACTCAGCAGAAGTTACTTCTTTAACATTTTTGCCGCTGATTGAAGCCACATCGATTGATTCGATCTTTTCACGAATTGCCTGAACTTTGAAGTTGCTCTCAAGGAACTCTTCAGCGAGAGCGTTCTTCTCAAGAGTCATCATTCCGTACTCATAACCGTATCCCGGCAGTCCGTTACCGTAATCAACCAATCCGTATTCTTTCCAATAGCGAACTTTCTGATTATCAGTTGTCAGAGCAAACTTACCGTCCTTATTGTCCTCAAACACAGGGATCGTATATTTGCCGATACTGTCATCATCGTTAATGGCGAGTTTCATAAACTTGCCGTCTTCAACTTTATAACTGTGAGCCTTAACATAGAACTGATTGGACTGTTCAAGCAGATACTCACCATCCGGAGACGAGATCGGTGCAGACTCATACAGATCTGTATAATACTTATCGAAGAATGCAACATACAGTCCGTTAGCCTTCTCTACACCTTCACGCTCGATAACCTGTTCACCGACAATGACATTCTTACTTTGGATAGCTTCGATCTCTTCCTGAGAAATCTCTTTGAGTTCTCGCTTCTTGCCGTTCTCGACAACTGTGTAAACCTTGCCGGTCTCATCATAGTTATCAGGATACATCAGCAATGTAAAGTCATTGAATGTGTCATATCGATAATATTTGTTTATTATACTATTGAGGATACCGGCTTCCCATTCATCCTGAGCGTCAAGATAAATATAACCGATACCATCAAGTATATCAACGAGTCTGTTGTAGTCAGCTTCTGATATATCAGAACTGAGAACATACTCGCCGTCTTCTAATGTATATTTAGAAAGAACGAATTCTTTGTCAGCGGCATTATAGATCTTATCCGTAATCTCACTGTCAAACATATATTCCCGAATACTTTCATAAACAGCAGCTTTTACATCCGCTTTGTTGTTATTCAGGAAATTCTTTCTTTCTCGATCATAATCACTTTTATATTTTGCATAAGTTGCATCTTTGGCAATAAAAAATTCTGCATACATTGATGGTTTGGTATAGTCTACATTCCAAACCTTTGTAGTCAAGATCGTCTTTGCCTCACCCTTAGACTGCATATGTCCCGTACCGAAGTTTGTAAATGCAATAAATATCGTATAAACAATCGGATATGCCGTGAATATAGCAATAATTATCGCAGCTGGCAACATGTATCTATAAATATACAGACTCTTCAGCCATACAGTGGCCAAAATGATACCAAAAACAAGAACTACGATAAAAGGAATCAACAAACTCTTGTATTCAGCGTATATTTTGATAACTGATACTAAACACAATAATATACAAACTACAGTAACAATTATTTTACCAATAAAATTATATCTGTCACGAGATGTTGTATCCCCCGTGAACTTATCTTTTGGATTACTCATATATGTTACTCTCCAAGTTTCATTATATAAAACGCTTTCTTCTTACAAAAATCATATTCCGTCATAAAGACGGAATATGATAAATATTATGTCTGATTACTCAAACTTAGACGGGTTCTTAGCCAAGTCAGCTCGAACCTGATTTGCTGCTGATTTAACAGCATTCTCAACAGATGTCTCACCTGTTTTGAACTTATCGATCATACCTGCTGCATAGTTCCATACAACAGCCATAGCTTTAACATTCGGCATTGCGATACCGTCATTAGCAGAATCAACAACCGGTTTAACGAACGGATCTTTCTTAGCAACATCTTCATTAGCTGCAACATGTGCTGGCGGTCGGCCACCGGCATCATACATTGAGATCTGACCATTCTTACCACCGCAGTAGTTAATGATGAAGTCTTTTGCAGAATCAGCCATCTTAGAAGAGTTGTTAATCATAAATCCTCGAGCACCTACGAACGGAACTGATTTCTTTCCGCCCAATGTCGGCAGCTTAGTTACGCCAATATCGATTGTGTTCTTGTATGACTTGATATTCCAAGGACCATCCATGATAACAGCAACTTTACCTTCTTTGAAGTTAGACTCAACTGTACCATTGTTTGTTGATGTCGGAACAACGCCTTCTTTTACAAATGAGTAAATGAAGTCACAGCCTTTCAAAGCACCTGCATTGTCAAGACCTACATCGGAAATGTCATATTTGCCGCCCAAGTCCTTGAAAATGTAACCGCCCTGAGCACCGATGAAACAGAAATTGTTATAGAAGTTATTATCGATACCATAGAGGAAGCCGTATTTATCACCAGCTGTCATACCCTTAGCAGTTTTCAGCAACTCTTCCCATGTACCGGGAACTGATGAAATCAGTTTCTTATTATAGATAAGAACGAGAGCCTCAATACAATACGGAACACCGTAGAGTTTGCCGCTGTATGTAAATCCGTTGATAGATACAGGGAAGAACTCACCTTTTTTCTTAGCGTCAAGGTTAATCTCAGCGATAAGACCGTTTTTAGCCAACTCACCAACCCAATCGTGAGCACCGACAAGAATATCAGGTCCTGTTCCGGCTTTAGCAGCCTGAATGAACTTTGATCTCGGCTCAGCCTGAATCTCAGTTACAACATCGATCTTCTTGTCTTTTTTGAACTGTTTCTTCAACGGTTCAAATCCGGCTACTTCTTTATCAGTACACCAGATGGTAATCTTCTTCTTAGCCTGAGCGAATGTCGGCATCAACATAATGACAGTCATTGCACATGCCAAGAAAATCTTTGAAAATTTCTTCATTCCAAATCCTCCGAAAAATAATAAATAACAGTTTTACAAATATTCATACGAATAAATGTCTATTTAGATTTAACCATAATTAAGACGAGTTAGCAAGAAAAAAATCAAAAAAAGTGAATTTTGTAAAATTTCTATAAATTTTTTTAGATAAAACAAGACAAAATAAACTCCGCAGGCATCGCATGCGGAGTTTATTTTGATTCCATTTTAATTTTTCTCGCTAAATATATCGGGCAGATCATTCTCAAACAGCACTACATCGCCAATTTTTGCAGTTTGAGATAAAATTTGAGTGGCAGCATTAAGACTTTCGACAACAAAAAGGCGATCTTCTGGAAAATTCCGACTGCGTATGCCATCTTGAATTTTTTTAGTTCTGTCTTTACCGACTATAATGGCAATATCAGCCTTCTCTGCGATACGCTGTCCAAAAATTTCATTATGTTCATCTTCTTTCGCACCAAGATCGATAAATCCCGGAGTAATAATTATCTTCTGTCCGCCTTCTATCTCGCGTAAAACATTCAGTGCTTCTGTAGCACCGGCTAAATTCGAGTTAAACGCATCGTCAATGACCAAGATACCGCTACCGCTGTCAATAAGCTGCAGACGATGCTCTATCGGCTCAATGCGTGCAATCCCATGCAATATCTCATTGCTGCTTAATCCGAGCAGCCTTGCCGTCAATATCGCAGCGGTCAAATTCAAAACATTATGCTTGCCAAGCAAATTCGTTGAAACATCAAACGATTCTCCGTCTTTAAAATGCACTGTAAAATTCAGCCCATTGCGAGAGTATCTGACATTATCCGAGAAAGCATCAACTTTGGAGAAATCTTTTTCTTCCATAGAGTAGGCATATAACGGAGCAGAAATATTAAATTTATTGACATTATCACGAATCAGTTCAGAATCATAGTTATACACACCAAATCCGTCTGCCGGCAAATTTGTCAGAATGGCAAATTTCGTTTTGATAATATTCTCAACCGAGCCGAAAGTCTCAAGATGCTGCGGACCGATCGAAGTTAAAATCCCGTATTTAATCTTGACGAGTTTGCACAGACCTGCTATCTCGCCATTATGATCCGCACCCATTTCACATACGAAATATTCATAATCAGTCAAATTTTCACCGTTAAGGACCTTACTTATGCCCATTGGAGTATTATACGATGACGGTGTGTGCAGTGTTTTAAAATGCTGCTGCAGCAGAGTAGAAAGGAAAAACTTTGTAGAGGTCTTGCCAAAACTCCCTGTAATACCGATATTCACTAAACCGGCTTTCTTCAGCCGCCTTCGTGCCTTGACAAAATAATATCTGTGAACAAGTCCTTCTATCGGAATGTTAATAATATTGGACACAATAAGGCTTGCAGGAGAAATAACACTTACAAACAGGAGGAAAGCATTCAGCCTAAAGAACTGCCATGTAGAATATGTAAAATCATCAATAGGGAAAATAGAATAAACAAAAACAAAGCCGAGTATAACACCTGACACTATACCATGTGTAATCAAAAGACGAATCACTCTCTGAGTATAGACAAGATTTTTTTTATTTTTCTTCTTTGCCACAGGCCCTACCCATCCGGAAATAAACGGATGGATAATCTTCCATATAAATGTAGCAAACATTATCAGTGTAACTATATATTTATATGCTTCAGACTGAGAAATCGTAAAATAAAAGATAAGTATAAGCAGCAGAGCTGCGAGCAGTTCAAAAATATTCCACATTAAAACTTCGCGGAATTGTTTGCCGTCAAGCCATTTGATAAATTTCATATTATGATAGCCGAGCTGCTGCATCTTGTGCGTCAGATACACTCCCTGCACCATAAGTTTTATCCATGTCATCACCATCAATATAAACAAAACGACAATCGTCATCATAAAGCATTACACTCCAAAAAAAAACTGCTTTTGATTATGTATCGGCGAATTTGAAAATTTGTGAAGTGGATTTTGTGACGACAGAAGCTATTACAGCCTAGATCACCATTTTTTCAAGGAAAATTTGGGTGGGCGGGTAGAGGCAGGCGGCGGTTGCCCGGACTCTGCATAGAATTTCTCGCACAATTGTGCGAGAAATTCTATGCGTACTACGGAATCTCCCCAACCGCCCCCTGATCACTGCCACCACCTCTCTTAACCTCTCTATCGCCGCTTCCTTAACCTTGTTTTTCTCATCCATATCTTTACCATACTCGAGATCACTAAGATCCAGATACTGCTTGAAAAATGTAATTATCAGCCGCATCATCTCACTGTAACTGTAGAAATGCAACTGTTCCTTCAGATATTGCATCATCAGAAATGCTTCGCTTGTCAGTTCCGCAAATAAATTGAATTTATACCCGCCCGCATCGTATCTGTGTTCCATATATATAGGCAACTTCGATATATTCGTCTTCTCAGGCTCTATAATGACATCGTAGTCCGTTTCTTCTTCACTGCGAAACAATGCTGTCTCAATAAGCGGCAGTGTCTTCTCTATCATCACATTGCACAGATGATTCATCGACCAGTGTAATTTCTGTGAAATCTCGTATATGTATGCTTTATCATCTTCTGTCACGCGGAAGTGGCATCTGTGCACTTCCAATAACTGAATATCATCTTCTATTTGTCTTATTCCTACATATTTTTTCAGACTTTTCAAATGCTCTGACACTTTCATTTTATAACTCCTAATAATATTCCTAATGTCTAACCGATAACTTTTGCCGTCTAATCGCACAACATAATCCGCCCGCTCCGCGGGCGGGCTGCATCATGATTTGCTCAACACCCCTTATATATAACGCACGAAATGAAAAACCGGCTGAAAAAATATGCACTTCTTGTAAGAAATTTGTCATATTTTTTCAGCCGGTTTGTTGAGCAAATAACTTTGGCATTTTA
>JAFYAI010000099.1 GCA_017540815.1 Spirochaetales bacterium
CTCAGGCGTATTGCCTGCGAAGAACAGTTTAAAAGTGATGTCGTCAGTAAGGTCGATCGGTCTGCCTGATTTAACGGCTTCTTTCGCTGCTTTGATGATTTCAGGTGAGAATAGTTTTTCCCAATCGTTGTTGTTGTTCATTAGTGTAACTCCTTTGTTAAGCAGGATAACTCTCAAAGTAAGTTATCCTGCTTAACTTAATTTTTTACCCTTATATATAACGCACGAAATGAAAAACCTGCTGAAAATTTTGTCATTTTTTTCAAAAAAAATGACAAAATTTTCAGCAGGTTTTTCATTCAAGGATCATCGGCAGCTTTTCACTTCCGTGTGCTGCCGATGGACTCGCCATAGCGTCGCCTATGCGTCCTTGCGGCGACTGCACACCGCCATCCGTGGCGGAAGCCGTGGCGAGCCGGCTGAAAAAAAACAGCAAATTTCTGTATTTATTATTATTATTATGGATTTTTTCTTTGTTTATTGCTATAATAAATATATAATTTATATCCCAATATAGAGGAGGCTTATAATGAGGAAAAATTTATTCATAATTACTGCCATTTTTGGCATATTGCTTGCGGGGTGGGGCTGTAATCAGAGCGAGCCTGAGCAGCAAAACTCACAGGAGCAGTCCAAGCCGATTACAACCGTTACAACAGTAGCAGGAACAAAAATCTCTGCATCATCATTGTCTGAACTGCAGACTACGATAAACAATACCGATGTAGGCAGTGTCATTGATCTGTCTCAGTGCAGCGGTATCAGCGGAACTCTTACGATCAATAAATCCCTTACTGTCCGCAATTACAACAATCTTTCATCCGATCTTATCATCACTGATGCTGATGTTACATTGACAGGAATGACGGTAAACAGTGTTACAACGCAAAATTCAGGAAGCTCAAGCCTTAAGATTGCCAATTCTTCGCTATCGACACTTACTCTCGGCGGCAATGGAATCAATGCAAGTCAGATGGTTGTTTCCAGAAGCAGCAGTTCGCCAAAAACATCTCTTATAGGCAGCACAGTATCTGATGCTGTAACATTTAATGAGTCGGCAGAGTTGGATGTCATCGGATTTGATGCAAATGTCGGCATTTTCAAGGCGACCGAAGGAGTATCTGTAACGGTCAATATGTCGAGCAAAGCATACAGCGAGGACTTGAAGAGCGACAATATCACATTTACACAAAATATCTCTGATGATAAAGTCTATGCGGAATTGGAAACTTACGGACCTGCAGGTCGCAGTGTAACATATACTTCATCAGACTTTCCTGCTGATGCGGTAGAATATACCGGAGCTCTTGTCTTGGATTATGTCAGCGGCATTGGAAATTTCCCGATACCGACTTTTGACAATGAGTCAGGTTCAGAGTTTACATATCAGATGATGACGGAAAATGACATTCCTGGCATTGGAGAAATCAAAAAAACAATGAAACCTTTTGCTTTTAGGGCATTGACTGTATATCTTCCTAAAGAAACAGGATCATGGAATAGTTCAGAGTATAAAGGAAAATTGAATAATGCAGGTTTTAAATTCAGTGGCGAGGATGATGCTTATATCAAAACCAATTTTATTGATCCAAGTAATATTGAGATTGTGAGTCCAGCAGATGCATTATCTATGCTAAATGATATGAAAGATAAAATATATTACAAACTAGAGGTTGCGGTTGGAGACAGCGAACTGACATTTATGTCGTGTGTGATGCAGCCTAATATTGACAGTATTATGAATTTATCATCAGATTGAGTAAACTTATCTAAAAAAATCCCTCGCCGTCAGGCGAGGGATTTTTTTATAAATTTCCCTTAATCAAATTTCAATTTCGCCGAACATTAATAAGACGATTGAATAACAATCGCAGTAGGAGCATGTAATGATAAATGCCGTTAGTTTGTTAAATGACATCAAACAGCCTGAGTTTATTCAGACAGACAGAGATTATGCAGGTGACCGGTTTGCATTCTCATCAATGCTGCAGAATGTTATGAATGAAGAATATCATTCTCAGCCGAATAATGAAGTGCATGAAACACCGGTTCAGAATAATGCCCGCACGGAAGACCTAAGCGAAAGTGACAGGAACTCTTCTATAGAAGAGACAGAGATTGAACTGACTGTTGAAGAGATTGGCGAGGCTCAGACTAAGGATAATATCTTTGCAGGACTGTCGGCAGATAATGCAAAAGCATCGAAACATGACTTCGGCGAGAAAAATAAATATACTGCTGCAATAGCAGGATTAAATACATTCGTAAAGAAAAATATCGAGATAACAGACGGCAGGAAATCTGCAGCAGGTCTGCTCGACAACCAGCCTAAGACTGCCAAGATCAAAGTCAGAGATCTCGATGTTAAGTCGCGGTCTCAGGTTATCGCTGTTTTGCAGCAGATCAAGTCAGGTCGGATCAGCGAGTCAGCCGGTATGCAGTCTATCGCCGCTATCGCAGCACAGAGTCCTGCCGTTATGAACTCCGCTAAGATCAAGTCCGGTAAGAATGTCAAAGTATCGGCTAAGATCGTATCAAACACAGGGAAAATCGAATCAAACAATAATCTGTTTATTCCGCAGACAAGGATGTCGCAGACGGCTAAAACAGAAAAAAATAACACTATAACTAAAACTGAAACAATCCAAAACAAATCAACCGAAACGGCACACACGGAGGTAAACCGCAGGTATGACAAAACTAAGAAAGCTAAAGCGCCTGAACTTCAGGGAAACAGCATTCAGAATGCTAACCAAACTGATGTCAAAGAACTCGTAACAGAGCTGACATTAAAATCTGATTCCATTCACGATGCAGAGAATGCAAAAGCAGATGTAAAAACAGTTCTCTCTGAAAACAAAGACGCTGTATTTAACAAAATGGTAGAGAATACCAAGATCATCCAAGGTCAGAATATGACTAAGTTCTCAATGGTGATGAGACCGGAGAATGTCGGCAGGATGGACTTCCACCTGACGATGAAAGATGGCAAACTTGACGGCAGAATCATTCTGCAGAACAGCGAAGCCGCAGACTTTTTCCGGGCAAATATCGAAGAGATCACAGCCGTATTCCGCAAGGCAAATGTGGAGTTAGGCAAGTTGGATGTATCATTAGCCGGACAGCAGTTCCATTCTGAGGCTCAGACATTCGCCGGACAGTCAAACGGCGGCGGGCAGGGCTACTCACGGGAAACATTGGAGACTGTGCGAGCAGTATCTCAGGTGACAGGCAGAGCAGTTAGTGCTTACGAGTCACATGCAACACCGGCAGCGATCAATTCTATCGGTAATAACAGAGTTAATTTGTTAATATAGGGTAATTTAAAAGGAGAGGCAAATGGACGGAATATCAAACACATTTAGCTTAAACACGACCCAAACTACAGCCGAGAAATTCAGAACCAAGATGCAGGCAGATGCCGTGAATAACGGTCTGAAGAAAGATGGCAGAGAAGTGGTCAAAACTATGGGTAAGGATGAGTTTCTCAAACTGCTCATTACTCAGTTGCAGCATCAGGATCCTACTAATCCGATGGAAGACAGAGAGTTCATCGCACAGATGGCACAGTTCTCTTCACTTGAGCAGATGCTTACGATGAATAACAATATGGAGAAAGTTCTCTCCAATATGTCATTCAGTTCGAGTTATGATCTGCTGGGCAGGAATGTGACTATCGACACCAACGAGTTGGGCTCTGACGGTGAGATGAAGATCATCGAGGGCATGGTTGAGTCGGTATCACGCAATGGCAATGAGTCATATATCAGAGTAGGCGGCAGCGACTACCCGATGAGTCAGATATTAAGTGTGCAGAATTAAATGAGCAATGACAGTTTTGGATTTTCCGTAGGAAAATCGAATCCGTGTGGCAAAATGTAATTAGTAATTGTCACCTCGACCGAAGCGGAGAGGTCTGTTAAACAGAGATTTCTCGACTACGCTCGAAATGACAAAGTGGTTAGTTAGAAATATAAAGGAGAGTTTTAGTTATGATGCGATCATTATATGCAGGCGTTAGCGGTCTGCAAAATCACCAGACAAGAATGGATGTAATCGGAAATAATATTTCCAATGTTAATACGACAGGTTTTAAGAAAGGCAGAGTTAATTTTCAGGATATGCTGTCTCAGTCAATGAGCGGTGCTGCCCGGCCTACCGATGCCAAAGGTGGTGTAAACCCTAAGCAGGTAGGTCTCGGTATGACAGTTGCCAGCATTGATACTATCCATACTCAGGGATCACTGCAGACTACCGGCAACAATATGGATATGGCTATCAGCGGCAACGGATTCTTTATCCTCAAAGACGGCGATAAGTCATACTATACACGAGCAGGTGCATTCAACCTTGATAAAGACGGCACTCTGGTTAATCCGGGAACAGGTCTGCGAGTGCAGGGCTGGATGAGCCGAGAGATTGGCGGTGACTACATTCTTGATACGGCAGCCAATACCGAAGACATCATTATCCCGATGTACTCTAAGGATGCTGCTAAAGCTACTCAGAATGTTGACTTCAAGTGTAATCTCTTCTCAGAGATGGCAGTCATCGATCCTAATGAGTTGGATAATATGAGCGAAGCGGATCTTGTTAAGAATACCTGGACTTCATCAATTACTGCATTTGACCATCAGGGGACTCCGATGGACTTGAGATTCAGAATGTTTAAGACAGACATCAACACTTGGCAGGCACGAGTCGAGGTATATCAGAATGATCCTGATAATCCGGGACAGAAGATTATGATCGATCCTAACAATGTCAACCTCTCAACTACGGAAGGTGAAGTAGGAGAAGGCGGCAATACATTCTTCAATATCGGCTTCGACAATCTCGGCCGCATCGTAAGTGTCACAGATGCTAATGAAAATGCGATCGCAGACGGTGAGCTGAATATCAACCTCAATGTCCGCATCCCGACTCTTGCAGAAGGTGACAATCAGGAAGTATCGATGAGACTTAATCTCGGTCAGGCAGGCAGAGTCCGCACTGATGAAGGCGTAGGTATCACACAGTTCTCGTCAGGATTCAGTACCAAACCGTTCCGACAGGACGGATTCACTATGGGGTATCTGGAAGGCGTTAAAGTCGATGATACAGGCTGTATCACAGGTGTCTACTCCAACGGCAATAACCGCGTTCTGGCACAGGTTGCATTGGCTAACTTCTCCAATGTTGGCGGTCTTGAGAAAGCAGGTGAGACAAACTTTGTCCAGTCCAACAACTCGGGCGAAGCAGACATCAGTGCCGCAGGCACAGTCGGCAAAGGTAAGATCATGGCTGGTGCTTTGGAGATGAGTAATGTCGATCTGTCAGAGCAGTTCACAGATATGATCGTTACACAGAGAGGATTCCAGGCTAACTCCAAGACGATCCAGACAACAGATCAGATGCTGCAGGAACTCTTACAGCTTAAACGATAAAAATAATTTGATATTCCGATAAATAAAAAGCCCGTTTCCGTTGGAAACGGGCTTTTACTTTCAAAAAAATCGATTATACTCTGTCTGCGATCTCATAGATCAGTTTCTCTGACTTCTCCCAGCCGAGACACGGGTCGGTGATAGACTTGCCGTAGATGCCTTCGCCTATCTTCTGAGCACCGTCTTCGATGTAACTCTCGATCATAAAACCTTTGACGAGCTTGCGAATGTCAGCGTTGTAATGGCAGCTGTACATAACCTCTTTGGCGATACGCTCCTGCTCCAGCGGCTTCTTCGCAGAGTTGGCATGGTTTGTATCGATGATAACTGCCGGATTGGCATATTCTTTCTGATTATACAGTTCCAGCAGCTGCATGAGGTCTTCGTAGTGATAGTTCGGGATATTTCGTCCGTGCTTGTTCATGAATCCCCGCAGAATGGCATGAGCAAGCGGATTGCCGGTAGAAGTAACTTCCCAGCCTCGATAGAGGAATGTATGGCTGTGCTGTGCTGCAGTGATGGCATTCATCATAACCGAGAGGTCACCGCTTGTCGGGTTCTTCATGCCGACAGGGATGTCCAGTCCGCTTGCAGTGAGGCGGTGCTGCTGATCCTCGACAGATCGTGCTCCGATCGCTACATACGCCAGCAGGTCATCGAGATAGCGGTGGTTGGCAGGGTAGAGCATCTCATCGGCACATGAGAAACCAGTCTCTTTCAGTGCACGCATGTGCAGCTCACGAATGGCGATAATGCCTTTATACATATCCGGTTTTTCTTCAGGATTAGGCTGGTGCAGCATACCTTTGTAGCCGTCGCCGGTTGTTCGCGGTTTGTTTGTGTATATCCTCGGGATGATAAGGATCTTATCTTTGACCTGCTCCTGCACTTTGACGAGCCGTCCGATGTAGTCCAACACGCTGTCCTCTCTGTCAGCAGAACACGGTCCGATAATAAGCACCATCCTGTTATCTTCACCGCTGAATATTTTCCTGATTTCTTCCTGCCGTCTGTTGAATGTCTGTTTCATTTCCTCAGTCAGCGGATACATTTCTTTAACTTCTTTCGGGATTGTCAGTTTCCTCGCAAATTCCATACCCATAGTAGACCTCCATATTAGTAACCATAGTAATTATTTCTATCGTCATTGCTGTGTTTTGCATGGCAATGATGTAAATTTCGCTCCTAATTTCTCAAGTCTGTCAAAAAAGTCAGGCAAACTTTTGTTTACACATTCTGCACCTGTCAGAGTGCCGCCGGTCTGCAAAAGCAGCGTCGCCATCGCCATCGCAATGCGGTGATCATTATGACTGTCTATCGGTTCTGTCGGCTTGCACAATTGTGCCGGTTTTATTATGACAGTATTATCATCTTCGATAAGGCTTATCCCCATTTTCGCCAATTCTGAGTGCATAGCGGCAGCCCTGTCGCTCTCCTTGATACGCAGTCTGGCAGTTCCTGTAAATGTTCCGCCATTGTGAGCGGCAGCGAACGCAAACAGTATAGGTCCTAAGTCGGGACAGTCAGATATATCGAGTGTCGGAGCAGCCTTGCACAATTGTGCCAGATATTGTCGGCAAATCTTGTCGCCCTGCAAACTGTCGTCACGCAGTCCGGTGAGTGTCACATCATCACCGAGTGCAAGGAAGAATGCTGCATTTGACCAGTCGCCTTCTACAGCCGCATCGTGTGCTTTATAGCTCTGACCGCCTCGGATAAATATCTCATTCGGAGAATGATATTCTGCCTTAACTCCGAATGCAGCAAGTGCGTCGAGCGTCATATCGATATAAGGGCGGCTCTCGATGTGTCCGGTTAGCACAATTGTGCTGTCATGTTCCAAGAGCGGCAGTGCGAAAAGCAGTCCGCTAACGAACTGGCTGCTGATCGATCCGTCGATCTCATATCTTCCCGGAGTCAGTCTGCCGCAGACTGTAACGCTGTCAGTATTATGTTTGAGCATAAGATCTTGTCGGCGGCACAAATCTTCGTAGACAGTAAGCGGACGCTCCAATAATCTCTGGCTGCCGGTCAGTGTGATCGGATTGTCTCCCAGCAGAGCAATCCCGATGAAGAATCTCATCGTGCTGCCGCATTCTCCGCACGGCAGTATATCGCCTGCATTTATATTGCCGCCGATACCGCGGACAGTGACCGTATTATCCGATGTCTCGACATTTGCACCGAGTGCACGCAGGCAAGCAATCGTTGCAAGCACATCATCGCTGAATGCAATATTATCTATACGGCTCGTCCCATTCGACAGACCGGCACAGATAAGCAGACGATGACTCATGCTTTTAGACGGCGGTGCGGCAAGCGTACCTCTGCACTTCGACGGTTGTATAGTTACCTGCATAATGACTCCTTTAGAAACTCAATCAGAAACTCAATCGCTTCGATATAGCCGTCAGTGCCGTGTCCGGTGATGGTTTTGCAGCATGCCTGCCGAATGTAGCTGACCTGCCGAAAGTCCTCACGCCTGCTCACATCGCTGATATGCACTTCGACGGTCGGGATGCCAACGGCTTTGACAGCATCAAGAATTGCGACACTTGTATGAGTGTAAGCTGCCGGATTGATCACGATGCCGTCGGACTTGCCATAGCAAGATTGGATCTTGTCCACCAGATCACCCTCATGGTTAGACTGATAAATATCACATCCGATATTATTCGACTGACAATAATTCGTTATCTTGCTGCACAAGTCTGCATAAGTTTCTCGTCCATATATATTCGGCTCACGAATGCCAAGCATATTGAGATTCGGTCCGTTTATGATAGTTATGTGCATTTTATTGCTCCTTGTTTATTTCCCCATTATCTTTAATATTCTCCTTGCAATATCATCCTGCCGTGCGTTGACTTTGATATGCACATCGGCAGTTTGTGTGTATATACCGTATCGCTCGTTATATCGCTGCTGAAGGGCTGCTCTGTCCTGTGATAACGGTCTGTTCGCCGTAGGACGAATATCCTCAATCGGTCTGTCGAGGAAAAATATCACTCCGTTGGCTTTAAGAGCCGAAACATTCTCAGGACGGAGAATAGCTCCTCCGCCAGTCGATATTACAATGCCTGTCTGTTGGCTGACTTCTCGGATAACTTCTGATTCTGCATTGCGGAATGTTTCCTCGCCGAATTGAGCGAAGATCTGCGGTATCTCCATTCCGAATTTGTCAGCGATAAGGATGTCTGTATCGACCATAGTTCTGCCGCCGAGCCGAGATAGTGCTTTGCCAACGGTTGATTTGCCGCAGCCTGGCATCCCGATCAGCACAATATTCTGCTTCATAGATGTAACTTTAGCGAAGATATTCTCCGTAAGGCTGTTATCATATTCTGTATCGAAGAATTTCTCTGACGCAGCAACTGCTTGCTTGACGAGCATATATAATCCGTTGGCAGCTTTAATATTGCGTGCTTTCGCATTCCGCACAAGCCGTGTCACAAGCGGATTGTAGATTACATCGACGACACCTTCCAGTTTCGGAAAATCTTCTATATTAATAGGGACATTCTCATTCTGAGGAAACATCCCGACAGGCGTAGTATTGATGATGATCTGGGCATCGCTGTAGTCACGCACTGCGTCGTCGTAAGTGATGACCTTAACATCGGCATCATCATTCTCAGCGTGGCGGCTGACTTTGCAGACCGATGCGGCTTCCATATCACGGACCACGGCGAGAGCAGTTCTGCTTGTGCCGCCTGTGCCGAGTATCAGAACTTTCCTGTCTTTGATAAGAATGTCGTTCCGCTCAATGAGACTTTTCAGACCGATGTAGTCAGTGTTGTCACCGAAGAGGCGACTGCCGCGGTTGACGATAGTATTAACTGCACCGATCTTCTTAGCCCGATCGCTTATGCTGTCGAGATATGGTATGACAGTCTGCTTGTATGGGATTGTGACATTGATCCCGCGGAAGTCCTTCGCCCGCATAAAAGCATCTATCTCATTCTTAGGTATCTCCTGCAACTCATACTGATAACTACCTATCATATTATGTATCACCTTAGAGAAACTGTGACCGAGTTTCTCTCCTATCAGTCCGTATTCCATATCTGCCTCCTTAGTCATGCTGCGAGATCCAGTCTGTTCCATACCGCAGTGCAAGCATATCACACAGAGCAAGTGCTGTTACGCTGTCAATGACAACTCTTGCCCGATGGATTATCGCCGGATCGTGGCGGCCGTTTATAGTGAGTTTTTTACATTCTTTAGTCATAATGTCTACACTGTCCTGTTCTTTGTAGATTGACGGAGTGGGTTTGACTGCACATCGGAAGATGATCGGCATTCCGCTTGTAATGCCGCCGTTAATGCCGCCGCTGTAGTTGGTTTTTGTGGCGACCTTGTCTCCGTCTATGCAGAATTGGTCATTGACCTCACTGCCTCTTCTGCTGCACATATCGAAGCCTCCGCCAAACTCTACGCCTTTGACTGCAGGCACTGCAAACAGTCCGTGGCTAAGCACGCTCTCCATTGTATCGAACCACGGTTCTCCGACACCTGCCGGCACTCCGACAACTGCCGTCTCCAGCACTCCGCCCACGCTGTCTCCGTCTGCTGCTGCAGATTCGGCTGCAGTGTGCATCTGAGCGGCTGCAGTCTCATCCAGCACGGCGAAAATCATATCATTCAGCCGCGTTATATCTTCATTATAATCGCTGAAATGTCTGTCCTGCACATCGGCAAGTCTCGCAATGTGAGTGCCTATTTTGATGCCTTTGGCTCTAAGTGCGTCTATCGCTATCGCTCCGGCGGCGACAAGTGCCGCAGTAATACGGCCGCTGAAATGTCCTCCGCCACGATAATCCTGATAACCGTGATACTTACATTCTGCTGTCCAGTCGGCATGAGAAGGTCTCGGAGTTCGGCGAAGTTCGGTATAGTCGCCGCTGTGCTTATTCTCATTCGGAATGAGTATGCAGATCGGCGTGCCTGTTGTCAGTCCGTTATAGACTCCGCTTACTATCAGGAACGGATCCGACTCGCGTCTTGCTGTGGATATTGTTCCTTGCGGTCTCCGTTTGTCCAGCTGTGAATGGATAAACTCATCATTGACCGGCAATCCTGGAGCAAGTCCGTCTATCACTACACCGACTGCTTCACCGTGACTTTCGCCGAATATTGTTACTGCAACGCTGCTTCCGAATGTGTTTTTCATAAGAATTCCTTTTTGAATTAGTTGATATTATTATCAGACTTTAGGCTGATAATAATATCAACTAATTCGCTCCTTGTTATTTTTTCCATTATATAAGAGCCGATTTCTTCGACTCGCACAATTGTGACATTATTGCCGTCGAATTTTTTATCATGCCGGATTGCTTCGATCACTTTATGCTTGTCGAAATCGATATGAGTCGGCAGTCCGAGTTTTTGCAGGACAGGGATAAGCCGATTCCTTACAGAGTCACTGCACATTGGCAGCATTCCAAAGGCGACGCATTCTCCGTGCAGGAATGAATCCAATCCCAGCGAAGACTCCACAGCATGACCGATCGTATGTCCGAAGTTAAGCACTTTTCGCAGACCGGATTCTTTCTCATCCTGCTCGACGACATTTTTCTTCAGCTCAACGGAGCGGGCTATAATGTCATCTATTATGTCAGGCACATTCTCACGCTCAATACGCTCAAACAGTGCGGCATCGAATGTTGCTGCCATTTTGACACTCTCGGCGAGTCCGTTGGCAATCTGGCGAGGCGGCAGCGTCACAAGCACATCGGGATCGATCAGCACGCACTTAGGCTGATGAAATGCACCGACCATATTCTTATATTGACCGAAGTCGATAGCCGTCTTGCCGCCGACAGAAGAGTCTACCTGTGACAGCACAGTCGTCGGAATGTTGTAGAAGTCTATGCCGCGCATATAGCATGCCGCAGCAAAACCGGCCATATCACCGACAACTCCTCCGCCGACAGCCGTCACGCAGTCAGTCCGAGTGAAATTATTCTCAAGCATCGCTTGGAGCAGCTTCTGCCAGTTATCGACATTCTTACTCGGCTCACCCTGCGGCACACAGACAATAACAGGATCTTTGCACAATTGTGCTATCGTGTCGGCATACTGTTTCGGCACTCCGCTGTCAGTTACGACAAGCACCTTGCGATGGAGATTTAAATATTTATCGGCATTCTGCAGGACACCGCGTTCGATGATGATGTCGTAGCTGTTTATACCAAGATTGACTTTACAATTCATAATAACTCCTTAATTTTCCGAGATTTGCAGTCTGACGCATAGCGTCAGACTGCAAATCTCGGATTAATTCAGTTTTACTACCTCACTATAATGTCCCACCACTTTCAGTTTTTCACATTCGGCGGAGAGTTCCGACAGCATGATCTGCCCAAGCTGACTCTTGTCATCGCCCTCTGCTTCGACATAGAAATAATACTGCCATGCCGGTTCTTTCATCGGGCGGCTTCGCAGTGCCTGCATATTGAATCCGTATTTACTGATGACATTGATCGCTTTGAGCAGTGCACCTGCAACCTGTTTAACGGTAAACATCATTATAAATTTGTTGTCATGTTCCGGGATATACTCCGCTCTTGACAGCACGGCAAATTTCGTAGCATTGGTGTCACTTTTGTTTACGCCGCGTTCCAATATCTCCAAGTCGTATATGCTTGCTGTCTCTTCGCTTGCGATCGCAGCCAGAGTTTTATCACCGCTCTCTTTGACTGTTACTGCGGCGGCGGCTGTGCTTGCGGCATTTATAGTTGTCAGATTATTGTCTTCGATATACGGGCGGCACTGAGCAAGAGCCTGCGGATGGCTTATCACTTTGCGAATGTCATTCTTAGCGGTGCCTTTCAGACCGATGAGATTGTGGACGATCTTCAGCGAATAGATGCCATTGAGGAACAGCGGTCCTTCGTAGAGCAGATCGATCACCTGACCGACTTCACCGGCATAACTGTTCTCGATCGGCAGCACGCAGCAGTCACATTCACCGGACTCAACTGCCTGATACGCCTTGTCAAATGCGGTGAAAGACACATAACTGCTGTCAGGGAAGATCTTCTTCGCAGCGATATTGGCATACGCTCCTTCGACACCGCTGTAAGCGATACGCAGACCGGCATTGAGACGGCTCTGATACTGCTTGGATATATCTATAGTGTCTTTGAGGAAAAGGCGATAGTATTCTTCGAGAACTTTGTCATCCAGCTGAGAATGCCGGTTAAATATCTGTTCTTCGCGAGCCGGATCATAAACAGGCAGCCCGCGTTCCTTTTTATATTGGGCAATATTCTCTGCCGCCTTCATTCTGCGAATGAAAAGATCCATCATCTGCTTGTCAATGTCATTAATCTCTTTGCGGGCATTTTCCAGATTGTCCATTTGTATCACCATTCCTTGTCAGCCATAAAAAAAAGTCATCGCCTTGTAACGATGACTTATTGTTCTGATTGAAGTGCTGACCTTAACAACACGGCACATTGCAATAATTCATCGATGACTTGCTAAAGTAAAAAAAGAAAAACGCATAATAATAGTTAAAGACATCGAAAATATTGTGCATTGTGTAAACCGTTAAACCCTTTTTTTGGTTTGTCGTTAAGTCTGCTGCAATCATCTGACTGCATTTGTAATATATCATACTCACAAATAATTGTCAACAAGAAAATATATATTTTTTTAAAAATCTTTTTTTTATTAAAAATTTACTCAAATTTTACTCAATTATTCTCCTTGACACACTTCTCCCTCTGTTATATAATTCGCATAAAAGGAGCAGCCAATGAAGCGATATGCCGTAATATTTTTATTTTTGTTAATGCCGACTGTAATATTTTGTCGGGAAATATCAAATATCGACAATACATCCGATAATGCAGAAGCAGGATTCCGAATGCCGGAACTTGAAACTGAATATCCCCGCAGGAAATCAAAGAATAAGAACACGGCAGAATACGCTGCCCACTCGGCATTTAAGTGTAAAGCCGGTGGTATAGTACTGATGGCATTGTCTTCGATACCGCTGTCGGGTATGATTGCTGTCGCAGGGTATTGTGGAGCAACGAATTTCTGGCTGCCAATGATGTGGACTACACCTCTGTTTAATATAACTGCGGTGATGGCGATGTCAGGAGGATTGTCACTCTATATGGGGCTTGTCAAAGCGGCGGCAGCGAAACATTATACTCACGATGAATATCAGTTCGAGAGTGGCAAAGCAATGCGGCTCATCGGTGCTGTTATGTTGGGAACTTCTGCCGTTCCGCTGTTTTGTGCTTTGCAGAATGTCTTAGAGATTTGTGGTGCACCTGTTATTTTGGGCTGCCGTGATTATATGATTGACAGTATCTGGAGTGTTTTTAACTTTGCGATAATGGCTGCACAGATGGCTGTCGGAGCATCGCTGTTGGGAGCAGGCTGCTATAAGGTTGCAAAGATTTTGGATAAGTACACACCGGAACTCTCGATGTCGAATGATACTGTCAGTGTCGGACTAAGAATGAGGATATAAGGTAAAAAAATTAGATTTTGCGTTTACAAAATCTAATTTTTTTTGTTAAAAATTTCTTGACAAATATTCAGAAATTTATTATTATACACACATCACTTAATTGTCGATTGGTGTAATGGTAGCACACGAGATTCTGGTTCTTGTTGTGGAGGTTCGAGCCCTTCATCGACAGATTTTTTTATTTTATTTCGTGTCCGCAAAATTTCTCTCATATTTACATTCAATATATTGTTCGATAAGTGATGATTAAGATTATTGTAAGATAATTTATAAGATAAATGATAGAATAAGACAAATGCCGTATTCGGTTAGTATGGAGGCTAATATATGTCAGATGTAATGACAGAAAGCACAGAAAACACGATCGACACAGAGAAAATGACAGAGAATATAGAGAATACAACAGAAGAGAAAACAACATCACAATCCGAAAATACAAAAAAATCCCAGAAATCCAAAAAGAAGTCTCATTATCACGCAGTGCCACCGATTAAGCGATCCAAGAGCAAGGATGACAGTGTTCATGTAACTGATGAAGTATTCAATACATCCTCTCATTTGGCAGGAACTATCATCGCTGTGTTGGGCACTGTACTGCTGATCCTCAAAGCAGCGACAGGAGATTACGATGATAAGCCGTGGCGGATCGTGTCATTCTCCATTTATGGAGTGACTCTGATACTGATGTTTTTGTGCAGCACGCTGCATCACGGCATCAATGCCAAACGCAGCACAGAGGAACTTTTCCGATTGTTTGATTATTTTGCGATATTTCCGCTGATTGCCGGAACATTTACTCCGATATGTCTTGTGACGCTGCGCAGTGAGCCGCAGTGGGGCTGGGGAACATTCGGAACGATATGGGGACTGGCGGCTGTCGGCATTATGATCAAAGCGATCTTCCCAAAGATACCGAAGTGGGTTACAAATACTATATATCTGTCAATGGGATGGATAGGCATCGTGTTGGCGATACCGTTCTATCTGACTGTGCGGGAGACAGTCGGCATACTGCCGATCGTGCTGCTCACATTGGGCGGAGTATTCTACACTGTCGGTTCGGCTATATTCTACGGAGAATGGCCTAATCCTGTCAAAGGTAAGTTCGGTTTCCATGAGATATGGCACATATTCGTTATACTCGGAGCAGCTTCGCATTATCTGATAATGTATTTCTATATATAATACGGAGGCTCTATGAAAAAAACTTGGACTCCGCAGCCGCTTAAAACGACACCCGATCAGGAAATGCGGCAGATGGAATGCGGCAGCTTGAATCTGACTTATCAATATTACGGTCGTGCTGCCGGTAAAACGACGATCCTGTTCCTGTATGGTCTTGGCGGCAATATCGAATACCTGCGTGATATAGGTCCTGTCTTGTCGGGTAATGACAAGTACAGTTTCCTGTCTGTCGATTATCCGGGACACGGGTATGGTGCTGAGAACGGACCGTTTGTTGTCAGTGAGTTCATAGACTCTCTGTGCATCCTGCTGGATAAGCTCGGCGAGGATAAGATCATACTTGTAGGATACAGTTTAGGCGGTGCGATAGCGATGATGCTGCATCACCGCATTAAGGATCGCATTGAGAAACTTGTTTTGCTTAACTGTGATCTGCGTTTCTCATATAATCTGTATAAATATCTGTTCTATAAGTCATATCAGGCTATGCTTGGATTGGGGATAGATATAGCGATATATAAGGTCGCCATGTCGCTGCTGACTGATAAATATATGACTCCTAAGAGATATGAAGAGTCTGAAGAGGTTGTGCATTTTAACAGTCTAAGTCATCTGAAAGACCTGTATCGGCAGATGATATTCAATGATTATGAATATCTTACGAAGGAGATCTCTTGCCCGACATTGATAATCGGCAGCAAGTGCGACTTCCTTATCTCGGTAAAGAGATCCAAGCATCTGAGCAGTCTTATACCTGGCAGTGATCTTGTGATACAGCCGGATGTCGGTCATCTGTGTGTTATTACTAATCCGAATGCAACAGCAGCGATAATACTAAACTGGCTAAACAAATAAGCGACAGTAGCGGAATCTCACCTGAGCGTTCCGCGAATGCTTCAAAAAAACTTTAGATTCATCTTGACCTGACTGATACTGCTCATACCTGTTATAACAGATGTTACTGCAGGATTGTCAGTCAGGAATGAGAATGATGCACGGAGCAGTTCTTCGGCAGACTTATTCTCCAACTCAGGCATCAGTATGCCGATCTTAATATCTTTAAAATGTCTGTTAGACCAGCGGACATCATATCGTGACAGATGTGTGGCCTTGTCCGCCGTTGTATATTTGCCGGACAGCAGTCCCTGTGCGAGCGGACAATACGGGAAGAATGCTATACCGGTCTGTCTCACGAATGGGATGATCTCATCTTCGGTGCGGTATGGCAGTGGTGTGCCGTGGAACTCTGTCGGATTACGATCAATCATATTATACAAGCCCTGATATGACGACAGCAGCCCGGACTCGTGCCACATTTGTGTATCTGCAAGGCTATGATTGCATATACCGACAAACCGAATTTTGCCGACATTCTGCAAATGTTTCATTGCGGAGATAGTTTCCTCGATATTATAAACAGCATTTTTGCCAAGCGGCGGCCAATGAATCTGATAGAGATCTATATAATCTGTCCGCAGCCGTTTCAGACTCTCATCACATTCTGTAAGAATGCTGTCGAATGACAAGTCGCTTTTAATCCGCCGTCCGTGCTGCGGCAGTCCGCACTTCGTCGCAATAAATAATTTGTCACGCTGATAATCAGCAATAAGCCTGCCGACTAATTCTTCGGAGTGACCATTGCCGTAAACAGGTGCGGTATCGATGAAATTCACCCCATTGTCAAGTGCATAGTGATAGACAGCCAGCAGGTCATTATCAGAATGTCCGGACCAACTCTCGCCACCTGCTGCCTGCCAAGTGCCGAGACCGAGCCGACTGATCGGGAAATCTATTTTACAATTCATAATTCACAGTTCACAATTAATAATCCAAATCGGAATAAATCTATCATATTTGCCAATAATAGTCAATATATTAAAAAACTTAATAATCGCCAAAAAATCATTGACAAATCATAAGATAATTGATAAAATTCTATCATACTTGGGAGGGTCGATATGAGTGAAAATCAAGTTCAGAAAACAGACCGGGAGTTTATTAATCGCTTGCCTGAATGGATGCATACATTCGTTCTCAAATACAAGTCGAACACAGCTTCCACTTTTATCTTCCACGGCAATATTCGTGATTTCCTGTCTCAGAGAACTGTAGATGATGAGTTTAAATTTGTCCGCATTCAGGATT
The DNA here is from genome assembly GCA_017540815.1 of Spirochaetales bacterium. Taxonomy (GTDB): domain Bacteria; phylum Spirochaetota; class GWE2-31-10; order GWE2-31-10; family MWDO01; genus RGIG6909. The sequence goes on from JAFYAI010000099.1 coordinate 17,251, forward strand.
ATTTTGCCGAGGTTCTCTTCGGATATAAAGACCACATCCTTTGCTATGACCGTTCGGCAGGTATCTCATTTATCGAAAATCCTAATAACAAGCAGGATCCTTATGCCACCCGCAATGATTTCATACAGTCTGTGATAGACCGCAACGGTCTGACGGCGAGCAATTATAAAGAGCGTGAGAAGAAACTCTTCAACCGCAGTTTGACTAACAGTTTCGAGCAGTTGGAGAAATATTTCTACAAGAAACTTGAGCAGGACGAGAGAATAGTCCTGATTATCGATTTTGCTGAGACGGTAATCCCGTTTACATCCGGCACATCTGCTTCCGAGGATGATCGATTTAGCCTTGTTACGATTAAGAAATGGGCTTACAATCCTTTGTTCATTCGGAAAGACATCATCATAATATTGCTGGCGGAGAATCTTCATGAGTTAAACCAGACTCTTGTCAAATGTCCCAATGTGATAAAGGTCCAAGTGCCTATACCAAATGAGGATATTAGACTTAATTTCTTAAAATACAGACAGAGGCAGGGGCATGTGAGATTGGAAAACGGACTGACAGTCGAGACCATGGCGAAAGTGACGAGTGGTTTGAACCTTGTCAATATCAATCAGATCATTGCAGAAAGCTACAGATCCAAGAAGAACATCTCTATGGAATATCTCCGGATGAAGAAGAAAGAACTGATCGAATCAGAGTCTATCGGTATGTTGGAGATCGTTGACTCCGAGCATAATCTCGATATGGTCAGCGGGCATAAGTTTGTCAAGTCACAGTTTATGAAAGCGGCTCAGAATATTAAAGCCGGGCGATTGGATGTTCTCCCGATGGGTTATCTGATCTCAGGTCCTGTCGGAACCGGTAAGACATTCTTAGTTACATGTTTTACAGGTGAGATCGGTATCCCGATGGTCAAGATGCTCAACTTCCGCTCGAAGTATGTCGGCGTAACCGAGGGTAATATCGAGAAGATCCTCAATATCCTTAAAGCGATGGCTCCGGTCGCCGTTATGATAGATGAAGCGGATGCCGTTCTCGGAGATCGTAATCAGTCAGGCGACAGCGGCACATCCAACCGTGTGTTTGCACAGATAGCATCGTTTATGGGTAATACCGATTACCGAGGCAAGATTATATGGTTCCTCATTACATGCCGGCCGGATCTGCTGCCGATAGATATTAAGCGTCAGGGACGATGCGAGGAGCATCATTCGCTGTTCTATCCCGATACTCCGAAGGAGCGCGAAGATCTGTTTTACACGCTTATCCGCAAGCTGAATATCAAGACCGATCTGAAATACAACGACGAATATATCCGCAAGCAGAAATACACATACAGCGGAGCAGATCTGGAAGCAATACTTGTCCGAGCAAAGTTTAATGCTGCAAGTGAGGGAGAAGAAGTTGTCTCGGAGCGTCATTTCGTCGAAGCGATCAGCAACTTCATACCGGCTGTCTATCCTTACGAAGTCGAACTGCAGAATCTCGTCAGCGTGCTGGAATGCACTCATAAAGATATGGTTCCTGCCAGATATAATGCGATGACTAAACAGAAGATTGCCGAGAATATTATGCAGATCAAAGCGGTGCTTGGGGAGCGGTAGGACAATTCATAATGCACAATGCACAATGAATAATTCAGATTGTGCAAAAAGTAAATGTGTATGTCACCCTGAACTCCTACCGCCAAGGATGGCGGTGTACAGTCGCCACAAGGACGCATAGGCGACGCTGATTCAGGGGCTCTAACACAGAGATCCCGAATCAAGTTCGGGATGACAGGTGTTTTTTGCACAATGTGCAATGAATAATTAACAAGGAGTATATAATATGGATAAGAAAAAAATCGACACTTTATTTTCAATCGTTTTGATCGTGTGTTTGATCTTGATTGTGGTATTCAAATTCACGCTGGGCAAGCCGAAGCCGCAGGATCTGTCATTCATTTATGACATCCCGACTTATCAGGCTTTCACCGCTGACAAAGTTAGTGATGCTGACATTGCTAAGATCGTCAATGCCGGTATCAATGCTCCGAGCGGTATGAATAATCAGCCGTGGTTCTTCGCCGTTGTAACTGATGAGGCTGTAACTAAGCAGATCACGGATGCCGCAGCACAGGCAATGGCTGAGAAAGGTTTCACTCCGCCTGCAAATGCCGTCAAGAAAGCTCAGGTTGCTGACGCTCCGCTAAGCATCTATGTCTATTGCGATCCGAATGCGTTATTTGATGCGGGGCTTGCTCTGGAACAGATGAATGTTGCTGCTCAGGCATTGGGCTACGGCACGAAGATATTCGGTTCTCCGGCAATTGTGCTGAAAGGTGAGTCTGCCGATCAGTATAAGCAGCTGCTCGGCGTGCCTGAGTCTATGGAATACGCTGCGACACTCTCTGTAGGCACGATCGATACGGCAGCTCACAAAGCGATACTTGATGCTATGTCCGGTGCAACACCGAGGAAAGCCGCTGACGAAGTGATGCAACGAAAATAAAAAAAGAAGAAGCATAAATAAAAAAGCCGCATTAAGCGGCTTTTTTATTTATGCTTCTTAGTCTTCATCACATACTCATACAGGAGTTTTACATTTTTAGCGGCGATATTCTGCTCAAACGGCGTGACGGTTGACAGCGACAGTCCTGTGTAATCCCAATTATTATTGTGCTCAGTGCAGATATAGACACTGCCGTCAGGATTATCGCGGAATGTCCACCGACCGTAGATATGAGTTACATATTTTTGATTTTTGGCGACTGTGCGGTCAATATCGCCGGTGTATGGCTGCCATTCTGTTATATATGTGTTGTCATAGCGGGATGACCACATCTCGATATGATACACTCTGTCATTCATCGGGGAGAAGTTTATCCTTGTTTTGATGATCTGCCCTTTGTCAGTCTGACCCAGAGGTTGGAATTCTTCGACTTTTTTAAAGATCTCCAGATATTGCACAAAGTCATTGATCGCATTGGTTAAGTCTGCTGCAGTAACACCGGTCAGAGCGGCGGCTGTCATCTCAGCTTTGTAATAGTTGCATTCACCGCCGCTTGCAGTGTAGATGCGGATACCTTTGTCTGTCTTGGTATAGTGCCAGTCAATGTTATCGAAGTGTGATTGGGCGGACAGCATGGCAGATACCGCTAAGAATATAGTGACGGCTTGTAATTTCACTTGTTTCCCATTAGTTCCGTAATTCGCAAACCGAAATTTTCATCGACAACAACAACTTCACCTTTGGCGAATGGCTTGTCATCGACATAAAGTTCCAGCGGTTCGCCGGCAAGAGTATTCAGTTCTACGATAGAACCTATCTTAATATCTTTCTTCATCTCATCATTAATCGTGCGTGAACCAAGCCGAACATACGCGTTGCCGATTGTTTCTCCGTCCTGTATCACATATCGCTTCCTCATCTCCAATACCTCCTGTTTGATAAGTAAATCAATCATCTGCTTCGGCAGGAATAAGTTCATCATTGACGATTCTTCGCCGAATGTCATCTCCATAGTCACCAACGCTCCTGACTCGGTTATATCGATGTAGTGATATTCTTTCGGTCGGTCGAGATACTGAATGTTGGTAATCTGAGGTAACGTTTCGCTAAGTTCTTCCTGCATTGCATCGCGGAATGCAGCAAGCAGCGGTGCAATTATAAAAGTTTTACAGACATCTATATCGAATGTGTCGAATTCTTTAATCTTGATGCACGAATTATAACTGATCTTACGACGCAGGAAGCCGCGAAGAACCATCTCCGCACTGATGTCAGCACAGCCGAAGCAGTCTCCGTATTCAAACTTATATAAGAATGTCGGAGTCGGTAAACTGCTGTAATATTCTTCCGTGGTCAGCACATCGACTGTTGCAACATGGATCTCACAATTTTTGCCGTTGTGATATTTTGAGTAGCCGGCGGCAAGATTTTGTGCCATAAGTTCGCATAAATGCGATAAATCATTGATCTGATATTTTCGCAGAATGTCTGGTCTTTTGAAATCATAAATTCTTATCTTACGAAAATCTTTCAGCTCATCGGATTCGGCTTGATTATCAGCACTTGCGGTGAGTGAGCCTAATAGTTTATCTATCTCCTGTTGAGACAGTACTTCCATAATGGATCTCCTTAGCGATAAATAAAGTGTAATTTGGTTTTACCCAAATTACACTTTATTTATCGTCACTCTCTATCATAAATCTTATATCATCAGGCAAATTCGCCGTGATAATGACATTCTGCATCGTGAACGGACTGCGGAACTCAAGAGTTTCGCAGTGCAGGGCAGTGCGGCGGAACTTTACTGTGAAGTCCCGGCGATATGCAAACTTCGTTTCGCCGAGCAGCGGATGACCTATCGATGCGAAATGAATGCGGATCTGATTGGTTCGACCGGTGTGCAGCCGGATATGGACTATCGCATATCCTTCCCGCTGTGCAATAACATGATATTCTGTATGTGCCGTCTTGCCATTGATCGGAGTCGTTATATCACCGTCAGATTGAGCGAGTGTGCCTCTGACAAGTGCGATGTAGAATTTCTGTATCTCATGCTGCTCAAAAACAGCCATCATCGCTTTCTGTGCCTTCTTGCCTTTGGCAAACAGTGCCACGCCGCTTGTCTCACGGTCGAGCCTGTGGCAAGGGTGAGCCTTGTAAGTGTCACCTCTGTCCGCTAAGAATGCGTTTAGCCTGTCGGTGAGATTCTTATCACCCGGATTGTTCGGAGTGACAGGTATGTTCGGAGATTTGTTGACGGCGAGCAGATAATTGTCTTCGTAGATTATATCTATACTCATTGCGTTATTACATATTTCGGAATGTCATCATCGGAGAAGTATGTCATGCACATTTTGCAGAATGTGGTTTTATACTTATCCCATGCTTCGTCAGATGTGAAGTCCGTATCGCCGAGAGTTTTGGAGACGCTCTCCGACAATGAGAATGTGTCAAGTGCGATGAAGTCGCAGAACTGCTGCTGTCCGAAAGGATATTTGTCATTCTTGCCTGATATTTCACCGGTTGTCAATGCTCGGAATATCTCTCCCTGCAGGAGATGTTCCTGTTCGGATTCTTTGATCTTTGTAAGGAGTTTCGATGTATCAAATAATCTGAAATGAATACCTACTCCGACAGAGACATCTCTGCCGCAGTTGAAATATATCTCGCGGATCTTGTGATATGCCTTGATATGACTGACTATGAGATTAGTCCTTGCCGTCTCGAATGACTTCTTATCTGTTATGCCGCAACTTTTGGTCAGGCTGTCATTGTAAATGCGGAGATTGGACTCATTGCTTATGATATAACAGCCGAACTTGCCTACGATATTGCGGATGACATATTCGATATATCTGACGAATGCTTCGGAGAACTGATCCCAAGCCATCCCGCCTTTGTCTGCCACCCAATCCGGCAGGATGCCGTCCCACAGACAAACGGCAAGTTTGGACCTGTCAGGCATCTGCTTCGCAGCACGAATCATAGCATTGATACCATCATTGACGAATGTGCCTTCGGTCGGCTGAGTGGCTGCCCAACTGATAGTCTGTATCTGCCGCGTATCTGTTATCTGATGCTCTATGCGGAAGTCACCGAACAATTCGGCAGTCTCATCGTCAAGCGGCAGACTCTTCGCAGCGTTGTGCAGCCACTTATATGTATGATCTCTTCGGAGCAGATAAATATTAGCAATGTTGAATGTGTTTTCTGTCATATTTGTTTGTCTTTTGTCTGGAAGCTGATGTTTTCTTCCTGTATTTCGGCTTTCATCTCATTCTGATGAGTGATGTAATATCTCAACTGTATGAGTTTCTGAGCAGATGATGCAATAATAAGCAGCGTGCCGATGATCTCAACGCTTACAATGACCACATTGTAATAAGGCACATGCGGAAAGAAAAGATTGATCGATTCCAAGGCAAGAGCACACATCAGATAAAAGATCGTCGCTTTGCCAAGGAACGAAGTCTTGATCTTGAATCGGAAATCAGTCAGCAGGAATATTACCATAATGAGGAACAGTCCCGGAATGCGTATCATTATAAAAGTAAAGAACCACCACGACATGATGCCTTTTGCGAACAGCAGTATCGCAAATGATGTGATCATTAGGAAGTCTCCGACAGGATCAAGTACCATGCCGATCTTCGTGACCTGATTGAGAGTGCGGGCGAGCATCCCGTCAAATAAGTCTGTCATGCAGACCGCTGCGGCAAATGCAGTGATGAAGATCTTGATCTTTGTGCTGTCTTCACGATTGTCGGATACAAGACCGAACACAGCGATGAGCATCGGCACTAAAGCAAACCTTATTGTAGACAGAACATTGGATATATTGATATGATACAATTCTTTGCCGGTATTCATATCTTTAAACCAAGATGCTTTTATAAAGAAGAACCCCCACACTAATGACATTAATGTTGTTTGGGCAAGGATAATCCCAACCGAAATCTTATTATTAATATCCAAATATATCCAGAAAAACAGATATATAGCGATGCTAAGCAGATAAATCAGCCCCATCTCTATGGAAATATTTATTCGTTTGCGCAGTAAAATCTTATCCATAAATAGCTTCAAAAAACTTTATTTTTAAATAAAAATATAATAAATATCTTATAAATAATAAGAAGTTTTTGTAAAAAAGTCAATAAAAATTTTTTGAAAAATCAGATTTAAATATTTGCATTATCTTTTTAAATTTTAATTGACTTTTTGGTCCATATTCATTAAAATATACTCATCACATTTTGGGAGTACGCATGAATCCGTTTGAATTATTAAAAAACTTTAATATGGATGAGATGAAGAAAAAAGCCGATGAGATCAAAGAACAGATGGAGAATATTACCGTGACAGGTGAAGCCGGAGGCGGTTTTGTTCGAGTGACGATGAACGGCAGTTTCGACATTCTCGGTATCGACTATGATAACAGTGACTTCATCAAAGATGACATCGGTATGTTCCGTGATCTGATAATTGCGGCTCACAACGATGCAGTATCTAAACTTCGTGAGAAGATTAACTCCGAATTATCCGGCAAGTTGCCGTTTGGCGGTCTTGGTCTGTAAATACGGAGAACTTGTATGGACGATTTCAATAAACTTGTCTACAGTTTGTCTAAGCTACCAGGTGTCGGACGCAAAAGTGCCGTTAGGATGGGGTATTATCTGCTTGACCACAAAGAATCGGCAGTTGAGATGTTCTCCAATGTGATCGAGTCTATTCAGAATATCAAAACATGCTCAGTCTGCGGCAACTACTGCAGCGAAGATCCATGCCCTATATGCAGTGATCATCAGCGTGATATGTCTATCCTATGCATTATCGAGTCACAGTCTGAACTGCTCGCCATTGAGGAGACCGGGGCTTACAAGGGACAGTATCATATTCTGGGTGGGGCACTTGATCCGCTGTCCGGCAAAGGACCCGACAGTCTCCGTATTAATGAACTGCTGGACAGATTGGCGAATGGGCATTTTACCGAAGTGCTTATCGCCACTAATCCGACTGTCGAAGGCGAAAGCACATTCTTATATCTGCAGAATATTCTGTCCGAGAAGGGCTGCCGAATATCCCGAATTGCGACCGGCATACCGATGGGCGGCAGTCTGGAATACACTGACAAGTTTACTCTGTCGAAGGCATTGGCATCCAAGCACTACTTATGATAAGCATGATACACAAACGAATTATTTGGATTATTCTCATTCTCAGCCTGTGCCTGAACGGTATATCCTGTTCTCCGATGGTGCGTTATGCACGCAGGACTGCACATTCTTACGAGATCCGAGTCAAACTCCGCACGGCGAAGCTGCCGCTGAGTGTTGCCGGCAAGAAACTGGTTATAACAGACAGGATAAGTGGTCAGCCGATCATTGCAGCGAAGAAAAACGAGCCTATCATCATTATACAAAACGGCGAACGAACGATGATTAATGACAAGTCTGTTACGGCAGCTGTCGAGATCACAAGTGAGACCGGCGAGCCGATCTATATCAATGACAGATGTTACTTCGGTATGATCCGCATTATACCAGGACTTGATCCGCTTGTGCTTAATATTGTGCCGATTGAGACATATCTGATGTCGGTTGTCTCTTCGGAGATGCCTGTTTCGTTTGAGCCGAATGCTCTTGCTGCACAGGCGATTATTGCCAGAACTTATTCGTATTATTTTATGCTGCAGCGGGCGGCTGAGAGTTTCGATGTTGATGATACGACAGCATATCAGGTATATAACGGTTTTGCACAATTGTGCAGTGACGGTTCGGCTGCCCGCAAGTTATTTCGGGTTATTGCTTCAACTTTGGGTGTTATTGCCTGTTATGACAGTAAGCCTATCATAGCGTATTTCCATGCCAACTCAGGCGGACGCACTAAGTCGGGGCTGTCGTATTTTGGAGCGAAGTCTGATTTCCCATATCTAATCTCACATGACGATCCGTATTCTGTTGATCAGCCCGGCTACAGTTGGACCTATACTATGCAGCGTTCCGATTTCGACAGAGTTTTTTCGCACGACTGTGATATTATCCCGACTGATGACGGTCAATATGCTATTCGAGTCGGCGGGACGACATTCTCACCTAAACAGGTGAGGGCGAAGATTGGCTATAGCAAAGTCAGGAGCGAGACTTATACGATTGATATATCGGATGACAATGTGACATTCACAGGATTTGGCTACGGTCACGGAGTGGGTATGAGCCAATGGGGTGCGAATGCTATGGCTAAGCAGAGATGCTCATTTACGCAGATTATAGAGTTCTATTATCCGGGTGTGACACTTGGAAGATTCTGACAAAAAAAATCAGCAGGGATTAATCCCTGCTGATTTTTTTTGTCCTTTTTCCCATTTATTCCTTGAAAAAAAATGATAAATAATGTATGATAAAACATATTTATAAAGGAAGATAAAGGAAATATCATGATAAAGGATTTTAACAAAACTGCAATCATTGCGGGGACGGCTCGGATCAGCTACAATGAGATGCTGCGTCGGATAGCGGATTTTGCGAAGGTCTGTCCGCAGGAGAAAGGTGCAAAGACGATAATCCTCAGTGAGAATCGATCAGGTTGGATATATGCTTTGTTCGGGATATGGACAAACCGAGGGATAGCTGTGCCTGTTGATGCGACGAGCACTGCCGATGATGTTGCTTATATTCTGAATGACAATAAGCCTGACTGTATCTGGACCAGCCGACAGAAAGTCGATACGGTTAAAGAAGCGATGCGTCTTGCCGAAGCCAATATACCTGTGCTGCTTATCGATGATTATGAGAATGCAGATGTAAGTTCGGAGCCTGCAAAGATTGAATACAATGATGATGATACGGCTCTTATCATTTATACATCAGGTACGACAGGCAATCCGAAAGGCGTAATGCTGTCATTTCTCAATCTGTTTACGAATATCAAATCTGTTGCTGACGATGTGCCTATATACAATGCAGACAGGCGATGCCTTGTGCTGCTGCCTCTGCACCATGTCCTGCCGCTGATGGGAACTGTTATCGCTCCGATAACACGAGGCGGTGGTGTGGCGATTAGTCCGTCGATGACCGGCAAGGATATTATGGATACCCTGCAGATTGGCAAAGTCGGTATAATGGTTGGCGTGCCGCGTCTGTGGCAGACTCTCTACAATGCGATGAAGAAGAAGATCGACGAACACGGTATTACAAGAGCGTTGTTTAATATGTGCCGCAAGGCTAACAACCGCACGCTGTCACGGATAGTATTCAAGTCTGTCCGCAAGAAGATGGGCGGCAAGATCGACTATCTCGTCAGCGGTGGTGCTGCACTAGACAGTGATACCGCATGGGGATTGAAGACGCTCGGTCTTGATGTCCTGGAAGGCTATGGCATGACGGAGTGTGCTCCGATGATCTCGTTTACACGACCTAATGACATATTGCCGGGGTCTGTCGGACGCGTGCTGCCTTGTATGGAGACTAAGATCTTGGAAAATGGAGAACTGTGTGCAAGGGGTCCTAATGTAATGCAGGACTACTACAATATGCCGGATGAGACAGCTCAGGTCCTTGACAGTGACGGCTGGATCCATACAGGCGATATGGCTCGCTTCGACGAAGAAGGTCACCTGTTCATCACAGGCAGAACTAAGGAGATCATAGTCCTTAGCAATGGCAAGAATGTCAATCCTGCTGAGATAGAAGTCAAATTGGAGAAGTATTCGTCTATAGTTAAAGAGGCAGCTGTTACTCAAGACGGTGATATGCTCAAAGCTATCATTGTGCCTCAGACAGAATGGATCGGCAGCAAGAGCGATGATGAGGCAGAAGAGATCCTTAAGACAGATGTGCTGCAGCCTTATAATCAGAGTGTGTCACAGTATAAGAAAGTGATGGGTGTATTCATATATCGCGGAGAGCTGCCTCGGACTAAGATGGAGAAACTTCAGCGGTTTAAGCTGCATGAGATATTGGAGTCAGGATCGCATAAGCAGATCAAGAAAGAGATCCCTGAACCTGAGTTTGATGAATACCGCATTATCAAGGAGTATATCGCTTCTGATAAGAAATGTGAAGTTCATGCAACGGATAATCTGGAGACAGACCTTGCATTTGATTCACTTGACCGCATTGAGTTACAGACATTTATTGAGCAGACATTCGGCATGGAGATGAGTGCTGACTCGCTTACGACATTTAAGAATGTGCTGGAGCTGGCAGAGACCGTTGCAAAGCAGAAAACGCGGCAGGAGATAGAGACTGTGGATTGGGCCGGGCTGCTGCAGGCTGCTAATCCCAATCTTAAGCTGCCGAACTTTTGGTGGCTTACCGGCAGCCTGATCGCAGGCATTGCTCATGGTGTATTCCGACGCAGACTGAAACTCGAAGTCCGCGGTATTGATAATCTGCCTGCCGATAAGCCATTTATCCTCGCACCTAATCATCAGAGCTCGATGGATCCGCTGCTTGTAGTTGCTAAGATGCCGGGGCGTGTTGTTCGCAGGACTTTTTTCTATGCTAAAGAAGAGCATGTCAAGAGCAAGCAGCTCAAATTCCTTGCAAGACATCACAATATCATCTTAATGGAGAAAACAGATCTTAAGAACTCCATCCTCAAGATGGGAGAAGTACTCAAAAGCGGACGAAACCTTGTTATCTTCCCGGAGGGCACCCGAACACATGACGGTAAAGTGCAGGAGTTTAAGAAGACTTTCGCCATTCTGTCCAAAGAGCTCGGCATCCCGATCGTGCCGGTAGTTATCCGCGGGGCATTTGAGGCATTGCCTAAAGGAGTGCATTATCCTCTTAAGAAGCCTGTTTCAGTCGAATATCTGCCGCCTGTTATGGCAGATGAATCGATGAGTTATGATGAGTATTCTGAGAAGATCAGATCTCTTATAGCAGATAATCTATAGTAAAATCAAAAGCGGCTTGTTCAAGCCGCTTTTATTTATGATAAATAATGTTATTTCAGCAGAATCTGCATTGTCCTAATAATCTGTTCCATATCATAGGGCTTCGCAAGGTGTGCATTCATGCCTGCATTCAGAGCGGCTTCTTTGTCTTCAACGAATGCGTTGGCAGTGACTGCCGCTATCGGGATATTTGCTTTGACAGGATCATCCAATGATCTGATCAGTTTAGTTGCTTCGTATCCGTCTGTATGCGGCATCTGTATATCCATAAGAACAATATCATAATATCCGGGTTCAGCATTATTAACCATTTCTACAGCCTGTTTGCCGTCAGATGCGATCTCTACTTGGAATCCGATCTGCTCCAACAGTGCTACAGCGATTATTTGGTTGGTCTCTACATCTTCTGCGAGCAGCACTCTTTTGCCTGTGAAATCAACATCATGTTTTGTAAGTTCTTCTTGTTTCGCAGGAGCATCACATATCTTGAATGAGATCGTAACTATAAACTCAGAACCATTGCCTTCGCAGCTGTTTACTTCTATCTTGCCGCCCATCATATCGATTAGTTTCTTTGTTATAGCCATTCCCAAACCGGTGCCTTCTATGCCGCTTACAGTTGAGCTTTCTTCTCGGCTGAATGCTTCAAATATTTCGCTGCGGAACTTTTGACTCATTCCTATGCCATTATCACTTATGCAGAATGTGTATGCTGTCCAAGAGTCTTCTTCGGCAGGGAATTCTTTAACAGTCATATTTATCTGACCGCCATCAGGCGTGAACTTGATGGCATTGCTAAGTATGTTGAGCAGTATCTGATTGAGCCGCATTTTATCGGCCATTACATATTCATGTCGGATGTCGATATTTACTGTGAAATGATGCTGCTTTGCAGTAAGATTGGCCTGTATGATCGTCTGTATATCATTGATCAGATCAGTGAGATTCACAGTTGTCTCATCTAATGTGACTTTACCGCTTTCAATGCGGCTCATATCTAACACATCGTTAATGAGTGACAGCATGTGCTGGCTTGATACTGCGATCTTAGACAGATATTCACTGAGTTTCTCTTTGTCTTCGAGACTGCCTTGTGCCAGAGTCGTGAATCCGACTATAGCATTCATAGGTGTGCGAATATCATGTGACATATTGTTGAGGAAAACAGTCTTGGCACGGTTGGCATGTTCCGCTGCAGTCAGTGCTGCTTTTGAGCGTTTGGCATCACGGACAACGAAATATATGATAAAACCTGCGAATACCAACATAAACAGCACAAACATAAGCATATTATCGAGGATGGCATCTTTGAATGAATATGAGTAAAGTTTAGATGTGTACTTGTATGCTATATTTTGTGCATAGTCAGAGCCTATGGCATTGATACCGCGGTTAAGGAGTTTGAGCAGTCCTTCATTGCCGATCTCTACTCCGAAACATCTGCTGTCACTTATATTCAGCGGTATCAGTGTCAGCCGGCGGTATTTCCTGTTCCTCAGCATCTCATTGCGCAGACCGTTAATAGTCATGCAGTCTACAGCCCCTTCCAATACAGCATCGAGACATTCTTCGATAGAACTGAAGAATGAGATCTTTGCATTAGGGAAGTTTGTGCGAATATAATAATACTGCATGTTGTTTTTCTCATTCGCAGCAAAGTGCATCTGAGCATTAAAATCCAATAAAACATCATTGCTGCGGCATATAAGTATTGGCGGTGTTGATGTTACAGAACTTGACTGGTTAATGCCGCTTTCTTCTGAGTAGTATTGGCTGCCGCCGGTCGGAAATACGACATCTATCTCGGAATTCTTCATTCGCTCTAACATCTCAGAGTAACTGTCGAATGGGATATAGTTGATCGTTATATCATTAATACCCAATCTCTGCATTATAGTCGGCATAATATCCTGCACAAGTCCTGTGGTTTTGCCGGATTTGTCAGTGTCACTGTATGGCATGTAATTGTTCATATATCCGACATTGATAGATGTGTGTTCCTCTCTCCATTTGCGTTCTGCTTCGGAGAGCGGGCTGCTTGATACACTCAGAGAGTAGTATTTTATCTGCAGAGAATGGATATAATGCGGTTCGTAGACAGATAGCATTGTTTGTGCATCATTGAGTTCTTGCAGCAGATCGGGGCGTTTGATATTTACACAGAGATAATATTCTGATTCTCCGAACGGGCATAATACTTCAGCATGAGCACGCTTGTATGCACCATCGCCTTCTGCGGCAAGGATGTCTACTTTATGCGAGTCGAAAGCATCAAACAGATCGTTATATGCCTGATATGTGATAATACTTGCTTTGATATTGTTATTCAGCAGAAATCTCGCCAAGACATCTACCACGGCACTGTCGAGGACTCCAATCTTTTTGCCGTTCAATGATTGCAGTGCAATCGTTATATCGGTATCTGTTTCGTGTTTGACCAGACTGTAAGTTTCATTACCCATCGCTGCCTGCGGATAGCCGATTAGACCTTCGCGATCCTTTTTCCATGCAAGCCCTGCCAACAGATCAATCTGTCCGTTCAGCAGCATTGTATATAGCTCTCCGTAGCTGCCGTATATGTATTGATATTTCCAGCCGGTGTACTCTGACAGCTTACGGTAATATTCGTAAGCATATCCTGTCCTGACGGCATCTTTTTTTGCACCTTCCTGAAATACTTCATTTTCATAATATCCGACACGGACTGTCTTGACAGTTCTTTGCTCGGTATAGGCATTCTGTGCTGCTGCGGATGTTATTAATGTTATTAAACATAATAATATAACTCTTCGGAATGGAATATTCATTGTCATTGCCTTATTCCTAATTTGCTACATTGAATATAATCGCCGCTATAACACCGGGCACCCAGCCGATACATGTCAGTATCAGTGTCAGCAATATCGGACCGCAGCCCTTGTCATATACTGCCAATGGCGGGAAGATTATACACAATAAAACTCTCCAGATACTCATAGTTATCTCCTTATATATGTATAATAGCAACTAATTGTTTAAAAGTCAATGAATAAATAAAAAAATCGTTTAAAACAAACAGGATTTTGCAAAAGCAAAATCCTGTCCTAAGAAACTGATTATCCAAATATCTTTGCTGCCATTACTGATATTTTTGCACATTCCTGTGGAAATACTGTGTCATGGCGAAACTGCTTTGCCTGCGGATCGAATATCGACCACGGCCAGTCTGTTTTGCTGTAGTCTTTGAGCTGCAGAGTGTCTCCGCTTATAAATACTTCCGTCGGACCGACGAAGCGGCAGAAAGTCTGCCGATAGTTCTCCATCATATCAGTGAAATATGTGTCGGGAGCATTGCTCGTCATAATGAGCAGCACCGGTATGGGATGCTCATTGCAGCAGGGGGTGTCCTTGTTATAGGTGAGATTTTGGAAGATGAGCCTCTCATACAATGCCCGAAATGATGCGGTGAGTTCCGACAGATAATTCGGAGAACCGATTATCAGTCCGTCTGCACTGCGTATCGCATCAAGCACCGGTTTTAATCCGTCACGGCAGATACACTGACCTTTGATCTTCTCTTTCTTGCATCCGAAACACGATATGCAGCCTGTGTAACGCTCCAATCGGAACAGATCAAATTTCTCAACCGATGCACCGGCTGATTCTGCTCCTTTTATTGCTTCATCGATGAGTGTGTCTGTGTTCCACCCTTTTCTTGGTCCGGCATTCACTGCGATGATTTTTTTCATTGTGTGTCCCCCTGTTCAGATAACAATGCTTTTACGCATTCTTCTACTTCCTGCATATCGGCAGTCGGCTCAAATCGTGCAGCGACACTGCCTTTGCGATCAACGATGAATTTTGTAAAGTTCCATTTAATATCGGGTTTTTTTGCCCAATCCGGGTCTTCTTCCGAGAACTTTTTCTCAAGCAGAGCTTTGTATTTGTGTTCGCCGAATCCTTCAAAGCCTTTTTGAGATTTCAGATAAGTATACAGCGGAAGTTCATTCTCTCCGTTTACATCGGCTTTTTTCATCTGAGGGAAAGTCGTATTAAAGTGCATAGTGCAGAACTCATGTATCTCATCATCAGTCCCCGGAGCCTGTCCTCCGAATTGGTTGCATGGAATATCAAGTATCTCAAGCCCCTGATCGTGATAGTCTTTATACATCTGCTCAATCGGAGCATACTGAGGTGTAAAACCGCATCCTGTAGCTGTATTAACTATCATAATTACTTTACCTTTATAGTCGGCAAGATTCAGTTCTGCTCCTTTCCCTGTTGTGATTGTATAGTCATATATCATTTTTGTTTGTCCTTAAGATCTGCATATTTTTTATTGCGTTTTTCAGTTTTTTACGCCTTGTTAAACTTGTCCTTGCTCTGTTTGCATCGCGGGCAGTGCCAGTCATCCGGCAGCTGTTCAAACGGAGTCCCGGCTGGGATGCCGTTCTTAGGATCGCCGACAGCCGGGTCATATACATAGCCGCATATCGAGCAGACATATTTGCCGGTAGCTGTCTTGAATACGATCTCTCCGACAGGAATTGTCTCAGGCGGATTAGACAGGTCTATGACACGCTTGGCTTCGAGATTTTCATAGCCTTGCGGAGTATGCGTTCCGCAGTAGACAGTCGGATGATTGGCAACGAAATCCCGCACTCTGTCAAGTGTCTGTCTGGCGGCAGCTTTGTCGTCATATACGACTGAGAGTTTATTGGCATACAATGCTTCATCGATGTATGTGATGTCGCCGTGCAGCATATAGAATAAGCCGTCAGATTCTGCTATGATAAGGCTGTTGCCGTTAGTGTGACCTTTGGCTTTGATAAAATACACACCGTTGGCAATCTTCTGACATTCTGGGAAGTTGTAATATGACCCATCGGTAAATGTAACAGGCACGATATTGGTCAGACCTTTCAGTTCATCTGCACCGATCTCATCAGCATTGACATATATCCTGGCATTGGGGAATGACTTCAGCTCACCGGAATGATCAGCGTGTCTGTGAGTCAGCAGGATCTTCGTCACCTGCTCCGGCTTATATCCGAGAGCGGAGAATGCTTCCATATAACTGCATATATCCGTGCCGGTAAATGCGACGCTGTTCTCATCAGGGATTTCTTCCGGCGTGCCGGCCGGCAGACCTGTATCCACAAGGATTACTTCGCTGCCTGTATCTATGAGGTAGTTTTGCAGACTGCCCCTGTATCTGATGTTTTTGTCGAACTTGTCAGTTCCTTCTTCTCCACCGAATGAGAACGGCTGTGTATAGAATCCGTCTCTGCGAAATTTGACTGCTTTGATTATCATTATAATACTCCTTAATTATTTTATCTGTTTTTCCACGGACGCTTGTTCTTCGTCCAGCCTTTCTCAGCCCAATATCTGACATCTGCTTCATTCCAGCCGTTCCTCTGTATCATACGCATCAGTCCGAAGAATGCTCTTGTCTTGAATCCGGGTTTAACTTTGCCGCTGCATCTGCGGATCTTATTGGCGATAGATCTCGTTTTGCGTTCGACAGATTTTTTCTTCCTGTCACTGACTGCGTCCCAACTGACAGCGGAGACAGCAAATCCGAGTTTATACTGTTTGGCGACTCCCCAGAAGAACAGACTGTCTGCCATATCTTTGAGAGTTGATCCGATACCTGCTCCTGCAGCAGTCGCGACGCATACCCCCTGCTTGCCGAACATTGATTCATTCGGACGGTGAGCCATCCATTGGTAGCCGTAGTGGTCAAGCAGTGCTTTCATTGCACCTGTTGCGTGGAATACATAAACCGGGCTGGATAAGATTATTACATCTGCAGCCAATAAAGCGGCGGTTATCGGAGCGAGTGCTTCGTAATGCGGGCATTTTGTTTCGCCTTTTGTAAAACATGTTGTGCATCCTACGCAGAAATTATCGAAATCCCGCGGCAGGAAGAACTCGGTTATGTCACCGCCGATCTGCTCTGCCAGATTATGAGCAATATGATAAGTCGAGCCTTTGTGACTTTGTCCGTGTATTATTGTGATTTTCATATTGATTATTTTTACATCACATTGAATATAATCGCTGCGATCACACCCGGTACCCAGCCGACGATCGTCAGTATCAGTGTCAGCAAAATCGGTCCGATACCTTTGTCATACACTGCCAGCGGCGGTAAAATGATACATAATAAAACTCGCAATAAACTCATAAATGACTCCTTGATTAATTATTCAAATGATTATATTATATCACAATGTCATTTCATCGGCAAGATAATTTTTTGTTGGTATGAAAAATCTGAAAAAAAAGCAGCCGCCTGTATGAAATACAGGCGGCTGCTTTTTTTACCCTTTTATCCACTTATCCAGAAACTTCATCTGCTCTTCCGTATGAAACCAATGCTCGCCGCCGTCCATAACCGTAAGTGACGCATTGTGCCGTTCTGCGAAAAGGCGGATTGTGTCAAGCGAAGTCAGATTATCTTTGCTTCCATATAATATACTCGTCGGCACATTCCATTCAATCGGATGAGTTCTCACATAGCACAGATATTTCCACGAGAGATCCTCGCCAAACTCGGTATGGATAACGCTTTGCTCCTGCAGTTGTGTTTCCGTGACATTCGCCCAAGCCATCATATCGGCAATGAGCTGCTCCATATCGACAATCGGCGATATAAAATAAGCTTGCTCGACCAGACCGTTCAGATCGGCATTCATACAGAAAAATGCTCCGATACTGTTGGCAATGAGAATTATTTTGCCGTATTGTTTGTGCAGCTTTTCCACGGCAGCTCGGATCTCCTCGCCTGTTTCCCACGGAGTGAATGTCTTATAATCCAGCCCGATGACTTCGCAGCCGGCAAACAGCGGTTTGTAATGTTCGCTCTCCGCCGCACTGCCGAGTTTGCCGTGAATGTATAAAATGATGGTGTGAGTTGTTTTCAAGTACTGCATTTTATTTATCATCCCATTTCTTCGCAACCGCCTCAATCAACTCTTTATTTTTCAAATCCCTTATCCACTCCGCCGGAATGCCTTCTGTGCCGTAATACAGTCCGGCGACTGTTCCTGTCACTGCGGCGGTTGTGTCGGTGTCATGTCCGAGATTGACGGCACTTAGCACTGCGTCGGCATAACATTGAGTATTCATAAAACACCACATTGATGCTTCAATCGTTTCGATAACATATCCGCCGGATTTTAGCTCATTCTTACTCAGAGCCGTAATGTTTGGCAGCCTGTCGAATTTCGCCATTGTTTCGGTGTCGGTTATCTTATTCAAATATGGCATTGTCTCATTTATGACATTCTGGTAAGCGGTCGGCTTGTCCTGACCAAGTGTTATATTCCGCAGTAACTCGGCGAAAATAAAACATGCCGTTACGGACACTATGTGGCGATGCGTGATAGAAGAAACCTGTCGGCACAGCTCGTAACGCTGTCCAATCTCCATATCCCTTGTGTATAGAGCCAGCGGAGCGATCCGCATTAAACTGCCGTTGCCGTTGGTTCGCTCACCGACCGCCGTGCCAAGTAGAATGGAGAGCATTGAGTTGGTGGGGGTGGGAGTCATAATTATATTTACCTCATTTTGTAAAAAAGTTATTTGTAATTTCTTGGGAAAAAATCTTTTCCTGTTTGCCATAAATATTTGTCTATTTCTTTGAGATTAAACTTATCTAAATTATAAAAGCATTGAAATTCTGTAAGAATGCTATAAAACAATCCGTATTCTTTTAAATCATTATTTTTAAATTTTGAAAAATTATCTTTATCTCTGAAATACTTTAAAACCTTCTCTACATAATAATCATAAATTGGGTATTTTGTGTCAAAATGATGGCTACAATATTTTGTTGCGAATGAGTAGAAGAATAAATCTCTGCCTTTGATATTAATCTTTGCAATATCTTGTACCAATGACAAATCTCCATTTTTTAAACGATCATCAATATTTAATTCCACAATATGTTTTGCTAAACTAAAAGGTGAGAAAATATTTGTACTATAAAAATCATTCAACGAACATACTTTTATTAGTACATCATCCATATCTATATTGTTTGGATAAGTATAATGAAATAGTTTATCAAGACTACTTTCTTGTAGAACATAATTTTCTAATGAATTCCATTTGTTTAGATATTTATTTACTTCATCTATTGACGGCAGATTTAATTTTATTGTTGTTTTTGTCATATTATACCTTTTATATTTCTTATTTCTGTCCGTCATTTTTTCTTAGATAACTTAGATTCTAAATTTCTGAAATATTTTTCATCAACTATTTCATAATCCCCTTTCCAAACTAAAGAAAGAGGATATGTAAAGTTTTTTTCTTTCGGAATAATTCTTTCTTGACCATCTTCTATCTTCATAATATAGTCTTCACCAGCATCATAAACTTTAGCACCTTCTGTTTTGCAAATTAACTTCATATTCTGACTCCTTTTTTATTTTCCCTTTCCTTATTCATATTATATAATTTTAACTTTTTTATTTCTTATTTTAACAAAAAAAATTATACATATTTTCATTTCTTTAGTCAATACAAAATTATTGAACTGTTTAAATGAAAATGTTCGCCGGACAGTTCAGAGGCTGGAGAAGGAACTTAATGCTATAAAACGGCATTTGGAGATAGAGTAACAACAAAAAACGCAGTCATATAACGAAGTTATATGACTGCGTTTTTTATTACTCCACAACCCGATGCATTGTAATTATTGTGCAGCTGCCGGCATTGACTGTGTTTCTTATCAATCATTTCTCCATTTTCATACTTACCCAAAATATTAACGCAGACAGCAGGAATGTTGTCAGCAGAATGCCGGAAATCCATGCAATACTGGCGAAGACTGATTGGTCAAGCACCTGCAGGAAAGGATACGGTCCGACGAAAAGCCGCAGAGCATTGAGGAGTATCATCACCGTGCCGTAGAGCAGCGTGCCGCATAAGGGAATGAGAATGGCGGATTTGTGATGAACATGATCCTCGCACATTATATAGGAAGCAATCGAGAGAATAGGGCAGATCAGATGGTGATACAGCCCGTTATCCAGCGGAGAATACAGCAGCTGTCCAAGCGACACCTGCCCGGACGGAGCGATTACCGCCAGCGTAATAATCATTGTCAGCAGAAGCATACACGCACTGCCGTATCGCAGACCGGTTATCCATTTGGCAGGTCTGTTCGTAATATTGGCAATCAGCAGAGCGATAACAGATACACTCGTGAGAATGTTTGAAATCTGCGTGTAATATGCAAACAATGTCCAGCCTCTGTTGCGAATGCTGAACGGCAATGCGATTATCTCGCAACAGATAATGATGATAAGAATGATGTTGTTTTTTAAGTTTTTCATAGTTTTTTCCTAAATACATTTTCAAGAGAATCAATAATCCAGCAGCAGTTTACGAACTTCAGCCACAGTTTTACAAATGTAATCAGCTCCGCTTTGTTCCAGTTCGGTGCGGTCTCCGAATCCCCAGAGCACGCCCATGCTTGCCAGTCCTGCCGAATGTGCTCCGTTAATGTCATAGAATCTGTCGCCAATCATCAGAGCGGAGTCTCGTTTGTCGGACAGCGAGTTCTCGGAGATGACATAGTTAATCACATCGGCTTTGTTGAATCTGATTTTTTCTTCAATGTCAGAGCCGCCAACGAAGTCGAACAACTTGAGAATGCCTTTGTGTTCCATTATTTTCTTAGTGTAGACTTCCGGCTTGCTTGTGGCGACGAATACTCGTTTGCCGCTTGTTCGCAGTGCGGTGACCAGCTCTTTGATTCCGGGATAGGGCTCACAGATAAACATTCCTTCGGCGGAGTAGTATTCTCTGTAAATGTTTACCGCATTTTGTATCTCGCTTGGCGGCAGCCGAAAGAATTTCGCAAAGCCTTCTTCCAGTGACGGACCTATCATTTTGACGAATGTGTCGTGTCCGAACGGCAGACCGTATCGGGTGCAGACTCTCTCCATCGAGGCGAAAATCCCCGGTGAAGTGTCGCATATCGTGCCGTCGAAGTCGAAGAGAATGTTTGTAAAGTTAA
>JAFYAI010000014.1 GCA_017540815.1 Spirochaetales bacterium
GGATCCATTTCAGACTGATCTTGCCATCCTCCGGACGCACTCTCACACCAACCGGGCGTGACGGGGGGAGGTTCTTATCATAGTTTATAGTCAGTTCTCTAAACAGAGGAGTCGTGTTATTGTCTGTGCCGGGCAGCATCTCTATCCTAAACTGAATAAACCGAACAGGCTTATGACCAAATTCCGCATTTTTAAGATTTGTCCATGGCAGCAACTCTTCCGACAGGTCATATTTAAACGGCTCATCGGATGTTCTGTAATAATATCTAATCGTGCTGTTATTCTCAGCCACATCATGTGTAATGATCCTATTGATTACGCCTCCGTATTGATCCAACTGCAACACTTTACTGATCACTTCTCCGCCATCGGCTTTATACTTGCCGCCGAAATCATTCTTAACACCACGGAAGATATAGAACTCATCCATAACTCCGGTAAAAGACTTAGCTATCTTAATGATACACCTGTTAGTCTTATGAAATCTCATATCATAGACACTGCCGTCAAGAGTGCCATCTGATGTGGATATACCAACAGCCTCTTCCATTCCGTTAATATATGCCCTGATGATACCTGTATAAGCATCAAATGTCATACATATATGATTCCACTTATCAGGGCAGATACGATTGTAAGATTTTATGCTGATATTCGATACATAATCACTGTTATCCGTGAAGATGTAATTGAAATCACATATAAGATGTCCATCCTCGATACGATTGACTATGGACTGATCATATACTTCATTATCTTCTTTATTATAATACTGTCGCCCAATCTTAACCAACTCTTCATTATATGAAGAAGTCACAGGATATATCCAATACTGCAGTGTCCAAGACTCAAGATTAACTCCCGGCTGGAAGAAACTCGTCTTATCACCGCAGATCTCGATATTGTTATCATCATTAAGGAAATAAGCAGCCCGACCAAGATGACTCCTGTTTTCACTGATAAGGAACTCACTGTATATTGCCGAATATCGTCCGGTCTCATCGCTGATCCTGTTGCTCTCGAATGGCAGATACATCTCTGTATCCTGCTTAACTCCGTAAGACTCAGGTTCAATACCCATTGTCACTGAACGGCTGAGCATAGTCTGTCGCTCGATATTCCTGCGAACCTGTATGAACTCACTTATATTATTCATCACATTCCATGTGACACTGGCTTCTGCAGCGAAACCGCAAACCGCAGATGCGGCTATCATCATTGTAATTATCAGTTTTTTCACGGGACACTCCGCTCACTCTTTTTTTTGATTTTCGGCAGAATGTGAGAATTTATGAGGAAAATTTAAAAAACAAAAAAAATGAGACTTCATACTGAAGTCTCATTTTTTCAAATGACTTATTTCTTTACACAGCTACATTCTGAACAGTTGTGCCGAATATTTTCTGCAGTTCTTCAACAGTGTGCATCTCACCAACTACATTATTGTTCTCGTCGAAGAGAAGAACTGTCGGTGTAGACTTTACACCATACTGCTTAGCCTGCTCTACTCCGATGTCACCTGTAACATCCAGCATTTCGCCCTGCATCTCCACATTATTCATGAATCGCACTACCGGCGGGCAGTTGCGGCAGAACTGGCTGTGGAAAAGTTTGTAAGAAGCCGGCTTACCCTGCGGAACACTGCTGTTGATCTCATCAGCAGCAACATGGCGTGGCTCTTTATCTGTCACAGCAGCCATTCTCTGCTTGATCTGCTTGTCATTCAGCTCGAATGTCTTGCGATAGTTATACTCCTCCCGCTTGCCTTTGTTCCAGTTAGCAACCGATCTAAAATAACCTACAATCCGTGTATATATTTCTGTCTGAGTTCCTTCTACCTCATTATACTTAGCTTCCAATGCTGCGATCTCTTTATCGATGTCCTGTACTGTTCTTTCCATTTTTTATGCTCCCATTGATTTTTTATTTATAAGCGTTACACGCTCTTTTTTCAGTTTATTTATCTCTCTCATTATCTCGGCTCGCTCCTCTTCTGCACACTTCTCACAATGGAAATGCTCACCATTGAGATAGCCGTGTTTCGGGCAGACAGAGAATGTCGGCGAAATCGTGAAATACGGAATGCGGTAGTTATACGCAATCGACTTCACAAGGTCACGGCATGCCTGCCAGCTGTTGATCGCCTCACCCAAGAATCCGTGGAATACAGTTCCTCCGGTATACTTAGTCTGCAGCTCTTCCTGCATATCAAGTGCCTCAAATATATCATCCGTGTAATCAACAGGCAACTGCGATGAGTTAGTATAGAATGGCTCATCCGTTCCGCTGGTGATAATATCAGGATAACGCTCCTTATCATGCTTAGCAAGACGATAGCTTGTGGACTCGGCAGGAGTCGCTTCAAGATTGAACAGATCCCCCGTCATCTCCTGATAGTCAGCGATACGCTTGCGCATATAGTCCAATATCTCGATAGCAAAGTCTCGTCCTTCTTTCGTCGTAATATCTTTGCCCATAAAGTTGAGCAGACACTCGTTCATACCATTGATACCGATAGTCGAGAAATGACTGTCGAAGTGTTTCAGATACTGCTTAGTATACGGGAACAAGCCATTCTCCATCAATCGATTGATCACCTTACGCTTAGTCGTAAGACTCTCGGCTGCCAGATCCATCAGATATTTGAGCCGATCGAAAAACTGTGTCTTAGTCTTAGCCAAATATCCGATACGCGGCAGATTAATCGTAACAACACCGATAGAACCTGTCATCTCATCTGCACCAAACAGACCGCCGCCTTTCTTGCGAAGCTCACGCTTGTCAAGCTGCAGTCGGCAGCACATTGATCGAACATCGCTCGGATTGAGATCACTGTTGATGAAGTTCTGGAAATACGGAGTACCGTATTTGGCAGTCATCTCAAACAGGAGTTTGGCATTCTCAGAATCCCAATCAAAGTCTTTAGTCACATTGTAAGTCGGGATAGGATAGCCAAATCCACGACCGTTAGCATCACCTTCAATCATTATCTCGATGAATGCCTTATTGATCATATCCATCTCTTTCTGATAGTCACCGTAAGTCGTGTTCAGTTTCACACCGCCGACAATCGCAGGCTTATCACGCAGATCGTCAGGAACAGTCCAGTCAAGCGTAATATTGGTAAACGGAGCCTGAGAGCCCCATCTGGACGGAGTATTGACACCGAAGATGAAACTTTGTATAGACTGCTTAACTTCATCATAGTTAAGTCCGTCTGCACGCACAAACGGAGCAAGATAAGTATCGAAACTTGAGAATGCCTGTGCACCGGCCCACTCATTCTGCATAATGCCGAGGAAGTTCACAATCTGGAAAATCAGAGTATACATGTGCTTGGCAGGCTTGGAACTGATCTTGCCTTTGACACCGCCCAAACCTTCCTCGATGAGCTGTCGAAGAGACCATCCTGCACAGTAACCGCTGAACATACTCAGATCGTGAATATGGAAGTCAGCATTGCGGTGAGCCTCAGCAACTTCCGGCGAATATATATTCTGCAGCCAGTAGTTAGCGGTAATAGCACCGGAGTTATGAAGGATAAGACCACCCAGCGAGTAATTAACATTGGCATTCTCATTGACACGCCAATCCATCTGACTAAGATAACCGTCCATCGTCGAATCAATATCGAGGAACAGCTGCTTAGAGTCACGCATAACTTTGTGTTTCTCACGATAAATGATGTAATTCTTCGCAAGAACAACCTCACGCTGCTCAATCAGCACCTCTTCTACAATGTCCTGTATCTCTTCGATAGCAGGTGCAGAGTTGGCATGACGCTTCTTCATAAACTCTTTGAGCTTCTCTTCAACGCAGTCTGTCAGGTGTGCTACCTTTTTAGTATCATCAATGCCATTCTCAATGGCTGCCTTATTAATCGCATCGAAAATCTTCTGTTTGTTGTAGACTTCAAGCTGTCCATCGCGTTTGATGACATGCTTAACTACAAAGTCGGATGAATCATCAGCTTTGTCTTGCAGACCTAAGAAATCTCTTCGCCAGCTGGTAAGTGATTTATCTCCCATTTTACACTCCGTTTAATCTAATACTTCTTTAATCTTCTCTTTAAACTCATTCTCTTCATTTATATACACAGATGCAAATCTGATATATGCAACTTTGTCAATATCACGCAGAGCATCCATTACAAAATCACCAACTTCCGCAGAAGAGATCTCCATCGAACCGGCACTGTATGCTTTGGCATTGATCTTCTCCTCTATCTCCGAAGCAACCTTCTCAATAGTCTCCTGCGATACGGGGCGTTTCTCAACAGCCTTGCTGATACCGTTAATCACCTTCTGAATATTGAAGTCCTCTCTGCGTCCGTCACGCTTGACGACCATAACAGACTTCTCCTTAACATGCTCATACGATGTAAACCGATAGCCGCAGTTCAGACACTCTCGCCGTCTGCGAAGTGTGCTGCCACCGTCAGCCTGTCTCGTCTCCAATACTTTATCATCTAATGATGAACATTTCGGACATCTCATAACTATAACACTCTTAAAATCTTAACAGAATCTCCCAATTTGCGTTGATTTTCATATATCTCTAAAACACTAAATATAGTGTTTTTATTTATTTATCGAAATAATATCATACTAAATAAATATTGTCAATAGGATTTTAAATAATTTTTTTGCAAAAAAAATCATAATTTTGCATAATTATCGCAAGCATTATGAGTTAAGCAAAATATTTTTTTTGAGATTTTTTCCATACCAATCAAAAAAATTCGTTTAAAGCAATCTATCGAAGTTATGGATTTTGCGATGAATTTATAACTGATTTTTTGAAAAAAATGGCATAAAAAGGCAAAAAAACAGGGTGAAAATGAATTTTTTTAAGACCTCACCCCTGCCTTCGGCATCCCCTCTCCATCGAAAATCGACGGAGAGGGGCTTCGACTGTCGTAATCGGTTTGTAAATTCGTCGGAGACTCTCTTTGCGATAAACTGATTGACGAAGTGGCACAATTGTGATATAAACTTAGAAACATAAAATATAGAAGCATAGGAAAAATATGACAAAATTTAACTGTCCCATTTGCGGACAACCAACCTTAACCGAGGAATAACCAACCACATATTCCGATTTAGACAATTTTTGAATGAAACAGCGACCGACGAGGAAAAACAGTTGTTGTCAGAACCTAAAATAGATTTTGACAAATGCTGTCAGTTTCGCAAACGGCACAATAATAAGTTGTTTTGACATTTAAGTAACGAAATGCCCTTTCTGGCATTTCGTTACTTAAATGTTTCGCTGAAATTACATTATATTTTTTATAAATCTCTTGATTTTTCTTTTTTTTTTGGTATAATTACTATAAAAGAGGCATCTTACTATGGAAAAAATATTTAACAAAATTAAAGTATATCTTGACACATCGGTTATCAGTTATTTGGAGCAGTCCGATGCACCCGAGCAAATGCAAATTACTCGTGAAATATGGGAAACCTTGAAAAACGGCAGATATGATATTTATATCTCAAATGTAGTTTTTAAGGAACTGTCGGAATGTTCCGATGAAAAAAAAACTCAGATATTGTTAAATCACTTAAACGAGATAGATTATAAGTATGTCAATGTAACAGAAAAAGCAGTTGCTTTAGCAGAAAAAATTGTTGATTTCGGTATTTTAAAAAAAAGAAGTTTTGATGATTGCCAGCATATCGCAGCTGCTATTATGAGTAATTGTGATGTGATTATGTCTTGGAATTTCAAGCATATCGTGAATATCAATACCATGAAAGGTATAAAAGTCTTAACAACACTGGAAGGATATAAAGATATACTGATTTATTCACCGGAAGCATTTCAGATTGATAAGGAGAGTAACGATGACTGAACATTCAATAGGATTAAAGAAACCCGTTTTATCACCTCGGTTTGATGTAGAAGATATTCAGCGGTTGCGAGAATATAATTCCCTGCGTCATTGGGGAATGTCTCATGCGGATATAGTTGCCGAAACTTATGAGGCAACTGCCGATATTATTGAACAGTTTGTCAAAAGCGGTCATGCTCACTTTGTGAACATCGAATGACAGAAAATCAAGTAAACAATCTCCTCAGAAGCACATCCCGGTATTTTCGTTAGAAAACACCTGGATGTGTCTTATACACTCTACTTCCCTTCCACCACTCTTATCTCATCATCAGTCAGTCCGTACAGTTTATACACACTGTTATTTATCTGCCGGTCTATTAAATCTATCTTCTGTTCCAGCATTCTTTTGTCACTGTCACTCATTGCATTGGCGAGTTGCGTTTTGGCAAGCATCATCTGTTCTGCAAGTGAAGCAAGTTTTTGAGCCGTTTCATCATCAAGTTTAGGGAGAGGGAAAGGCTCAAGATATTTTGTTTTGAAACGAAAATATCCGCCGCGAAGCGAAGTTCCTGTTTTTTGCAAAAAGTACCAAGTAACAGAAGAATTCAAAATTGCAAGATACGCTTTATAAAGACGATCATCGGGATTATTGAGAACTAAACCATAAGATGTATCATTATGGAAATAACCAATGTCATCAAACACCATTGATGATCCATAACAAATATCAGGCGTAAGAATTTTCTTTGAAGTCAGATTTAATATATTTCTTGCATTCCAAAGAGCATACCATATTGGATATTTCATTGAAGCAGAGCCTCGGCTTTCCAAGCGTTTCTTTATTGACAAGAAATATTCATAACAGTTCGGGAAATTTTCTTTCATCTCTTTTTCTGTATAAAAAACGGTTTTATTTTCAATCAAATGATATGGGAAAATAATATATTCATTTTTATGTATAAGTTCATATCTGGAAATTGTTTTTCCTGTAAAAATAGGCTTACAAATTTCTTTTTCAATCTTTATCCTTGATTCCGTTGCAGCAGAAAAGCCTTCTATCATTTTATCACTTTCAATACAATCTGTAAGATAAAAAGCCTTATTATCTCCGCTGACAATTCCCTGAAAAATACCTTTAAAAATATCTTTTACAGTAAAAGGCATTGTATTTAATTTATCAAGAATTACATTATCATCTGATTTTGTTATATTCCATTTATCGATGGTTGATAAACTTTTTTCATCTATTTTCTCAAAATTTATTACATTTTCAATTTCTTTTGGTTTCACCTGAGCAAAGTCAAATTCTTTATTGCCGTGAGAAAGTCCAACAATACAGGTATAAACGCTTGCTCTCTCAAAAACCTGCTCCGCTCCAAAATGAACAAGGTAGCGAAGAGCGTTATTATCATATATAAATTTACGAATTCCTGTGCCAAAGTCAGCATTAATAAATTTATGCGGCAATATAAATGAAAGAATACCGTCTTTATTCAAGAGAGAAAAACCTCGTTCCATAAACAGAATATAAAAATCAAATCTTCCTGTCGCCGACTTATATTTCTTCTCATAAAATTTTGATTCTTCTTCGTAATTCTCACGCAGTCCCTGCACTCTAAGGTACGGCGGATTGCCAATCACACAATCGAAACCGCCAAGTGACGCTTGTGAGGAGACCTCACCCCCTGCCCCTCTCCGATGCGGAGAGGGAAGATTACCGTCGTTATTGGTCATAAAGTCCGTCGAAGCGGCACTATCCATAGAAGAAAAGACACAGTTCCCCTTCTCCACTTTGGAGAAGGGGTTAGGGGTTGAGGTCTTATCAGAAGAGGCGTAATTCTGTGAGGTCTTTGTCAAAGTAGTCTTAAATACATCTGCGAACTCAGTCCCCCAATCAAAGGCATTAATCTTTCTCTGTTTAGACATATCGAACAGGAGAATGTCTTTATCATCATAGTAGTCACTGCCGATAAGAGAGTTGCCGCATTTAATATTGCCGCTCATCGACGGAAGGATTTTTTCCGACAGATCAGACTGCCGAAACAAAAGTGTTTGACCATGTGACAGGGCTTTGCCTTCATTCTCAAGAAGTTTGAGGAACAATGACAGCTTCGTAACTTCGACTGCCTGAGCATCAATGTCCACGCCATAGATATTGTTAATCAGTATCCGACGCTTCTCTTCGACAGAGAGTTTATAGTCATGAGTAACAGAGTCTTTATAAATGATGCCTTTCTTTTCATAGTATAGAATGTCTTTACTAAGATAATAATCCAAATGCCAATCAAGCAAATACTGATATGCACCGACAAGGAAACTGCCGGAACCGCAGGCAGGATCAAGGAAACGCATTTTCGATACTTCATCAGGAGTTTTGCCTTCGATTTTCTTGCCGATAGTCTGACGAACAATATACTTGACAATATACGGCGGTGTATAATAGACTCCGCCGGCTTTCTGCACTTCAGGTTTCTCAATAATCTCAACGGAATGTCCGTTTTTCGTTTTCCGCGAGAACCGAATAATCTTGCCCAAGAACTGTTCATAGATAGAACCAAGTATCTCAACCGGCAGAACACTGAACTCATACTGACATTCAGGATAGTAGAGTGCGTTAATAATAAGGCAAAGAGTTTTATCCGAAATGTTTAGACTGTCAAGCCATTTATCGGAAGCAAACAGACCTGCGTTAAATTTGTCATTAGCCGCGCAGAAGAGTTTTTTCAACTGAAGATAGATGTCGATTTTACCATCAGCAATCTTTTTGAGTGAATTATATTCTTCAATCTCTTTATCTTCACAGATTCGCAGGAACAGAATGCGGTCAATGATACGCTGAACGGCTGATGTCAGATTATATTCATCAATGTCCTCATTATGCAGTGCAATATCTTCAGCCAAATATGCACGCCACTGCTCTATCATTGCAAGAATATCATCATCAACTGTTGCTGTTCCTTTTTTATCTTTGGCACTTTCATAGAATGTGTCGAAATGACCAAGATCTACGGCTTCCCAGCTGATTTTTTTATACAACTCCTCAAATTTATCGGGAAACTGCTGATATGTTATATATTCAATGCGAGCCGCCGCAGAATTATCAGTTTTCTTCGGTTTGATGCGGGTATCATAGATAGCCAACTCTTGGAAATCGGTCAAAATGGCGATTGGCATTTTAGATGTGTAAGCATATCGACGCACCTGCAATGCCGGTGACGGATCATTTTTCAGATCTATGCTTGGCTGTTTGGCTTCGATATAGATTTTGCGTTCACCGCCATAACACAATGTGTAATCAGGATGTTTAACAGTCCCGTTTATAACAACCCGATCCTCGGTGATTACTTCCTGTTTATCATGTCTTGCACCTTTTTCGTTTTTGACATCCCAGCCGAGACATTCCAGCAGCGGATCGATAAACTTCGACCGGCATTCCGACTCTACGAAGTCTTTGCTCATATAGAACTTTTCGCCTTCGCGAAATTGCTCGACCAATCGAGATATTATCTCTTTGCGTTTCTGCATTGACATTGATTTGCATTTTATATCAGGCATTGTCGGTTCTCCTTATTACGAGTTTGTATGTACGAGCGTGATTTATCACGCCCATTAATAAATTCTCTTCACATCCAAATTATAAATTATAAATTATGAATTATGAATTATTTAATTCCTCTCCGCCGTGATAATCACACCTATCGCATTGCCGACACCTTTGATGTAAGGATTATCATCGATGTGCTGCTCCTCAAAGACAATGTGCGAGCCGTCAACTCCGTATTCCGAAGTGAGCATACGCTTCATCGCTGTCAGGCGGCTGTATGAGAGAGCCTGATAATCGGCATCAGTCGGATTAAGCTCTTTTAGGATGACATTCTTCATTATATCCTGAGTCAGAGCTGCATCAGGCTCGCCGCCGAAGATGTCTCTGTATATCTTAGTCAGCACAGTCCGCTCTTCCTCACTGCCGACAGCAGGCTCTGTGCCTTCGGCGGCAATAATGAGCTCTTTGAGCCGCGTCTGACGAAGTATCGCTGTCTCCGTCACCCGATCGATGTATGCTTCCAGTATGAAATATTTATCTTTCTTCTTGAAGTCAGACTTAATCTGATCTGAGAGCAGCGAATCCGGCGAAACTGCATAGCGGTCACTGCCCGGAGTGAAGTAAAGCAGCTCATAAGTGTCACCGCGGACAAGCCGGCCTGTTGATCCTGCAGTAACTTTGCTCTGAGAGTTGTCAAGCATATCATATAATAATGTAAAAAACATTTTGCGGACATCGACATTCGGAGCGGACAAGTCACCTTTAACGGGGATCGTAAGGCTTATAACACGCTCGTCATTCTCCATAAGCCGCACAAGGCGAGTCAGATCAGCCTTAAACAGAGGATTTTGCTTGACAAGCGTGCGATTTTTCAGCACAATGCCGATATTGGAGTCAAGTTTGCTCCGATCGATCGCAATCTTACCATCGACAGACAGATTGCCGCCGATGACACTGTATCCGAGATACTGTTCGAAGTAAAGCGAGAACTGCGATACCGACATATCTTCTGTCACAATTGTGCCATCTATACCGCTCGCACCAATATCTGCATCAGCAGTGACCTTATTGCGTTTGTTGATGACACCTGTGACATTGATATGCCCTTTCGGATAGACAAACGACGGGAAATGCGTCATAGTACCGCTGATATTCGTCACATTCAGTGAGAATGGCTTACCCAGCGAATTGTCTGCAAACCGAAGCGTGCCGTCGATAAGTTCAGTCTTATCAATGCTAATGCCTAATTGTCTGCCCGGCTGCATAGTGCCGTTAGTCTGCGGCACTTCATTATCATCAGACTGACTCCCGGACTTATCACCGTGTCCGAATGAGATCTTGTCAAGCAGATAAAGTTTGCCATTAGACCTAATCTCCGCAGTCACGAGCGGCTGCGTCACGACGGCACGGTTAATATTAAGACTCAGATCATCAATATCAAACTTATCCACATCGATCTCTGCCCGCTCAAGTCCTGCAAGCACCTTCTGAGAGTTCTTCATCAGGAATGACGTGAGTACCGCCCTGCCGCCGATGTGTTTCTTATCACCAAGCTGTATATCGAAATCCTTCCCGACAGTCAGAGATCCGATACTGCACGGATGCGTATCGGTATCATCTATATACAGACACGATATATCACTAAGAATGAAATCATCGTCAAGTTTCATCTTTTGTCCGTTAAGACTGTTCATCCAGATCAGACCGCAGGGTCGAAATGCTGCATTAATCTTCGTAAACTTCATATCAGGAGTCAGGATTGCACTGCCGCCGCTCAGACTGATACTGTTAAACGAACAGTGATACTCTGTCCCCCACTTCATCCTGAAGTCATTAACATCAGCGGTAAGTTTATCCGCTGCGAATGTCATATCACGCTTAGTCAGTCCCAAACTGCTAAGGCTCACCTGACCACTGACAGACAGCCCGTCAGAGTCGGCACTGATACTGCCTGTGAAGTCATCGACAGTCAGTTTCATTCCGTCTGGGAGCATCTTAGTAAGGAATATCACATTCTGCACAGATATACTCTGCAGACTAATGCGTGAGAGCATAAGCCGACCGCTGTGAATGTTATAAGAGCCGACTGTCTGAACTCTGCCAAGTATATCACGAGCCGACACATCTGCACGAAGCAGCCAGTCACTGCGACTGTCAGTCGAAAGACCATCGACAGCAAGATTAGTCACATAGAGAGGGATCGTCTGAGCATTGTCATACTCTAAGACATTAACCGAAACAGCCGCAGCGGACAGATTATGCAGTGCAAAATGAAATACGGCATCGCTTTGGGGCTGAGTAAAGATGCAGCTTGTGTACTGCTTATACTTCGACAGACTGAGACTCACCCGACCGCCCGTAATCCGAATGTAATCAAATGTCAGTGCATTGCCAAACACATCATAGTCAGCAATGCTAAGACTGCCTGAGATATTCTCGGCAAGCATCTTATGCAGCTTCGTATCATAGCCGCGTCCGCCGGACAGCGTTCCGCTGCACTTGATATGTATCTGCGGCTTGCGGTGCTTAGGCACTGTCAGTGTAATAATGCCGTCAGCCGATACAATGCCGCCTATAATCTTAACGCCAAACAGCGGCGGTATAAACGAAGCAATATCAGCGATACTGAACTTACGCAGATTGACCTTGAATGTATTGGTCAGACCTGTCTTATCGATAGTAGTCTCGCCTTTGATATTGATCGGCTTGCCAAGCAGAAGTCCGCTAATCTGCGGGAAGATCTGCTGCTCTTTATCGGAAGTCAGCCCAGGTAGCACGAGACTCATATCGGACAGCAGAGAGCGTTCTTTCACCGTGCTGCCGGTCTGATCTTTCAGAGTGAGATTAAGCCCTGTCACAGACAGCGACTCCAATGAAAATCTTATCTTCGACCAATCAAACTTTGCTTTATCCGATCGGTTTTCTTCATTATAAGTCTTATCTCCGCTGTCAGTCAGCTGCTCATCGATAAAAGGCGGCAGTCCGAAGTCATAAGTACCGCTCTGCACAATATAAGTCTGCGGACGGTCAATCTCCAGAATGGTTACAGTCGGACGAAGGATAAACAGTTTATGAAGTGAAACATCTGCAAATATTCGTCCAACACTCGCCAGTTCGTCGCCGGCACGAGTTTTGAGAGACGCATTCTCAATGAGCAGTGTCCCCTTAAACGGATTCCACGAGAAACTCTCTATCGTCAGATCTCTGTTCATATAGCGATCCGCAAGAATGCCTGACATCCTGTATAGGATATAAGGTCCTGCAAAATACGCTGTCCCTGCAAAGATCACAACAAAACAGAAAAGTATAATCAAAAATGTGCGTATAGGATGTTTCATTGCAGTCAGTCAGCCTTATGCTCCGCTAATATTTGTCTGATACACTCCTGATCCGACCACGGATACTCCGTTGTGCCGAAGCACAGACTCTGCTCATGCCCCTTGCCGCAGGCGACAACAATATCACCTGACGAGGCTTCACTAATCGCATCTGCAATGCCGCTCCGTCTGGCATCGACATTCTCCGCCTGATATACTCGGACAGTCCTGCCATTCTGCGAGAATGACAAAACATTCTTATCATTATCCGCAGAATGTTTATCTTTGTCTATATCGATACCCATCCCGGACAGGATCTGTCTGTCAATATCGATCAGCTTCTCGGTGCGAGGATCTTCCGGCACGATAAAAATCTTATCGGCATATTTTGCAGCGATTCTACCCATCGGCTCACGTTTAGTCCTGTCACGCATACCTGCACAGCCGAAGATAACGCTGAGTCTGCCGCCATTCAGCTTGGCACGAAGACTCGACAATACCTGCTCCAGAGCATTCTCGGTATGAGCGAAATCCACAATGATCCGAAACGGCTCATCCTGCATATACTCCATTCTGCCGCTGATCCCAATGAAATCAGCAAGTATGTCACGGGGTATCCGCCGATCTGTCACATTCTCAGCCGTCAGAATGGCAAGACTCGCATTAAGACGATTGTAATCAGTGTCGCAGCGGCGGTCAAGGATGATATTATCCGGCTCGGCATCATTGGTGATGTATCGGATGTGCAGTTCATCGCACAATTGTGCAAGCCGGGTAAAAGACTTTGCATCATAGCGATTAAGCACTGCAATGCCGCCGGGTTTGATATGCTCACGGATAAGGCGGGACTTCGCATTGAAGTAATTATCCCAAGTCTTGTGATAGTCTAGATGCTCACTCGT
The DNA here is from genome assembly GCA_017540815.1 of Spirochaetales bacterium. Taxonomy (GTDB): domain Bacteria; phylum Spirochaetota; class GWE2-31-10; order GWE2-31-10; family MWDO01; genus RGIG6909. Next base: position 13,603 of record JAFYAI010000014.1, read on the forward strand.
GATATTAGTCACTGCAGCAGCATCGAACAAACTGCACGCCACTCGTCCCATCGCAAGTGCGTGAGAAGTCGTCTCAAGGATAACATATTCTACATCGGTTAGCTCAGGCGAAGTCAGCAGCCGATACAGCTCCTGTGCTGACGGCGTTGTAGTGTGGAAGCCGGTATCGAACATCTTATCGCCGATAAACATCCCGACTGTCGAGATCATAGCCGCCTTGAAGCCCAGTTTCCGCAGAATGTGATATATCATACTCACTGTCGTCGTCTTGCCGTCAGTGCCTGTCACAGCGATATACTTCTTCGCTGACCAATCTATCGCCGCAAGCGGAAGCAGCTCAGACTGAATGGCTGCAGCCTTCTCTGACTCAGAAAGAGAGCCGCTCAGATAATCAGCGATAATCTTATCTGTTATCTGCCCGACATCGTAAGCCGCAACATCCTGACCTGTGAAGTATAGCCGCTCAGGATGAGTCTCATCAAATGCCGGAGAATATATATATCGGTCAAACGGACCGTTAGCGGCGATAAACTCAGACGCATCAGAGCCTATATACAGATGATCTGATATTGCAAGGCTGTCAGTGCGGCGACTCTGCTGAATGTCACTGCCATAAACAGTGTCACCTTTGCATAAATAATACTTTGCGAGGTAGTAAGCACCGCTGCCGCCGATACCGGAGATAAATATTTTCATGGGTAGTTCCTTTTTTGTAATTATACCAAAAAATCAGTGGTTTTGCAAAGTAAAATCTCATTTTTTTAGAATTCAATATTATCTTCTTGAAAAAAACAATAAAATTTTATATAATGGAACTATCTTTTAATATTTCAAGCAAAAGGTGGGTATTATGCAGCTTGTATTTTTTGGTGCTCCGGGAGCGGGGAAAGGCACAATCGCAAAGAAATTATTTGAGAAATATAAAATTCCGCAGATAAGCACTGGAGATCTGTTCCGTGCGAATATTAAAAACGAGACAGAGTTAGGCAAGAAGGTCAAATCCATTCTGGATAACGGTCAGCTCGTGCCTGACGAAGTGACTATCGCGATGGTTAATGATCGTATCAAAGACGACGACTGTAAGAATGGCTATATCCTTGACGGATTTCCACGCACAATTGTGCAGGCTGAGGCATTCGAGAAGACTAACCCGATTGACGCAGCAGTTTACTTCGACATTACGGATGATGAAGTGAAAGGCCGTCTCGGCGGCCGCCGTGTATGCAGCGGATGCGGTGCTATCTATCATATCAAGAACAATCCTCCGAAGCAGGACGGCATCTGTGACAAGTGCGGCAAAGAGCTGCTTATCCGTCCTGATGATGCTGTCGAAGCTATCGAGAAACGACTCGTAGTTTATCATGAGCAGACTGAGCCGCTGATCGGATTCTATAAGAATATCAATAAAATGATTACGATCGACGCAAGCCTTGCTCCGGAGAAAGTTGTCGAGCAAATCGAGAAACAGATCAAATTATGACTTATAAATAAAAAAGCCGATTTATATAATCGGCTTTTTTATTTCCTCTAATGGTATTAGAAAGACTTCCCACATCCGGCGGCTGCCCGCTTTCTCTGATACTAACAATCTCTGTTCAAAAAGTGATAATATTATATCATCATTTAGCCGGGAAAACAACAAAAAAAATTGGGAAGAATTGGGAAGTTTTGGTATTTTTTGCAGAAAAATCCACAAAAAATCAGCCTTTTGCCGTCAAATTGTCTGTTAGTTTATAGATTACGTCTGTAATATCTTTCCTGTTATTGCAGCCGACTTTAGCCATAATGTTTTTGATATGGCGATCGATAGTTTCCGGACGCTTATCCATAACATCTGCGATGTCCTTGCTTGAAATCACTCCTGACTGTATAAGATCAACTATTTTCAACTCAGTCTTAGTCAGAGCGAACGGATTATCATCGGTAGGCTGTGTCTTGCGGTCAGATTTGACATTATGCGAAACAAGTGAAAATATCTGAACAAAACTCAGACTCTCATAAGTAAACATATAGATGATCATACCGCTGCAGAATATAAATTTATATTTGAATCCTACAAGACGCAACTGTTCCATCAGCGAAAAACACAGCACAGTAACGAACATCGACAGCAGCAGGATGCGATGTTTGCGGGACAGCTCATTCCATTTGATCACAAGGAATACTATATAAAGGATAAGACTCACTATCGCAGTAACGATAACAGCATCATCAATGATAGCAACACGAAGTCTCCTAAGCAGCAGGATTATATACAGCATATACTCACAGCACAATGAGTACAGAATAACATTAGTCAGTTTCGTGAATATGTAATCATCAAAAAGAGTCCTGACATAGATCACAGCCGTAAAGAACGAAGCGATAACCAAAAAATGCCGAATAAGCGTAATACAGCGGTGAGCGGATTCGTAATTAGCCGCAACTTTCAGATCATATACAACTGTCATCGCATAGAATACAAACATTATCAGCACAAGATACTGCTTGGAGTCATCATGCGTTACTCTATGCAAAAGAAAATGCGTCACGAAAAGCAGAAAGCAGAACAGTACACAAACCAGCTCTACTATCTTCACAGTCATTGTTATTATCCTAATTTATATTCTATTTATATTCTGCTTATATTCTGTGTATAATATAATAATAAATTTTATCATAAAATGCAAATGAAATTTGGAAAGTTTTATTTTTTAGATAAAAAGCAAAAAAAAATCACCGCTGAAAAATAAAGTTTGACAATACTGCATAAATCCTGTATACTTAAAGAGTAATTTCAAGGAGCAAACTGTGGATAAAAGAGTTTTTCGCATTGATGAAGGCTGCTACATAATCTATACCGGACAGTCTTCTGCTGATAATGCAGCATTCCTAAGAATCGGAACATCACCTAAAGTTTCGAGCAACATTCAGCGGCACATCAGATATATAGCCGTTAATGACGCTGCTGCGGTTGATATTAATATGGAAAAAAACGATATTAAATTCATGCCGCCCGGCAATATCAAGTATATTTGCAGCCAGCAAAATCACATCGATCTGTTTACACGGCTGCAGGAGAACGGTGTCAACACGAACAGTTTCGGCATTCGCAGTCCGTCACCGGATATGGACAACATCAGCCGTGTCGAGTTCAAGAAGCATTTCTTCACGATATTCTATGACAATAAAAACATCAAAATCGTAACCAACGAGGAAGTTTTCTTCGATCTGTTCGAGGCACGCATCGACAAGCTGAATAAGGTCAATGACTTGCCGCGTCTTGAGAATCTGATTAAGCAGCTTGACGCATTGAATGCAGAATGCCGGACTAAACCGAAGTTTATCACTCCGACACCTGGCGTTATCAAACCTACCGACAAGTTATCGGCATTCATCATTCAGGATGATCTGTTCACACCGCTGACAGCCGGCATGTTCGAGATTACTAAGATTACAGGCAATGTTGCAACGGTGCTGTTCACCAATGCTCAGAGATTCACCGTCGGCAGACCGATGACATTATCACTGCTCAACCATGCAGACAAAGTTGTGCAGACTAACGGTCTGATAACAGAAGGCACAGTCATCGAGTCGCAGGTGATGTATAAGTTCCTCTGCAACATCCAGTTCGCTGATAAGAATGCGTTAGCCCTTTTCAGCCAATTTTTCATGAAGGTTATTTCGTAAACAATATATATGAAGAGATTTATCGGATTTTTATTGACATTTTTACTGACTGTCGCATTCACACAGAATGTGACGGCTCTCGTGCTGGACGATGTGACTATCGATGAAAACATCACATCTTCCAAAAATAAGAATGAAAAGACTGACAAGGTAACGATACGCTTCCACAATTATCCTGATGACATCAGCGATAACCTGCGGCTTACGCTCAATCAGGAAGAGATATTCAAGCCGGATTACAATCTGACTGCCGACCGCATTACGCGGTATTATTACATTCTCATCGATAACAGCGGCTCTATACAGGAGCGTGATCTCGCAGCCATCCGCAGGAATGTCTCATACCTGATCAGTCACATCAACAAACAGGACTATGTGGAAGTCATCACTGTCAGCGACTACAGTTCAGCTATATACAACCTGTCGCATTACAGTCCGAATGTCCTGACTCGGATTGACGGCATTGTCCGTGAGGGCAACTACTCTCGTCTATACGATGCAGTCTCAGAACTGAACACTCGTGTTCTGGCGAAGCAAAGCAAAGATACCGGCAAAGACGATGTGATTTACTACATTTTGTTCTTCTCTGACGGTGAGGACATCGACAGCCACACAACCGGGCGACAGATGAGAGACGGCTATCGCGATATACCATTCTACTATTTCTGTTACTCGTCGAACTTCAAGCCGGAGCCGAATAAACCGCTGCAGGATATAGCCGCTAAACACGGCAAATTCTTCAACTATCTCGACTCGAAAAAAATTGACGAACTCTTCTTCAGCAATGAAAACCGCTATACGCTGGATTTCCTCATCAATAAAAAAGAAGTCCTCAAAAGCAAAAGCTACTATATAGAACTGTCCAAGCGGACAACAGAAGAAGGCAAGATCATTATCGATCTACGTAAGTATTTCGACGGCTCTAATCTCAATGACATGATCGTCGATGCTCCGAAGGACAACACTCTGTATCATAACCTGCAGAATAATCTCGTGCATGATACGCAGTATGCGTATAATAATTCACAATTAGATGATAATGGTGATAAACAAGGGAAATCATCTGATAATAGAGACACAACTGTCATCTCGACCGAAGCGGAGAGATCTGTCAATAACAATGAGCAGAATATCACCTCAACCGAAACGAAGAAATCCAATGATGAAAATAAGCAGACTGAGAATAGTAACATCGACGACCGCCACATCCGAGAGTCGTCAATGAACTCGACATCCGTGTCGGACGAAATTCAGCATGACGATAAGGCCGGTGAGCAAAGCCGAACCACTGTGACAGAAAACAATCAGGATAATAATGTCACGCGGACCGGAACTGAGAAGTCTGCTGATAATAAGAAAGACAACAAGACCGCCGCCGCCGGAGCAGCCGCTGCTGCTGCATTGCATAATAAATCTGATAATAGCAAGAGCACAAACGACAATGAGATGCTGAATCGAGTTCAGCATGACGATGATGATAATGAGATGCTCAATCATGTTCAGCATGACAATAGCACGAAAAAATCATCTGACAGCAGGAACACAACTGTCATCTCGACCGAAGCGGAGAGATCCAAAGATAATGAGATGCTGAACCGAGTTCAGCATGACAATGATGATAATGAGATGCTCAATCATGTTCAGCATGACAATAACACGACAAAATCATCAGGTGATGAAAACAATACTGCAGTAAGTGACGAAGAAGACTCCTCCGATGACAATGCGGCAGCCGTTATAATCCCGGCTAAAGCCGACAAACATCAGAAACAGGCAAAGCAAAATAAAACTGTCAAAGAAAAAACCGAAAAAACTAAAGAAACAAAAGAAAAAACAAAGCGAGACAACAAGTGGTTGCTATGGCTGCTCATTATCTTACTGCTGTTACTGCTTCTCCTGCTGCTGATATGGCTGATATGGTGGCTCATCCGCAAAATCAGTGACAGTAACCGAGCCGCATCAAGCGGCGGCGGACGAAGCAGCGGCGGTATAGACCGAACTCCTGTCGAGACTTACTCACCGCCGCCAACTCCGATCGTTAGTTCGTCATCATCATCTGCGAAGAAGCCGGCTGCTAAACCTGCTGCAAACAACAAGGTCAAGTTCCGCATTGCGAAAGACAGCTACCGCAAAGCTAAAAATCGCATAGACAATACGAAAGAGAGCGGCATACCGACTTTCATCGAAGAGATGAATAAAGACGAAGGCAAGTTCAAAGTCGGTTCTGCCGTAACGATCTCAGAGATCCTTGATGATCACATATCGGCACAGTCTATGACAAGTCTGCAGCCGGATGACATCGTAACGATAAACAAGGCTGACTTCCGAGTAATCTATGTCCGCTATCGCAGCAAAGTATATACATTTACCTTAGTGCCGATAGATCCGAACTATGACATTCGCAGGAATGTCAAAATGACTGACAGCGTAACAATGGCTGAGAAAACAGTCGCTGTTTACGGCAGCAAGGAAGCGATCATCAATAAGATGCTCGTTCCATCGAAAGTCGAGATCGTCAGTCCTAAGTGGAGTGATGGCACGATCGATACTGTGATCGGACAGACAGACAAAGTGATCCGATCTGACAGTCCGCTGTATCTTGATTACATCGTAGAGATACAGCAGGGAGCTAAGTCAACACAGTATCTGATAACCGAAGTCAAATATGAGAACAGGAAATACACAGGTAAAATAAAACCGCTGTAATGGCAGGCAATAGCAGGAAGGTGACATTATGCACGAAAAAATTAATAAGACGATTTATTTTCTGATTTGTTTTGGGATCGTTATGCTGATAATCGGGATAATTACAAGCGGTATCCAATGGTTTATATCCAAGTGGATATTCAGCGATATACCGATGGAAGTCAAGATGATCTCTGAACGCAAGATTCAGAATCTGTCGATGTATATTATATTCATCGGTTTTGTCGTGCCTATCCTGCTTGCGTTCATCACCAACTTTGCTAAGACAAATTGTGCGATCAACACAGGCCGCATTAAGCGGCTTCGTCTTGCATTCAAGTTCTATATCTTCGGCAGTATCGGCATTCTGCTCATATCACTGTATCGCGGACTGACATTTATGATAGTCCTTGCCAAAGATATTTCACTGACTCTCGACGAGATAGAAGCCTCGCTGTTCTTCGGCAGTCAGCTTTTCCGAGATGTGTGCTATGTCGTTTCATATCCGATATTTATCTTCGGACTTATATGGTATCTGATGATACTTTGGGATGTGCTGTCTCGCCTGCCTGACTCTAAGATCCAGAAATGAGATACCGATGAACCGAAAAGTATTAGCTTTATTTCTGTTTCTCTTATCTGTATGGTCAAGCTATGCTGATGTTCTTAGTATTTTAGAATGGAATGTCGGCAATTTTTTTGATACTATTGATAATCCCAACACTAAGGACACGATACTGACTGATGAAGAGTATGCCCGCAAGATGCAGCTCATCGCCGGTATGGTTAAGAATGCCAATGCCGATGTCGTTGCTCTCTGTGAGATCGAGAATGAGACTATACTTGGACAGCTCGCTGACCAATGCGGCTACGAATATCGCTATCTGGTCGAAGGCAACGATGAGAGAGGGATCAATGTGGCGATGATGAGCAGATTAGAGGCTGTATATTCGTCTAACCGCACTATGAAAGTCCCATACAAAGGCAACCCGCATTACAGATTCAGCAGGGATTGTCCGGTTGCTAAGATCACACTGCAAGATAAGAATGTCTACATACTGATCAATCATCTCAAATCAATGATAGGCGACCCGATAAAGACTGAACAAAAGCGGATTGCTCAAGTCGGTGGCATTCTCGATATAATAGACAGAATATACCAAACCGACAATACGCCTTACATAATACTGACGGGTGACTTCAACTCTCACAGAATGACCGAGCCTCTTAATATCCTGCAGAAAGCCGGATTGACTATACTGAATTACGCTTACAAAGAATCAGAGACTTACACTCATATCTATCATGGGGATAAGCGCGATCTTGATTATTTTATGATTAATGACATTGTTAGCAGCAATATCCGCAGTTTCTCTATCCGAACATACCACAAGATGGACAGGCACGCAAGTGACCATTATCCGATCCTGCTGAAATTGGATATAAAATGAAGAATCAGCTTACTTAACATTATATAAGTCTGCCAGCATAAGCACTATCCATAAGAATTTCATTCTGTCTGACCAAGACACATCTTCAAACATTCGATAGACATTGTGACGATAGTCTTTGTGATAGACAGACAGCACGAACTTCTGCTGCTCATCATCAAGGAAGTTCAGAATGCGGGACTCAAACTTATCACAAGGTATGACTTTGCCGATATAACCGACGAAGAGATCTCTCAGCGACAGAACGAGCATTATATCCAGCAGCTCATTGCGTCCGCACAGATGAACCGTCTCTTCATCGCTGATGCTTTCCATATCGAAGTCGGCCACCAACTGCAGTTCATCGACTATCTCATCATCCTGCATATCATTATCATCTCCGCTGCCAATCTGCAAATCTTTCGGCTCTATAATATCCCCGGAAAGAGTCAACTTGAAGCATTGATCAGGTGTAAGGCTCACATCATCAAGACGCGGCGACAACACAAACGAATAGTCCTGCTCCAAGAAAGAAAAAGTCGCCGTAACGCGAAGCTCGTCAGCATCATTCAGATATTTAATGAGTTTCAGAGCAAAAGACTTATCTATAAACGAAAATGAAATGTGAAAAATGCCGAGTTTCTCAAAATGAGCATCGAAATCATAAATCTCATCAGTGACCATATTCCGAATCGAGATATGCCCCATTGTATCGAGATTAAATATATACTTACTATAAGGAATATCGCTCATAACACTCCGCTAAAACTGATAACGATTGAGACTGACATTCATAACCAGCCCGATACCGCAGAAACAAGCCATGAGGAACGATCCTCCGTAGCTCAGGAACGGCAGCGGTATACCTGTGATCGGCATTATGCCCAGCCCCATCCCCATATTCTCCAACACATGGAAAAGCAGCATCGCAATCACATCGCCAACTACATACGAGCCCCAATAGTCACGAGACCTGTACATAATGATAAATCCCCTCGCAAAGATCAGCCCATACAGCAGCAGAATAATCAGACTGCCCAAATAACCGCGCTCCTCAGCAATAACAGCATAGATAAAGTCTGTCGCCTGCTCTGGCAGGAAGTAATGCTGCGTCTGATCACCTTTTGTCCATCCGCGGCCAAGCAGACCTCCGTTACCGATCGTATTACGAGACTGTATAATGTGGAATCCTTTGCCGCGCGGATCATAATCAGGGTTGAGGAATATAAGCAAACGATCTTTCTGATATGGTTTGAGCATAAAACGATTGACAGGATATGACAAACTGCCGGCTATAACGATAACCGACACAATAAATACATACCAATAAAATACAGGTCTCAGCCTATCGTCAATGCCCTTAATCACACCAAAATATGCCAGCAGAGCAATCACAACAGTCAGTATGAGTGTACCGAAGATAATCAGCATATATTTGGGATTCATCAGCAGCAGGATTATCTCATTCTCATCATTAAACAGCATCTTGTTCATCGAAGTGACTATCGGTATGAATGTAACCATTCCGATAAATGCGATAGTATATATAACATATCTCTTAGGCACACCGGCTAAGAATGATATAGTCAGAAATATCGGTATATATACAAGAGTAGTTCCCAAGTCAGGTTGCAGCATGATCAGTCCGGCAGGCAGAGCAATGATCAGTCCGCCTTTCAGATATGTCATAATGTCTCCGAGCTGCTCAGGCGGCATCGACGCATAGTATTTCGCAAGCAGTATTATAGTCGCCAGTTTCATGAACTCACTGAACTGCAGATTAATGCCGAATATATACAGCCGCCGCTGTCCCTTAACCTCCGGGAAAAGCAGAGTTACAACAAGACCGAATGCACACAAAGCATAGAACCACACTGCTACATCTGAGATGCTCTTCGAGGGAACGAACAGCAGCGTTATCATCATCACAAGCCCTACACTGCCAAATATTATCTGCTTGATATAATTATGAGAGATCTCAGGCTTTATCAGATTAGCAGAGTATATGTATAGAATACCGATAACAGTCAGTGCAATCGTCGAAAGGAATATGATATAATCAAAACTTGATGTAAAATTCTTAGAATTCATAATGATAATATAATATAATAATGAGTTTTAGTCAAATGAATTTTTGAAAAATTATTGCATCATCTAACTGCAGCATCTATATGATGCAAAATCATCAGGTGTCATCACAAGGCTGCTGAAAAAGTCAAAATCATTATGTCATCCCGAACTTGATTCGGGATCTCAAAACTGTATATAGTGTAGATGCTGAATCTGCGTCGCCTTATGCGTCCTTGCGGCGACTGCACACCCGACATCGTGTCGGGCGAAGTTCAGCATGACTGGACTTTTTCAGTAGGTTCTGTCATCACCTGATGATTTTTTTACAATATATCGATCATCTCACCGGATAATGCTTTATTCATACTGCGGACAGCACAGAACTTGCCGCACATAGAGCATGTATCGGAGTGATCATCCTCCGGTTTGCGACTGTCACGGATGCGTTTGGCAGTCTCAGGATCGATAGCACATGCAAACTGTGCATCCCAATCAAGATTGCGGCGGGCATCAGCCATTCTGTCATCAATATCTCTGGCATGAGGCAGACCTTTGGCAATATCAGCGGCATGAGCGGCTATCTTTGATGCAACTATGCCCTGCTTAACATCATCGACATTCGGCAGTGCAAGATGCTCAGCAGGAGTTACATAACAGAGGAATGCCGCCCCGCTCATTGCTGCTATCGCTCCGCCGATAGCACTCGTTATATGATCATACCCCGGAGCAATGTCAGTCACGAGAGGTCCAAGCACATAGAACGGAGCACCCATACATATCGTCTGTTGGACTTTCATATTCGTAGCGATCTGATCAAGTGGCACATGCCCCGGCCCCTCAACCATTACCTGCACATTGTGAGCCCAAGCACGCTTAGTCAGTTCACCGAGACGCACAAGTTCCTCAATCTGGCATACATCAGTCGCATCGGCAAGGCATCCCGGACGACAGGCATCTCCAAGAGAGATCGTCACATCATGCTCCTCACAAATATCGAGTATCTCATCGTAGTATTCGTAGAACGGATTTTCATTGCCTGTCATACTCATCCATGCGAAGACAAGGCTGCCTCCGCGGCTGACGATATTCATCTTGCGTTTGTGCTGCTTGATCTGCTCGATAGTCTTGCGTGTTATACCGCAGTGGATCGTCACGAAGTCAACACCGTCCTCAGCATGAAGCCGCACAACATCGATGAAGTCCTTAGCAGTCAGCGTCGCCAAGTCTCGCTGATAGTGAATAACGCTGTCGTAGACAGGAACAGTGCCGATCATAGCAGGGCATTCCGAAGTGAGTTTGCGGCGAAACGGCTGTGTATCACCGTGACTCGATAAGTCCATTATCGCTTCTGCTCCCATATTAACGGCACTCATTACTTTCTCCATCTCGATGTCATAATCCTTGCAGTCACGGCTTATACCGAGATTGACATTTATCTTAGTTCGCAGAGATGATCCTATCCCTTCGGGATTAAGGCATGTGTGAGCCTTATTCGCCGGGATAGCTACCTGACCTTTGGCAACCAGCTCCATCAGTTTGTGCTCATCCATGTATTCTTTCTTCGCAACCGCAGCCATCTGCGGTGTGACGATGCCTTTGCGTGCGGCATCCATCTGAGTTGTCCAATCCATACTCACTCCTTGTATATCCCTTCATATTCTGACTTCAAACTCAAAAAACTCCCATCGGCGATCGAAGCTCTGATCCTGCTCATCAGATGCTTCATAAAATATATATTATGATAACTAAGCATTCTGCATGCGGTGATCTCTTTCGCCTTGAACATGTGACGAATAAACGACTTGCTGAAAGTGCGGCAGATATAGCAGTCACACTCCGGATCGAGCGGTGACAAGTCCTTGACGAATCGCTCATTACGCAGATTGAACCGCCCCTGACTCGTCAGAGCCAACGCATTGCGGGCAACTCGCGTCGGGAATACACAATCCATCATATCGATCCCCTGCTCCACAGCATAGAACAAATCAAGAGGAGTGCCGACTCCCATCAGATAACGCGGCTTATCCTGCGGAATATAATCCGTAACAAATGCAAGGATGTCAAGGAACTGTTCTTTGGTCTCACCGACAGACAACCCGCCTATCGCATATCCGTCGAAACCAATATCGACTATCTCTTCGGCACTTCGCTTCCTCAGATCTTTATACATATTGCCCTGAACTATGCCGAATTGCTTCTGCCGATCAGTGTCACAATTGTGCAGGAAATATTCTCTGGAGCGTTTAGCCCATGATGTGGTCGTCTCTAATGCCTTGACAGCTTTTTCGTATTTGATATTGGACTCTGTGCAGTGATCCAGCACCATCATTATATCAGAGCCGATTGTCCGCTGCACATCTACAACATCTTCAGGCGACAGGAAATGACGGCTGCCGTCTATATGCGATTGGAAATACACCCCATCAGGCACAATCTTAGTCAGCTTAGACAGAGAGAACAGCTGAAAGCCGCCTGAGTCCGTCAATATATTGCGATCCCATGCAGCGAACTTATGCAGCCCTCCGGCATTAGCGATAACATCCATACCCGGACGCAGATACAGATGATAAGCATTGGACAGGATGATCTGATTATCCATGTCACTCAGCTCATAAGGCAGGAATGTCTTAACCGTTCCGTTAGTGCCTACCGGCATAAAAACAGGAGTCTCCACCTCACCATGAGCTAACTTCATTATACCTGTTCTTGTTTTGCAGTCATTACATTGATGTATTATCTTAAACATAATATTCCTTTATTTTACACTCACTTTCAGCCGATTATTCTTCTCATCGTATTCTGTTCGCAGCACCCACTCCTTTCTATTATCGAGTGTTGCCGAAGCAGAGGCTTGCACCTTGAACTTTTTATTAGTCACTGTAACAGTAATCGGTCCTTCGTTGAGATACACACTCTTCAAGCGTCCAAGCCGAGATACATAGCCTGTTTTCAATCCATCCTCATCAAGCCACACACGATTAGACTCACCCAGACTAATCTCCAAAGGAATATCAGACTCCGTTAGAACAAGGCGGGCTTTAGGCTTCAGCAGTGTGAATGTCAGCGGAAGCACTCTCTGACCAACAGGCACTGATACAGCAGGTATCACGGCATCCTTATAGCCGTAACATCTTGCGATCCAATCGTAAGTCTCGCCGTTAGTCAGACGCGTCGAAGTCATATAAGGCAGCCAGTCAGTCTCGGATGATCTCTTATACAGAATATCCACATCAGCTATGTTGATCTGGCGATCAGCGATAATCGTCGGCACTATGGTGAAGTTAGACTTTGCATCCGGACGAAGCGTTATCTCGACATTATTACTGCGACTCGTTCTATACGATCGCAGAGCGAACTCCGTCGAAGTAAGTTTGCCGCCTGAGCGGAACTGACACACATAACTGCCTGTTGGCAAAACTATATTGTGCAGCCGCATTTTGTTGCGATGCACAGTTCCTGTGCGGCGAACCATATTCTTACCGCGTTCCGGCGAATATATCTGCATATCATAATAGTTAATCGCACTCTCGCTGCCTACGCGCAGATCCATGATCCCATACTGATTGGAGAATGCGAAAGTCAGCAGCACCTGTGGCAGAGCCATCCATAGGAATAGAATAATCAATATCCCGCTCAATATCGGCAATGTAACTTTAGAGATCACTTCTGTCATTACTGCCGCTTTAGGATAAACGAAACAGTCCAGTTCCGCAGCCGAATACTGAGTCCCGATCAGCACAGAGAATTTCTGCCTGATCTCGTGCACATCTTTGAACTTGAAGAACAGTATCGACTCTATCTTACGAATGAATTCTTTAATATTATAATACCGCTTAGTCCTTTTGGGATTGCAAAGTTTTTTGATTATCCTCACAAGATACGGCGGAACATCGCTGTTGTAGTATCGCAGCGGCTTGCACTTACCCTTGCGGATATTGGCGAGATTCTCAACGGAGAACTCATTGCTGAACGGCTTCTCTCCGGCAAGCATCTCATAGAAAATAATGCCGAGTGCATACAGATCTGTTCGCTCATCCACATCCTTAGAACTGTTGATCTGTTCTGGAGACATATATGCCGGTGTGCCAAGCAGCGTTCCTGTCTTCGTAATATTGACCTCATCCTCGCGGTTAGTCTTGAATGCTATACCGAAGTCAGTCAGCTTTATCTCGCCTTTAGTCGAGATCAGCACATTCGCAGGCTTAATGTCACGATGAATAATCCCCTTCTCATGGGCACATTCCAAACCTTTGGCGATCTCATAAGCGATATAGCACGCCAGATATACAGGCACTTGACCGAATTTCTTGATTATCTCCGACAGATTATATCCCGATACATACTCCATAACGATGTAAGACGAGTTATTCTCCTGAAAGTAGTCGAACAAATGCACAACATTCGGATGAGACACTTCCATCATTATAGTAGCCTCTCGCTTAAACCGCTCGTAGAATGTCTGAGGTGCTTTAGCGATCAACTTTTTCAGGATTACTTCTTTGCCGAGACCGTTGTGGATGCCTTTGTAGACCTCCCCCATGCCGCCTTTAGCGATCTTACCGAGAATAGTATAGCCTTTTATCTCCGTATTGCCCCGTCTCTGAGGGCGTGGACCTACATTTGCTTTATCGGACGGATGCTGACCGCCTGCTACCGCAGTCGTTTTTGCAGCCGATTTATTGGCTATAGGTTTGCCGCCGTTAATACGAGCAGCATTCTGTCTGTCTGCGTCGAATGAGCGTTTCTGCGGAATGTCACTATCCTGCTTGTTAGACACATTCGCAGAAGAGCCGATCCGCTCGGTCTGCATATCGGCGATATTTGCAGTCTTGTCAGGCTCTATGATATTCTGATCATCACTCATACACTGCCCTCCGAGTCGTTAGATTCGCCGATCTGTATAATGTCACGGTCTAAGTCTATCGGCTCACTCTGATCAATGAAACCTATGATCTGCAGCCACGGATTGTGGAACTGCACATAGCGATCGCCATTAATGCGGTAGTAGAGCCCTTTGATCGGGCGATGCCCGCCGAAGTAGTATGTTCCGTCACAATTATCAGGAATATAATAATCCAGCATAACATCGATCGTTCCCGGCATAGACTGATGGTTGTCAGTCCAAGTCAAACCGAGGATCACATCTTCGTTAATGTGATAGTTAAGTATATGATCGAAATCATAAAATGAAGCAGGTTCCGCATGGCTTGCGAGGAAATTCCAACCGACTGCAAACAGCGGCAGGCTCCGCTCAAAATCAGCATACAATGTAAGCAGTTCAAGGTCGTATTTCTGTCTGAAATATGTCAGCACCATCTGACCTTCGTTAGCAAACTTAGCAAATGCGTAGTTGCCGCCGCCGGTCTCGTTGCATATATTCTCATGGTTGCCTTTCAGGAAATGGAACAGTTTCGGATAGCGGATCTTAAGCAGCATTACAGCGATCATCAGATTAAACGAATCGGCTATCTCAGCATCCATATTAGGACTCACATCGAAATCATCCAAGAACTCGGCATAAGCCTCACGCCATCGTCCGGCAAAACTTGCCTCGCCATGCACACCGTCACCGACACACAGAACGATTACACGATGCTGATCCAACAGTTCAAGAACTGTAAACTGATTTACTTCAGTCAAGTGAGCCTGCTCACTTGACTGAAGTAAATCAGTTTCATTCTCTTCTTCTACCCTTACTATATCTTCCTTAATAGAATGGAGTTGCTCAATCAGTTTGTCGGCGATGTCTTTCTCCGCAATGACATTCTCCGTTGACTTTTCAGAGACTTGTATATCTGATGGCGGTTCATAATCAAGAACAGATACTTCTTCAGTATCAGATGCTGCCGGAACATTTGCTACTTTGTCCACAGCTGTCTCTGTCATTCCGAGTGCAGTCGGGGGATCCGATGATGCAGACCTCTCCGCTTCGGTCGAGGTGACATAATTATCTGCCGAAGTAACATAATTACCTGTCGGGGTGACATAATTATCTGTCGGGGTGACATTATCTGCGGTCGGGATATATCTTGGCGGTACATAGTTAAGCACATTTCTAAGGAAATAACGCCGAGCATGCAGATCCGGCAGAAGTATCACAGGCTTATCACTGCGAAGATCGATGAGGCCACCCGGTAAACCGTCAGCTGCTTTCTGACGAATATCTTCATCTTCTTCATCATAAGTTGCCAATACTATATCCAACACATTCTTGAAGAAATCAATATTCGGCGGTAGCGGATCATTCAGCACACCATACAGAATATCGCGAAAAGTATCAAGATCTGCATCAATAATCGCATCGCGAGTCCAATCCGTCACGGCTGTCCTCCGATTAGTTCTTTCGCATGATTAAGGCTTAGTTCAGTAATGTTGCCTGACAACATTCTGGCTATCTCGCGGACTTTGCCTTCATTATCAAGACGCTGTATCTGAGAAGATGTGCGATGTTCTGTTGTCTCCTTATGAATGAGGAAGTTCGCATCACCAACGGCGGCAATCTGTGCAAGGTGCGTGATACACAATATCTGCTTGCGAGCAGCTATCTTCTTCATAGTCGCAGCGATCGACAGAGCGACTTTGCCGCCAATACCGGTGTCGATCTCATCAAATATCATCGTCTGAACATTGTCATTATCAGTCAGCACAGTCTTAAGCGACAGGATAACACGGCTAAGCTCACCACCGCTTGCGATCTTGGCAAGGCTCTTTATCGGCTCACCTTCATTTGTGCTGATCATAAACTCGATATTGTCATAGCCGTTAGCTGCGTATCGAACATTCTGACCACTGATCTGAATGCCGTCATCACTCAAAGCGGGCTCCAACGCATTATGTATCTTGAATACCGCCTTCTCCATACCGAGATTATGCAACTCGGCTGTAACGGCTCTCTCCAACTTCTTAGCGGCTTCACACCTCTTCGCCGAGACGATCTGTGCCTGCTTTGTATATTCTGATTTGATTGCAACAAACTCTTTCTGCAGGCGATCTTTCTCCTCATCCGAGAATATTATAAGGTTGAGATCCTTCTTAGCCTGCTCGCAGTAGTTCCTCACACTCTCAATGCTGCCGCCGTGCTTGCGTTTAAGTTTCTCTATCACTTCTGCCCGCTCGATCAGGCGATCAAGCAAATCTGGTTCGCAGCGATATTCACCGGCGATCCGCTGGAGTTCGTTATTCAAGTCTTCCAAACGATAATACGCATCATCAAATTCGGCAGACTTCTCCGATAGTTTACTGTCATATTCCGCAATAGAGTCAAACAAACTCTTTGCGTGTTTCATTCCGAAGATAATGCCCCCCTCACCGCTGAATGACTCGGTTAATTCCGACAGTCCTGAAGTGAGTTTTTCAATATTTTCATTGAGTTTTATCTCATTTCTCAGAGTTTCGTCCTCATCATCCTGTATATTGGCGGTCTCTATCTCTTCTATCTCGAATTTCAGCAGTTCGATCTGTTTTTCTTTATCTTCATCGTCACATTCCAGTTTACGCAGGTCACGCTTCTTATCCTGCAGATCTCCGTACAAATGCTTAAGTTTATCCAACTCTGACTCTAAGCCGGCATAACTGTCTAAGAATGTGATGTGTGTTTTAGGAGACAGCAGCGACACACCATCGTGCTGTCCGTGGAAGTCAAACAATTCTGCACTCACAGCGCCGAGTTCTTTGGAAGTAACCTGAGTGCCATTCATAAAAGATCGTGATTTGCCGCTCGACGACAACACTCGGCGGATAATCAGAGTTCCATCCTCACTATCGATCCCAAGATCATCAAGCAGCCCCTGTATAGTCTGATTATCAGCAATATCTATAACCCCGTTAAGCACAGCTTCTTCGCAGCCTGTCCGGATCTGCTCCGTAGAAGCACGCCCGCCGAGCAGCACAGACAATGCCTGTATAAGTATAGACTTACCGGCACCGGTCTCGCCTGTGATCATATTCAATTTATCCGAAAAATCGACTTCGCAGTTATCGATTAATGCAAAATTCTTTATCTGTAAATGTCGTAACATAACTATCTCTAACTAAATAATAATAAATTTATTTTCAAAATTCAAGTATTTTTTTAATTATATTCTTAAAATTCAAACTTATCTGTTTATTCATTTTGATTGAAGCGATACGGCATCTTCGGTAGCTCAGACTGTTCAAGTTTGCTCGGCTCGATTGTCAGAGTATTGGTCATATCCTGCCTGTCAATATTTGGGAAAAACGATGAGTTGCACACTTTATCGATGAGGTTTTCAAAGTCAGACGACATTTCATGAGTCAGAGTAACGAATTCACCGGATGAGAGCCGATTGCGATGCGAGAGGAATCTTTGTATCGGCTTATCGTCATTCTCAGAATACTTTCGCCCGGTGTCGTATCTCTGCACCGCAGGTCTGTAACGAACCTCCCCATCGACACATGTAACAGTGGTAACGAAGTCATTATCACACTTTACGAAGAAGCGCCCCTTACTCACCATCAGATCAGCAGTAGAAGTCCTCACGCGGACAAGCGAGTTATCAGAATAAGTATTGACTCCGCAGAAAAACTCACCTGACTCAACTGCAAACTCACTAAACCGCCCATAGTCTCGCCCCGTTCCGCCTGCAGTGAACCGTCCGACATCAGCGACATACACAACCGAGTTCGGATATATATAATAATATCCGGATGACTTCAGTATAAATGATACAGACGAATCCGCTCCGGTCCTGATAGTCATTCGTCGTGCAATGCGAGTATCTTTCGTCACTGCATTATATCGGCGGTTCTTCATGCTAAACATAACATCATCACCGGTGACAGACACTATCGAACTCTCATCTGACGAGTCACCGGCTCTATCCATAAAGAGTGTCATCGGCATCCGAATATCACTGCCGCTCTTAAGAATGAAATGCACCGCCGCAATAACTACAATGACTGCGGAGAATGCCACATAGAATATCCAATAACGACTTTTCACCATTATCGAGGTATATACTGCTTAATCGCCTCGTATATCTTCTTAGTAGCGTAGCTCTTGTTCATACTGTACAGATGCAGACCGCGAATCCTGCCGGACTTGATCAGATCTTCACACTGATTGATAGCATATTCGATACCGATCTCTGCTACAGCCTGACTGTCATCCTGATATTTCTCCAGCACTGTGACAAGTTTCTCAGGGATCGTAGCACCTGACAGTTCGGCAGAACGCTTGACGCTCTTATAGTTCAGAATGGGGAATATCCCCGGTATTACAGGCTTGTCAATGCCGAGTTTAGCCAACTCATCAAGATAGCGGTAGAACTTATCATTGACGAAGAACATCTGTGTCACGATGAAGTCTGCTCCTTTGGAGACCTTGTTCTTGAGATTAGCCAGATCCGCCTCGAATGAAGAAGCCTCGATATGCCCCTCCGGATATCCGGCCACACCGATGCACCAATCACCTGACTTGCGGACGAACTCCGTCAGCTCCGAAGCATAGCCGAAACCACCGATAGTCTTAGTGAAATTCTCCTCACCGGCAGGAGGATCACCCCGCAGGCACAGTATATTCTGTATATTGTTCTCTCTGAGACTGTCTATCACACCCTGTATATCCTCTTTGGTAGAATTGACACAAGTCAGATGTGCGATAGTCTCCAATCCGATCTCATTCTTAATATGCGATGCCAGACCGACTGTCTTATCACGGCGAGAACCGCCTGCTCCGTAAGTCACAGACACATAGTCAGGATTAAGCTCTTTGAGCTCATTGATCGTCTCATACAACTTTTCAAGGTCTGTATCCTGCTTCGGCGGAAAAAACTCGAAAGACAGAGTCCATTTCTTTTTCGCAAATATATCTCTGATATACATTACCAACTCCCATTATCCATATTTTCTCATTTTATTTTTACAATATTTTTGAGCGATTGTCAAGAAAATTAAAATAAAAAGGACAGAATTTGCCCCGCAGAAATGCGGTATGAATTACAATGATTCTTTGAGCGGATAAACATCGCCCAAACAGTTTATTTTCAGAAATTCATAATGACCGCCGGGATAACTGTCGCTTGTACCGTCAGTCACATAGAGCCAAACAGAGTCTTCATCGCAGAATACTGCAAGAGGCTTATCGCTTAATCCAAGAGATGTTATCCAGACTGTCTGATATTCTTGGGCATTGTAATCAGTAAATACAGTCAATCTACTGGAGATCCAATCATAACGACGATTATCACAATAAAATACATCGGTTATCTTATTTTTAGTAAGATATATCTGACCAAAATCATATTTAATCTTAGGACTATAGTCGTCTCTAACAAAATGCGACTGCATGGAATTATACTTATATCGATGTAATTCTCTTGTGTCATAACTGCGATACAAAATTACCCATAGCGTTGCTTCATCATTATCATAGTAGAAACCATCTATTCTCTCAGCCGAAGCAATATCAACCGTTATATCAGACATACAAAAGTTTGTACCATCGGAGTCCACGGAGAATAATGGGTACTTATAATAAATTTTCCTGTCATTATAATAAGTATAATACTCAGGAGTAGAAAAATACCTCTGCTCCAGAGTCAGCATAAATGTAATTTTATTATTATGTTCCATAATGCCGTTACCACAGATTACCTTATATGTACACTCCAAACTGTCATTATAGTATTGTCGCCAATTATAAGAGATTTCCTTCTTAGTTTTATGATTGTTAATATCATCCAACACAGTTATCCTGCCGTCATCAATGATATAATAATGATGATTAGTATATTCTGCATATAATCCCTTCGGAGCATTGACTCTCTGCACTATCTCAGCATGGGCTTTTTCAGGATTATACTCAATCTTCTGAGACTCATACTCATAGACTTGCTTAAATGAAACAAGATGAACGGAACAGCCTAATAGTATTACAAGACATAGTACTAATAATAAATTTTTCACAATGTTACCTTTATTTTCTTTGTAATCCTTTATAACTATCGCGGTCTGAATGACACTTTCAGATATTCGGGTTTATCTTCATTGATATAGAGATAAAATGATACACCATCATAAAAAGCACTTATTATAGGATTATACATCCCAAGATATTCCAAATTAGCCCAATCGCACCGTAAAGTACTGCCATAAGGCTTGTCCATTTTATCAATAATATTCAATGTTCCTAAAGGATACTCTCGCCAATACAAAGAATAATAATACACATTAATAATATGATACGCATCACAAGGCATCTTAGACTTTAGCTTCAGTTTATCATTAGTCTCATCATAGATACTCTCTACAAATATCGATCCGGAATCTCCATTATGAATAGACGAAAAAATCTTAGATACATTATCATAATAAATGCTATATATCGGTGTAGTCGTCACCAAATCCTTAGTAAGATCAGATAACATAAAGTCGCTGCCGTCATGTCTAATAGATAATAAAGTTGTTATTTTGCTTTCATCATTGCTTAGATCAGCCAGCATCAATATCTTTGTCCCCAAATCAGCGATGCCACATCCTTTGATTGATGTCCAATTTCCAGACAAATCTGCCAGTGAAAATGGAATCTCCTGCACTATTTTTATCCTGTCGCTGCTTGCATCTCCTGTCGCATCATCGCTTAAATCTACTATCTTAATGTCATCATCGGATATTATATATACATGACCGTTTTGCCAGTTGGCGAATGTCCCTGCAGGTGCGTCATATCTGTCAATAATATCCAGATGTGCCGATTCATTAGGATCTCGTATAGTCGTCGTTGTAGTAGTATAAGTGCGTCTGATAGTCGTAGTCGTCGTGCTATTAGGATCTGTATCAAGATATATCTCCAAATCACACGAGAAAAACATTAATAGTGATAATATTATGATTACATAATGCGATTTCATATTTATTTCTCCTTTTTTTATTCTATCAAACGCAGTTTGACGAACTCATATTGATTAAGCTTAGATTGTTTAACATACAACACCATATTATTATAAACATCATCACCACCCAGTGAAAATAATGTTATAAAAGAATAATTAACACTAAGATCCAAATAACTTGTGTATATCTGATATGTAATCTGCGGATTATCAAGTGGTGTTATTATTATCGACGAACATATCAACCAATCGCCTTCTTCAGTATAACCGCATCTTTCCGAAGACCATATCCATTGATATGCACCATTCTGCTTGAATATGTTTCTCACAGGACTAAAATCACACAGAGTAAACCTATGTTCTATCTCGTCAAACACATACTCACATAACATCAGCCTTGAACTCGGATAAATCGTATATAAATAATACAATTTCAGTTTATGTTCTGTAGTAATATATGTTGCCTCATATACATTATCAAGATCAGATATATCATTAGATACATCCATAATCGCAAGACCACCATCACTGAGATTCAGCGAGACAAACACATTACAGTCAGTTGTACCGTCAAGAGACATAAGCATTAGCAGTTTGTCACTATTCGGAATAATACACTTGCATGACTTACATCTATAATTAGGCATCACATTGGCTATATCGAATGTCAAGTCATTCAAGAATACCATCTCAGAATGACTAACATCATATATACATGCGTGGCATAACGCATTAGAGCTGTCTACAACATACAGCCTATCATTGTCAATAACAGCATTATCTCCTGCGACAGCCTCATATCTTGCTACAATCTCCGCCCCGGCTTTCTTAGGATTATACTCCTGCACATTAACTTGTCTCGGATGAATAGATGGTGGCTCACATACTTTTTTTATTTCACGGACATCATCTACAACATCACACCCACACAAAATCACCGCAATTATACCAAGCAAAATTATCTTCTTCATAATATTGTTTTGTCAAGAAATTTTGTCGGACTTCTATACAGAATGTTGGATAAAGTTCTTAATCTTATCCAAAGATTCCTGCGGTTTCTTTAACGGATTGACGAAAGCCAAACTGTCGGTCACAATTCCGCCCTTCGCCGTCACCACTTTTGTAATTATATCGATGCACTTAGCCGGTGAGCCGCCGGCGCTCGATACGATAAGAGAGACATTCTTGCCGGTGAGATTAGCCTTATCCAAGAATGAACTAATCGGAGCGGCAGGCTTGCTCGCCCATACCGGCGTGCCGATTATTATCCGCTCGTAAGCAGACAGATCCGGCAAAGTTGTCTTCAGCTCCGGCTTGAATCCAAACGACGCATCCCGACCGCCGTGAAGAAATTTCATCAAACCTTTCTTAGGATATTCCTTAACAGTCTCCAGCCGACATAACTCTGCACCGCCTTCCTTCGCAGCAGCCCTCGCCAGAAAATCTATATTCCCTTCCAGAGAATAATAAATAATGATTGTATTTGACATTGTGTTACTCCTTGAGTGATATTATAGCATAAAATGTGAGGAATGGTAAAAAAAATTTTATTTATCAATTCAGATTAATTTTAAAATCAAATTTCAATTATCATTTAAGTTCAAGCTGGAGGAGATAGTATTTGTTTACCCACCAGTCATCTTTTATTAACTTTTCATATCTCGTAATCTCCACCCACACATAGCCGTCGTATTCGATAACAGCTTCTGGAATTTGATCAAACTGCAAATAAAGCAAATCAATATTTTTTACTATATTATTCGGATTATCGACAGATCGCTGCTCCAAAGTATTCAGATAGACCTCTCCTAAAGTTTTTGAACAATTCACAAGCCAAAAATTATTATCGGTTATATACCCTTTACAAAAAACATGATAATCTCCAAGATCTCTTGGAACTAAAATAATATCGGTAGTCGTATCAGGAATAAACTTACCATTTGAAGCATCGTAATCGTAACTGTAAAGCGTTGTTGTAACAAAATCCAACCTGCCAAACCATAAATACATTTTCTTCCGACTAACATTATAATAAAAATCAAAGTTAAACTTTATATCAGCTCCAAATAAATCGTCTGATGACAGTATTTTCAGATCAGAGCCGTCAGGCTTGACAACGAATACATTTTGCAGATTCCTGCCGCCGCGGGATTCTATATATTGAGAATCTTCAATTACAGGACCATTATATTTAAGATAATATGTTGCAAAAATATACAAATAATCATCAACTAATGTAACAGATCGAACATCATAAATATAAGAATAATCTGTAGAATTAAATAAATGATCATCAAGTCTAAATTTATTTGTATATTTATTCTTATCTTCATTTGGCACAGGTACTTCGTATTCATAGAAATTATTTCCTGAAACAAAATATGCCTTGTCGCTGTTTTTCGCAAGAAATAAATACGGCTCATCATCATAATAAGAATAGCGTCTGCCGGACAAATCGATTTTCCTTACAACATGAGCTCCGGCTTTGTCCTCATCGTAATCAGGCATATACTCCGGCGGCTCCCACACAGAATCGCTTTCATAATACTGCTGATTAAACAAATCTTCAATCAGATAACATCCTGATAACAAGCACCCACACAAAACCGTCGCCGCAATTATAATAAATATAATTTTTTTCTTCATTATATAAGACCTCATAATACACTACCACGACTTATCGTAATCATAATAATTTTAATTTTATCAATTCACAATAATTTTTATTCTCTTCTTTTGTGAACAGCCAAATATAATCATCTATCGAAAATGAAGATACGAAATCGAAAGAATAAAAAGGGAAATCCAAATAACTTAGACATATTCTTTTATCTTGTAATGCTTTGTCATAATAATCAATATTCAAGTAATGATAAATAAGCCAATCACCATCAATTACCATATCCGAAGAATTATAACTCCAATACCATGAGAAAACATCACTTCTTTGTAAAACTCTGTCATCAGGACAAAAATTTATAAGACTAAAAGTTTCACTGTCATCATTATATGAATACTGACTAAGAATCAAACCATCGTTATAATAAGTGTAATTATCACTATAAATATAAAGTCGATTCTCGGATAACAGATAATCAGCATTTATAACAGAATCCGGCCGAATAAAATCAGCCGATATATCTATTGCTGCCAAATGACTGCCATCATATCCCATTGATAACACAACATTCATATCATTTGTTCCGTCTCCAACAGACATCAGCATTATAAACTTATCTTCCATCGGAATAAGACATTTACCATAACGATATTGATAATTTTGAAAAACTTCACTAATATCAAATGTGACATCATAAACACAATCATGCGTTGTATCAATCATATTATCCATATCATAAACAGCAACATATCCGATTTTACTGCTGCCGCCAAGAACATATACCTTATTTTCTTTTAAAATAGCTTTATCACCTTTAACAATTTTGTGACGACTGACAATCTCTGCACCTGCTTTCTGAGGATTATATTCTTGAATATAATTTTCTCCCGGCGACACATGAGGTTCAATACCTAATAAAAGAGCAACCAAATCACAAGATGTATGACAGAATAAAATTACAGCTATAATAAAAAATCGCATCATTTTCTGTAACAAATTATTCATACTTAATTACTCCCTTTATTTTCTACTCCGAAACGATATTTTTATGAATTCAAAACTATTCTCATGTGTATATATGTAAAATGATTTACCGTCAGAGAAAAATCCGACAGCCGGATTATCGATACACAGCTCATATAAATTTGCATAATGATATGAAAAAGATTCAAAATAATATTTGCTGCTGACAGATAAGTCATTCCAAATGTAACCGCTGACAGTAGGATTATAAGACATTTTGAAATAATAATTTTTCGTCATATAACATTTATGCGATACTACAGCAGTCATAAGTGAAAACGAATCATTTGTTTCATCATATACACTCTTCACTATCATTGCTCCATTATCGTTTGAATGAAGTGTTGATAAAATATTAGAGGAAGAATCATAATAAATACTGTAAATCGGCGTTGTAGAAACTAAATCTGTCGTGACATCAGATAGCATAAACTCACTGCCATCATGACGAATTGACAACAAAGTTTTTAAAGATTTTTCTTCATTTTCCAGTTTTGCAAGGATAAGAATCTTTGTTCCAATGTCCGCAATACCATATCCGGTAAATTTCGTCCAATCACTTGATAAATCAGAAATATTAAAATTCACTTGATGATTAGGAGAAAAAATAACATTATCATATGTTCCGTCATTTGTCATATCCAATATAATAATGCGATCAATACCTACAACATACACACGATTATCCTGCCAATTCACAAAATGCCCTTCTGGAGCATCATACTTTAATAAAATATCAGCATGAGCTGACTTAGGATTATACTCATGAATTGTTGTTGTTGTTGAGTTAAAATAAGTCTTACTCTGATTATGTTCTGTTCCAATATAAAACACATCACACCCACACAAAATCACCGCAATTATAACAAGCAAAAATATCTTCTTCATTTTTATTGTCTCCTGTCAAAACATCTCACCGACTCGCCTACGGCGAGTCGGTGAGATGTTTTAATCATAATTATAATACTCTCTCTTCTTCGGCTTGATCTTGATAAACTGATACTGATCATCCTCTTTTGTGAACAGGTAAAAATCCGAACCGGTATAGAAAACGCTGATAATCGGCTTAGTCAGTCCGAGATATTCCGTCTGGATAAAGTATAACTCATTATATGTATTTGGTGTTTTATAAATATTCAGATACGAATGATATAAATCGGCATTTTCATAATTGCGATAATAGCTGTAACCGTAATAGTAACCATTTATAATAGAATAATCATGTGCGGTCGAATAATCATGCAAACTTAGACTGTCAGCAGTCATGTCATAAAGATACTCAGTATAGAGCGAAGAGTAGCCGTCATCCTGTATCACAGCAAATGTCTGCTTATCCGAATAATAATATATACTTGTGATTTTGCCATTATTGACAATATCAGATGTCAAATCCGAAAATCCGAAATCTGTTCCGTCATTCTTAACCGACAGCAAAGTCTGAATGCTGTCATCCGTCCTGTCAAGTCTGGCAAGGATGAGATATTTACTGCCGAGGTCGACCACGCCATAGCACCGCATAAAGTTCCAATCGCCGCTTAGATCCGATTTATTTAGTTCAATCTTATTCTGCATTGTAAATGTATCATCAGTTAAGTCGAATATTTTCAGATAAGACTGACTAACCACATAAACTTTGCCGTCCTGATAATTGGCAAAATGACCTGCTTCGTCAATCGGATATTTTCCGACAATCTCCGCACCGGCACTGTCATAACTGACATATACCGTCGTCGAAGTCGTATAAGGATTGATGAAATGATTTTTACACTCTGTATCACACGCCCACATTGTCAAGATGATGAATAAAGAAAGAATAAGATAAAGATTTCTCATAATGTTTTCCTCCTAAAGTCCAATAAAACAGACTACAGCACTTTGCTCTGCAATCTGTTTTATTCTACTTATTAATTTCACATTTGTCAAGTATTTCTTGAAATTCCATTTTTTTTATAATATAATATCGCTATGAAACTACAAAACAATATTTTAATACCCGATTGGGCAGGAAAATTTTCAATTAAATGCGGATTCACTACTCCGACTTACGGCAATCAGGCTCTGACAAGGAAGTGCCGCTCAGGAACGCTCGCCGATAATCGTGCACAATTGTGCAAGGCGATAGGAACAGATCCTAACCGCATTTATGCTCCGCATCAGATTCACGGCAAGACTGTCTTGACAGCCGATGAGACTAATCTCGGACACGGAGCATTCGGTCTGGACAATGCGGATGACGGCGATGCATGCATCACAAAGCAGAACGGCATCACGCTTATCACGACTTGGGCGGACTGCATCCCGATAATACTCTATGATGATAACACACACACAGCGGCGGCAGTCCACTCCGGATGGCGAGGCACAGCACTCAATATAACCGCCGAGACAGTGCAGGCACTTTTGGCTGATGATCCGCAGTCCGCTCCTTCGGATATATGGGCTTCTGTCGGTCCGGGCATCCGCGGATGCTGCTACGAAGTCGGTGATGAAGTGGCAGACTCATTCCTGGATATGGGCAGTGCTGTCGCCCGACATGTAACAAAAAGAGACGGCAGATACAAGTTAGACTTGCAGTCTGTCGTCTATGAGCAGCTTATTCAATGCGGCATACTGCCGAATCATATCGACCGCAGCACATTATGCACCTGCTGCAATGCAGATCCTACATTCTTCTCGTGCCGCAAAGACGGCAGAGACATTTTTGAAGGGCAGGCAGCATTTATATGTATGATATAATTCATCAAGATCTCTCCGCTACGGTTGAGATGACAAAATATCAAAATTACTTCTTCTTGTCGTCTTTGTGCAGCAGCGGACGGACTTCTTTAGCCTTGACGACTTTATGTTCGGCTATCGCAAGGCTGCCGTCATCGAGTTTCTTGAATGTGATCATCTCATAATGCGAGAAGTCAGCATTATCCCACGCATTGACGAAGATAATATACGGATCGTCAGGACTCGTATTGACCTGCTGCACCTCGTATTCGATGCGGTCTTTCTTAATCCGTCGAAATCTGTCAGTCCAATTTGCCCGAATCTCATCAGCACCGTCAACGCGTTTCGTGCCATTATAACATACGAAATCGGCTCGCGTCATATCGCTGAAATAATAGCTGCCGTCCTCTGCGTAGCATGTCATTATCGCATCGACATTACGCGTCTTGATATTATCGACCAAAGTATGATAGATCGCCAGCATATCCTTCCTGCTGAAGTCCGGCTCAGGCGGCAAAGTCGTTGTCGTTGTTGTGGTAGTTGTCGTCGTTGTCGGTTCAGGCTCGACTATCTCATGCCGCACACAGCCTGACAAACAAAATGTTATTAATAAGGAAGAAACTGTTATCTTAATTAATGTTTTCATGATAATCCTCTTAGACTTGTAATGTCACCCTGAACTTGCTTCAGGGGCTCATAATGCAGAGATTCCGAAGCGAGTTCGGAATGTATCCATCCTGTTTCAGAATGCGTAACCTATCTTCTGCAAAAACGCTTTCCGTGCGGCTTTGTCATCTTCATTTTCTACGCCTTTCGGTGACTCACCGTCGATAACGCCGATAATGCCTGCTCCGATCTCATTGTTCACAGTCAGAACTGTCAGCGGATTAGCCGTCGCAGCATAGATGCAGCATACTTCGTCGCAGAGTTTGACTTTCGTCAGTATATTGATCGGGAACGCATTCTCCAGCAGAATCAAGAATGTATGACCGCTCGCAATCTCTTTCATAATTGCGACACCTTCCTCGATAAGGCTCTCGCTGTTGCCCTCAGTCCGAATGAGACAAGGTCCTGATGCTTCGTTAAATATCACTGCGAATTTCACGCCAGGCACACACGATGCCACAATCCCTGCCAGATCAGACGCAGTTTTGATGAAATGCGTCTGTCCAAGTATTAAATTTATTTCTCCGCCCAAATCAATTTTATGAGGTATAATGTCCATTTGCAGCTCCTTGTACTCAGTCACCCCGAACCTGTTTCGGGATCACATTGGTTATAATCATCTTTCGTATCCTCTTATATGATATTTTTCGGCAGGAAATAAAAGTTTGTTAGACGGAAATATGAAAATCGGCTCATTACTCATTATACAGCGGCGTAGACAGATACCGATCCCCGGAATCGGGCAGCAGAGCCACAATGAGCTTGCCCTCATTCTCAGACCGCTGTGCCAGTTCTGTCGCTGCCACCAATGATGCACCGCTTGTTATCCCGCAGAATATCCCTTCCGTGCGAGCTAACTCCCGACCGGCAGAATACGCCTGCTCATCGGTGATCGTCATTATACCGTCGTAGCTGTGTATATCCAAGATCTGCGGCACAAATCCCGCTCCGATCCCCTGCAGCCCATGGGGACCTGCCGATTTACCGGACAGGACGGCACTGTTTGCAGGCTCAACGGCATACACTCTGACATCGGCACGCTGCTCTTTGAGATACCTGCCGACACCGCTTATCGTGCCGCCCGTGCCGACTCCGGCGACGAAGATGTCCACTGTTCCGTCAGTATCAGCCCATATCTCAGGACCTGTCGTCTCGTAATGCACCTGCGGATTGATCGGATTGACAAACTGACCGGCGATAATACTGCCCGGAGTCCGGCTGTGCAGTTCCTCAGCCTTATCGATCGCTCCCTGCATACCAAGACTGCCCGGAGTGAGGACAACCTCTGCTCCGTAAGCCTTAACCATCAGTTGACGCTCTACACTCATCGTATCAGGCATCGTCAGTACTAATTTGAATCCAAGTGCTGCGGCACACATTGCCAGACCTATACCGGTATTGCCGCTTGTCGGCTCAAATATAGTGCCACCCGGCTGCAGATCGCCTCTTCGCACCGCATCTCGGATCATCGCCAACCCTACACGGTCTTTGGCAGATCCGGCGGGATTCATGCTTTCCAATTTGACAGCGATCCTTGCCGCACAATTGTGTATTCTGTTATATTTGGTTAATTCAATCAGCGGAGTTCCGCCGACTAACTGAGTTATGCTGTTGTATATCATTGTTGTATCTCCTAATTATATAATAGATAATAAAAAGGATTTTGTCAAGACAATTTTCCGCTTAACGAAATGAAATAATACAAACTTACCACGCTTGTGAGAATGACAGACTGATCTCGAATGCGTCAGACACATCCTGATAGATGATCGATTTCGTCATGTTGAATGCGACATCAAGCCGAGCGAGGAAATGCAGGAATTTCGGCATAAGTTTGATACCGAAGCCGAGTGAACCTGCCGGCCAAAAGTAATTGCCGTTGCCGACACTGAGGTAGACAAGCCGATCTCGCTCAAATGAGTTTTTCACCGAATTACGAGCCGGGCGATACCAAGTGTTATCAATCGGATAATCGAAATTGTCGAAGACAACACCAAAGTCAGCAAAGAATGCCAGATACAATATCAGTTTCGCCGGAGTTCTGAAAGTCTTCTCAGACACAGAAGATGTAATATCGGCATTGACCAGCGGTATGTTGCCTTCCACATTAGCAAGGATGCTCGCCCAACCGACAAGTTCATTACCTTTGTAGCCGCGCATAAACGGCTCGCCGCTGAAATTATCGCTGACATTGTAATTGACAGAAGCGAACAGACGGGCAGACAGATAAAACTCTTTATAGATCTTCTTGTTGAACTGATCTTCCACGCTGAACTTGAATCTAAAATCACTGCCGAACATTCCGAGCCCTGTCGGTATGATAAAGTCAAATCTCGCTCTGATCTCATTGCCGACAGGGATCGTGCTCGTCTGCCGCATCTTATCCCAAACGAAGTCCTGCCGCAGAACAAGCCACAGATTATGGTCATTGACAGTCAGCTCTTCGCCGTCAAACATTCTGTTAAACACATAGCGGTAGCCGATCTTCATCTGAGTTACAGAATTGACATCTATGAGCGGAATGCGATAGTCCACTCCGAAATAATGCTCCGTTCCGGTATAACTCACATCGTTAAACCGCACACGAACCATACTCCAGATCTTGTTAAATGCTTTAATCAGGAAACTGCTCTCGTCATCATAGTATCGCAGAGACTCATACTGCGGAGCAGAAGTATAGATTGTGCTGCCGCCGAAGAGCCTCATTCTGTGATTGAGCAGAGCCGGATATTCGACACCCATATAATGCTGCAGAACATCATTCTGAGAATAATGCGATGCTACAGTCAGCCCCACCTCACTGTTATTAATGCTGTCAAACCGAGTCAGGAATCCCAACTCACCGCCATGAGCAAGCGAAAATCCGCCGTAAGGCATATATACAAACGGATAGAACGGCATAATCGCCGTATTCTGAGTCAGGCGAAATCTATCCAAGCTTCCGTTATTAAACTCGATATGCCGCCGCCATCTCAGATTGCGGATATATGCCTCACTCTGCAAATGCTTAGGCTTTGTGCTGAAATACATATCATCCGAAGGATCGATAGATACATACTCATACACCCAACTCGGATCAGCAGTCTCATCTTCGCAGAATGCGTATAGCAAGGAAGAAATCAGAAATAATGCAGTGAAAAAAAATCTTTTCATACAGGAAGAACACATCCGCTATGTCATTATCGGGCTTAACCCGATAATCTTTTTTTTCAAGAGATTGCCGTGTCAAGCACGGCAATGACATAAAATGCAGAGAAAAAATTTCACTTCTCCAGATCTACCAACTCAACTTCAAATACGAGAGTCGCTTTCGGCGGAATTGCACCGGGATAGCCACGCTCACCGTAAGCAAGGTAATAAGGCAGGATAATAATACGCTTCTCGCCTTTCTTCATCTGCATAAGAGCAATGTCCCAGCCTTCGATAACTTGTCCGGCACCGACTTTAAACTCAAGCGGCTCGCCTCTTTTAACAGAACTGTCGAAAACCTGTCCTGTTACGAAGTAGCCTGTATAATGAGCTTTGATATTCTCACCTTTGTTCGGAGTTCGACCTGAGCCTTCTTTCATAACAATATATTCCATGCCGGTTTTCTCGTCTTTAACCAGCTTGCTTGTATCAGCACCGAGCTGCTCAAGCAATTTTGTAATTCGTCCGGCTTTGATCTCATCCTGCTTAGCCATCTCAGCAGCAGCATCAAACGCCTTAGCAGCATCGCCAATGCGGATAACATTGACCTGTTTCATAACGACATCGGCAAACGGTTTATTTGTTCTCGGATCAGTCTTGACTTTGCCGATATTGCGGACAACCTGCATACCATCGACAACTTTGCCGAATACTACATGCTTGCCGTCAAGGTGCGGCTGCGGAGCAAGCGTTATGAAGAACTGAGAACCGTTGGTATCGGGACCTGAGTTAGCCATAGACAAAACACCTTCACTGTCATGTTTGAGACTCGGATCAAACTGATCGATAACAGAATATCCCGGACCGCCGTAACCCATTCCAAGCGGACAGCCGCCCTGTATCATAAATCCGTCGATAATACGGTGGAAGATCAGCCCATTATAGAAAGGTCTCTTCACCTGCTCTTTCGTATTCACATCTGTAAACTCCAGAGAACCTTCTGCCAGTCCGATAATGTTCGCAGCAATCAGCGGAACTCTGTCATAATACACTTTGCAGATAAAGTCCCCCATCGTTGTGCGGAACTCCAGATAAATGCCATCCTCAGTCAGCTTATTCGCTGCGTCGCTTTTCTTGTCACATGCGGTTATGGTTGCCATAGTCAAAACCCCTAATACAATCAATATATTCTTAAAAAATTTATTTCGCATTGAATGCCTCGATTATAATTAATTTTATTCATTATAAAAGATATTTTTTATATTGTCAATTATTTTTATTTTATATTTGTCACCCTGACAGCATTGGGGATATTGACAATAGATTCCTCGGCTTCGCTCGGAATGACATAACTTCATTGTGACAAAAAAAAATAATTGATTTTATTTTCATAATTTGCTACACTTCCAAATATGACAGAAGATCAGCTTAAACACACTTACAGAGTACTGCTCAAGAAATATCATCCCGACACCGGCGGACAGACAGCCGATGAATCGGCGATAAGGCGTATCATCGAAGAATACAAGAAACTCTCATCCAGCCGTTCTTCCAAATCAGATAATATATCATCCAATGATATTTCAAAGGATAAAAGCCGCTCAAGCACGCAGCTAACCGCATGGACGACTCCTGCAAGCACAGATGATACAGATAAGTTCATCCTGTCTATGCTGTCACTGATAGCAGATCGGCGTGCGGAAGAAATGCCGACAGATATTATCGCCGCACATATCTCATTCTGCACAGAGCACAGCACTGATGAGGGCCGTATTCTGACACTGACTGCATTGGCAGAGATCGCAGAGCTGACACGGCAGACTCTTAACGAATATGATATAAACTGTGAAACGATGCAGAAACAGATCTCGGATTATGCTCGGCATATCTGCGAAGCGGCGAATTATTTGGACAGGCTCTCCGCTGTGAATGCACCGAAATCAAACCTGATTAGAGACATTCTGCGAAGTATAAGGATATGCGGCAGTGAACATCTGAAAGAACTGCTAAATGCCGTTCTGATATTTGTTGTTTCATTAGAAATATAAAAAAATTCTAAAAAAAATATTAAAGATTCCGATATATAAAGCAGCACGCATTGGAGTTTTTTATGGGAAAGCTAACAGATAAACAAAAACTTGATTTCCAAGAACGGGTAAAATATTACAAAAACTTAATTGACGAAGCGGAGAAGAAACAGAAAGAACTGAATCAGCTGATAATCAAAGAGCCTGAGAACGAATGGCTCAACCGAATTAAATCAGCAAATAATAATCTCAATATTATTTCGCTCAATTGTGCTATGAGTGAAATGAGTTATTTTATCCTCGGAATCAAGAATACAGCATACCTTGATCGTGCCCGTCAGACTGTCTATGAAGTTCTGTCTAACATTGAAAAAATCGTCACCAATTATGTCGATGTCCCGTTCACTGACTATGAGGAGCAGCTCCACCGAATCGATGACTACTCAGATGCGGAGAGAGTGAAACTCATCAAGATGATGGGATTCTGCGTTGACAGACTGGCAGATGACTTCGGTGAAAACTCCAAATGGAGATGGTCATTCGTAGAGATATATGCCAGAGTAAGTGTCATCGCCAAGAATCTCCTCGATATGCGCCGCTATCAGAAATGCGATGATCCGAGAGAAGAAGGCTATCGCGAGCGAAGAGAACATCTC
This sequence comes from Spirochaetales bacterium, assembly GCA_017540815.1. Classification (GTDB taxonomy): domain Bacteria; phylum Spirochaetota; class GWE2-31-10; order GWE2-31-10; family MWDO01; genus RGIG6909. The sequence continues at coordinate 48,145 of JAFYAI010000014.1, forward strand.
AAACTTGTATTAGAGTCACTCACTGATGCAGCGAAAGGCTACCGCGACAAGTTCGAGCTGAGTACCAAAGACCCGGAAGATATGAAGAAAGGCATAGATCATCTCAAAGCACTGCTGAGGATATACCAGATCAATCAGGACGCAGAGAAAGTCGAGTCTACCAAGAAAAACATCGAAGTATGGAGTGCAATCCTTGATAAACACATGGCAGCACTTGACAAAGCCAAGCGATCAGGACCGATAAAAAAATAACATAAAGAAATCGGATTTACGCAAAATCCGATTTTTTTTCGTTTTTTTTCATTAATTCTCAAAATATTAAAAATTATTTGACATTTTATCCATAAAATTATACTATATATAAATATTAGTTAAGAGACTGAATATTTGATGGAGTTAAACATGAATTCTATTTTTTCTTCTTATAAATTTCGCATCACAGGTATGATCTTACTGTTCATAAGCATTATCACAGTGACGCTGATGATACTCTGCAGCACAGCGATCAAAAGATCCGCTGTGACATTCATGGCAGAACAGAGTATGAAACTCGTAGACCGTGCTTTGCCGCTGCTTGATGCAGAGAAACTCAAAGATCTGATTCGGACTGACAATGCCGAAGATCCGTACTATATCGAGACTTGCACCAGGATGAATGAGCTGCGCATACAGATGAATGCCGAGTATATCTATGTAATGGCACCTGTCAAAGGGAAAGACTTCAAATATGTCCTCGACGGCAATAACTTCGATGACGAGGAAAACTTCTCTCCTATTGGTACAGTCGAAGACATATCGTCTTACGGCAAGTGGCCGTTTATCTGTCTGAATGAACAGAAAATCACTGCTGCCGATTTCGTTAATATGGATGAATGGGGCTGGGCTGCTACCGTATATGCTCCTGTCATAGATAAGTCCGGCAGATCCATAGCATTCCTCGGATGCGACTACGATGCCACCAAAACCGTCGCAGCGATGAAAGCAGAGCGTCAGAAAATCTTAGTATTCGGATTGATAGCGATTATCGCTGCTGCGATCATAGTATTTCTCCTGATCAACATCATCTTCACACGCATTAACAAAGTCACCGTATCGATGCACGATATAGCAACGGGCAAAAGCGATCTCACATCCAAGCTGCCAGCAAAAGGCTCTACAGAGATTGACAACCTTGCAAAAGGTTTCAACAGTGTAAGCGACTATCTGCAGAGCATTATCAAGAATATCAAAAACTCGATGGCATCACTGTCTGACAACAGCCATGAAATGTCATCACAGAACAAAAATATCCTCGACAGCATGAAGACTATGATCGATGTCAATACGAGGATAAGCAAAAAAGCAGGAGAACAATCAGAACTGACATTGAATGCTCAATCCGATATAAAAACGCTGCTAAGCAAAGTCCAGATCCTTGACGGCAATGTAGATAATCAATCCGAAGCGATGAGCAAATCATCATCAGCAGTCGAAGAGATCTCCGCAAATATAAACACAGCACATAATTTGATCCAAGAAGCATATTCTGAATACAAGAATATAGTCGAGTTGACTGTAACAGAGCAGAAAAAGCAGCAGAAGATCACCGATGAGATTCACAAGATCGCAGAACAGGCACAAAGCCTCATTGAAGCCAATAATATGATAACAGAAATATCTCAGAGAACTAACCTGCTCGCTATGAATGCTGCGATTGAAGCGGCACATGCAGGTAAGTTTGGTGTAGGATTCAGCGTTGTTGCTTCAGAGATCAGACGGCTGGCAGAGACATCTGCTAATCACACAAAAACTATCGGCACAACTGTATCTGACATTGAGACTGCCATTCAGCAGATACAGCAGGACTCGATAGAGTCTGTTAAGACATTCGGTGAGTTAGGAACAAACATATCTGACATGGAGAAGCACCTCGATGAGATCAAGAATGGTATGGATGAGCAAAGTGTCGGTGCCAAAGAGATTCTCGATGTAATGCGAGTGCTCAAAAATTGTGCCAGTGATGTTCAGGAAACTGCAACTCAGATGAAAACCGAGTGTGCCGCAATAACAGATAAGATCAGCCAGCTCAGTTCTCATGCCAATGATGTGACTCAGCATACGAAATACGGCATTGAGATCCTTGCTGAAGTTCAGAAACTCACACAGGATGCATCTAAACAGGCCAATACCAACAAAATGCTGTCTGACGAAATATCCGATATGCTGGCACACTATAATGTATAATTATGCTGACGCTTGTCACTCCGTCCGAAGAATATCTGACATCTTATTATGAAGCGTGCCTTGTTACCTGGGGGCACACTCATAATGATTATATCATTCATAATCCGGCAGAATATCACACTTGGTCGAAAACAATATTTACAGACTATGAGAACCAACGCAAAGGCATTGGTCTGCCTGACGGGTATATCCCGTCTGTTACATACTGGATGGTTGACACTGACTCTCAACAATACATCGGCACTGCCAATATCAGACTGCAGCTGACTAAGCAGCTGGCAGACTATGGCGGACATATCGGATGTATCATCCGTAATGATATGCGTGGGCAAGGATTCGGACACAAAATACTTGACCTATCGCTGGATGCAGCCCGCCGTCTCGGCATCAGCCCTATCCTATACACATGTATCTTATCGAATGAATCGTCTCACAGTATACTGCTGTCAGGCAATTATATCAGGAAAGAATACGCCGAGACAACTGCAGACGGTGTGTTCTGTAAGATCGGCAGGTTTTGGTATTGAAATGGGAGAAGAAAAATTCATCAGCTGATGATTTTTTTTTACTTTATAAAATATTTAAGATTGACAATCACTGTCTGCCGATCAGTGTCGCCCGGCTCAAATCTCCATTTGGTAAGGACTGATACTATCTGAGCATCGATATTCATATCACCTGTTGAAGTGATAAGCGTTGCGGACAGCACCTCTCCGGCAGCATTGATAACCAGTTCAAGTTTGACATTCGCATTGCGGCTGAGTCCGATGCCGCCCAGCTCATCCTGACAGGAGTCCAGCACACCGCGAGATTCTCCATTGACGAAAGTCAGCTCTGACTCATCATCAGGCTCATTAAGAGCCTCAAGATCCGACTGCACAGACTCACGCATCTTGACCTTGCCGAATACAGGCTGCGGCTTATTATACACCTGCATAGGCTTAGTCTTAGAATGCGTTATCTCATAGGTATTGGTTGACTCCGACATTTGGATCGGCTCGGAGATCGCTACCCGGCCGTCTATCATATTCTTATATCCGCGGTGAACACTCTCAGTCCGCCGTGTCGTCTGATGCCGAGCCTGCCGGAGCTGACTGAGCTCTTTGCGGCTGACATTAGTCATAGTGATGTTGATATTGCGTTCTTTGCTCTCGAATATAAATGTCGTCCGTCCGAGATAGAGCATCACAAGAACAAGCAGGATGGCATGAAGAGCGATAGAGATAACAAGATAAATGTTTAAATCATTATTCTTCTGATAAGTCATTTTTTACAATTATGAATTATACATTGTGCATTGTGCATTATCTAGAACCCTTCCTTATCATCAGTCACCAATGATATGTCATTGACGGATAGGACTTTCAGCACATCAATGACTTCGACGATATAGCGGTAGTCGGCATTCTCATCACCGAGGATATAGACAGTAGACTCGGCATAATGCTCTATCTGCTGGATCTGTTCCGACAGCTGGCTCAGGTGCATCACTTCACCGTTGAGACTTATCTCACCGTCAGGACCGACTTCTATCAATATCTTATCCTTGCTGATCTTGCTCTCGCCGGACAAACTTTTCGGCAGAGACAGCCTGATCGTGCGATTAAGCTCAAATGTCGCCGCAACCATAAAGAATATCAATATGATAAACATCACATCCATAAGCGGAGTAAGGTCGATGCCCTGCTGCTGCCGTGCGGATTTATATTGGAATTTCATTGCCGCTCCTTATTTCGCTGTGCCGCCGTATAGCAGGCTCAGCATGTGAGAAATGATTATCTCCATCTTCTTCATCTCGTCATCGATCCTTGCAATGAAATGCTCATAGAAGAATGTCAGCGGGATGGCGACAATCAGTCCAACGGCAGTCGTCATAAGTGCCGTCGATATTCCCGACGCAACAATACCGGCATTGCTTATGCCTTTACTCACAATGTTATTGAACGCACTTATCATTCCGACGACAGTTCCGAGCAGACCAAGCAAAGTCGATAGCCGAGCAAACACGCCGATCAGATACACTCGCTTATTGTAGAGAATGACTATACCGGCGAGTTCTGTGTCGATATATTCCCGCAGAGCCTCTTTGGACTTGAATGTCTTCTGCATAAGTTCGGAGAGAAACCTGTCGAATAATGTCTTATTCCTGCGTTTGGCAACAAGCTGGCGGAAGTCGGCAAATTCTTCAATGTGAGGATTTTTATAATAATCAAGCGGAACTTTGTTCCTGCTAAGAAATATAGATCGCTCCAGAATAACTGCCACTGCGATAACCGAAAACAGGACTATCGGAGCGATAATAATAACAGAAGATATACTCATCGCTGCTCCTTTATATTCTTTATCTCAATCTGCATATTATTTTCCTTTATGATGACAATAAGTTTATCATATATCGTCACAAGTTCTTTATCAGTCTTATAATATATGAAATATTCGAGTTTGCTGAAGTCTTCCAAAATATTATTCTTATTGACATCAAATTTCAGCGACGGTGTAAGGAATGAGTATGCAATGTTATTATCACGGAAAAAGCCTTCGATAATGTCGGAAGTTTTTTGCAAATTGTCGGATTTGATAACGACCGATACTTTATTGCGAGTCTCGACTATCCGTCTCAATGAGAAGAATATGATAAACAAAGCCAAAAGTCCTAACGCTGCCAAAACATAGTTGCCCAATCCGACAAGCAGTCCGCTGATAAGTCCAAACAGTATGAATGTGATGCCCTTCTGATCGGTCAGTTCCGAACGAAATCTGACAATGCTTAGCACACC
>JAFYAI010000100.1 GCA_017540815.1 Spirochaetales bacterium
ACAACGCTTTATCGACGAGTTCAATCATATCCACATTGCAGTTCACATAGTCTTTTTGGAATTCAGCAACACCGACGCTTATCGTCACTTTGAACGGACCATTCTCACCGGGGAAGTCGAATGACTCGACTGTAGTTCTGAGTCTCTGAGCAACATGCACGGCATATTTGACATCTGTCTCCGGCAGGATAGTCATATACTCCTCACCGCCGTATCTGCAGGGGAAATCCACATCCCTCACTGACTCTCGAAGAATGCGGGCAATCTCTTTGATAATAATATCGCCCTGAAGATGCCCGTAATTATCATTGAACAGCTTGAAATGATCAATATCGAACATAATAAGAGAGAATTTCGTATTATAGCGATGACCTTTCTTAATCTCCTCATCAAGCCGCTTCTGAAACTGATGATGAGTGTAGAGTTTCGTCATCCTATCGACGGTCGCCTGTCTGAAAAGGTTGGCATTCTCAAGAGCAATCGAAGTGAAGCTCAGCACATTTATGCAGAACTCAATATCAGTCATAGAATACGGAACATTGTCTGATCGCTTGCTCTGAAGGAATAATCCGATAATGCCCTTCTCCGCTTTAAGCGGAATGATAAATTCCGGATGGAACTGAGCAAACTCATCTACAACTTCCGTATTTTTGCACAACTCTGCGAACTCAGAGAATGTTATCTGATTAAGCTCCTGTGTCGAGAAATAATCTATCGCTTCAGACATTGTTCTGATACTTACGGCATCTCTAATCTCTCTCTTCGTTCCGCGGAAAATATGGAACACAGGCATCTCATCATCTATATCTTTGGCAAGGACATAACACGAACATGCAGATTGGAATTTACCAAGCATAATATAATTGATATTTTTGAGAATGTAATCAATATCAAGGCTTGAAGAAATCTGCTTCGCAACCTCAATAATTTCTTTCAGATTTTGATTTTCAGTAATCAGTTCTTGCATGTCTGCCATACCTGTCTCCGTTTATTTGCTTAGCTAATAAACATTAGCCGAAATTTCGCCATAATAATTATCGGAATATTATAAATAAAAAATTAATTTCACTTTTTTACAAAAATTATGTATTATAATTATACAGTCGCTGAATGATTTTTTCAAGCGAAATTTTAATATTTTTCGGAGATTTTGCATATATGAACGAAGAAACACAAAAATATTACCACATTCTGCTGGATAAACTTGAAGAAACATTAGAAGTTCACGGCTTTGATGCAATTCAATGCGAGACAGGCAAAGACGCTCTTGCATACATTGTTGAGCATACAAGCACAACCGATGTAATCGGCTACGGCGGCAGCAAGTCTCTGGAAGAGATCGGATTTTTCGACACATTTACACCGGACACATATCCGAATATCATAAACCGAAATAAGCCGGGGCTGACGCAGGACGAGAAAGCTGCACTTTGGAGGAAAGCTCTGACAGCCGATGTATTCCTCGCCTCACCTAATGCCGTTGCAATGAGCGGAGAAATGATATTCATCGATAAGAACGGCAACCGAAATGCCGCTGTGACTTACGGACCGAAGCATGTATATCTGATTGTTGGCAGAAATAAGATTACCGATTCGGCAGCGTCTGCTCTGACCCGTGCATCGGATGTCGCCGCAGTCAAGAATAATCTGCGCTTCAACACAGGCAACCCGTGTACTCTGGCAGGACGATGCTTAGACTGTGAAAAAGACCTGCGTCTGTGCGGCGTTACAACTGTTCTGCAGCGATGCGTGCCTGAAAAAACTAAAACGGTGATATTGGTTAATGAAGATCTCGGATTCTAATTATCATTTATTTCATAAAACAGTGCTGACATTAGCTGTAATCGTCTTAGTATCAGCCGCCGCTTCAGCGGCGGCTGATACTAAGAGATCACCAATGCCGCTTTTGGAGCTGTCATTCTCTGCGACACCTTTCATCAGCGATTACAGCGGTCACGGCATCGTAGAGTTAGGCGGATATACCGGCGGCGGTTTCTGGGTCGGGCGATATTCGTTTCTGTGGACAACACGGCTCGGATATGTTTCCGCCGCCGAGCACGAGAACACTTGGCACAACCGCAGTTCATTCGCCGTAACGGAAAATTTCACATTCAGCGTTCGCCTCGCCAAACACTTTGTGCTGAATGCAGAAACAGGACTTGGTTACGAGCGGTTGTCTGTGCAGACTGATTTGGAGACGATACACAACAGTAATTATTTCATTCTGTCCAATGCCGTCACTGCTGACTTTCCGCTGCCGACTAAGTATCTCATCCCGTCTGTGATTAGCCGATTAGACTTGATGTGCAGTCATAGCGGAGTCATGCCGAGACTGACATCTTCATTCCGCATTACTGCACTGCCATACTTTGATTTTATCAATTTATTCACAGATATAGGTCTATGCTACGAGCCGAAGACTACTATCGGCAGCGAAATGCCGTTCCTCACATATCAGACAGGCATCGCCATAAGACTGCGACTCAAGCAAAAAACAGTAAGCAGGAAGATCGTGCCTATAGTTGTGCCGCCGAAAAGCAACGAAGAAAAAACTCCCGAAGAAAAGAAACAGCAGCAGAAGGATAATTATATCGATCTGTATAGAACTGCATTTGATAAAAAATCAGCCGGCGACACTGTGGAACTGGAATACATCAACTTCAATAAACAAAATGACATCGGTCCGAATGGTCTGTCACGGCTGACGGCACTTGCAGCTGTCCTGACGGAGAAAAAAATCGTCTTCGCTATCGGAGCATACTCTGATGCACTTGGCAGTGCCGATGAAGAAATCGCACTGGCTCAGCTGCGAAGCCGCAAAATCAAAAATATGCTCATCAGTCTCGGCGTTCCGGCTGACAATATCAAGATCAAAGCCAATGCCAATGTCTATGCAGCGGACGCTCTGAGTAAAGTGATAGAGATAAAAATAATCAAATAAAAAATCGGCTTAACGCCGATTTTTTATTTGATTATTTTTATGTTGATTATCTTCTATTTATAATGTTTAACCAATCCGCCGAATTTTTCTTTCATAGCCAGCTTAAACTCTTCGAGTTTCCGGATCTGATCATTCGGCACTTCGGATTTGAGCTTGACTATCTCGCCATCGATGCCTAATTCTCGAATACGAACAAGCGGAGCACCTGCTTCAAGTGCTTCATTCGCACACTCATAGAATGAGATAATCACTTTGAGCAGAGCGGACTGTTTCTGCAGCGTCGAATACATATCTACTTTGTCGAACGCATTCTGCTGGAGATAACCTTTCTTGATAATGTCAGCTGTCATCAGGATAAGTTTCTGATTATCAGGCAGGGAGTCAGGACCGACAAGTTTGACGATCTGAGCCAGCTTATCCTCGTTTTTGAGGATATTCATCGCTTTGGTGCGGACCTCAAGTATCTCGCTGTCAACAGAATGCCAATAATCTTTAGTTTCCTCGGCATATTCCGAATAAGAGTCCAGCCAAGATATACTCGGATAATGTCTTGCATTGGCAAGTGACTTATCCAATGCCCAAAAACATCTGACGAATCGTTTGGTATGCTGCGTAACTGGCTCGGAGAAGTCGCCTCCCGGAGGCGATACAGCACCGATGATAGATACCGAGCCTTCCTCGCCATTAAGAGTAGAGACAAATCCGGCACGCTCGTAGAACGACGCAAGTCTTGTCGGCAGATATGCCGGAAATCCTTCTTCGGC
>JAFYAI010000101.1 GCA_017540815.1 Spirochaetales bacterium
ATCGCCACTGCATAAAACAGCGTGGCGAGACAGACGCTGACCGCACAGATAAGATATGTCAGATCAAACGGCCAATGCTCTGATATGGACAGCAGGAGCAGATAAAAGATTACATCGGCAAAACCGATAAGACAATACTGAATGGGATGAATCCTCACTTTTGAGAATATTTCCGAGATAAGTAATGCGATAAACGGAATAATCAGAAACAGCAATGCGTATTTGACGCTCCGTTCGGTTTTTTTGTAAGAATCAACAGGTATCATAAATGAGACATTTATTGATTCGGCGGTAAATTTGTTCTCGGACTTCCAGCTTTTCGGATAAACTGTGCTTAGTCCGGCGATAATCCATGAAGCGGTAAATCCTTGATTGGTAATCTCTCGCTCGGTCGGCAGCCAGCCGCCTGAGAAACTCGGTGATTTCCAATCGGATTTCATTCTGAAGATATTATCTTCGGCAATAGGTGTGAGTTTAATATCGCCACCGCCCTGGAAATCAATATCACCGGATAATGATATTTTGTCGGACAGCGAAAAATCAGTCAGATTGTAATAAACCGATGTCTGGAACGGAGAAACAGCGTCATATTTTATCGGAGAAACGCTTAGTTTTTGTCCGTTTATCTTCAGAGCCGGCAGCTTCGTCAGATTTTTCGTATTCGACAGTCCAAGGATCAGCACTGCCTCTTTGGGCTGCACATCCTTATCGGGGATGTTAAAATAAGAAAAGTCGAAATTGTTAAACTCGGCATTCAGATTAATCGTGCCATTAAAAACAGGTACTTTGAAAATGCCCCTTGTCAGATAGTAAGGTTTAACGGAGATATTCATATCATATATATCAGGAGCAAACAGAATGTATCTTTGCTCGGCAGTGATATGTTTGCTGCCTGAGTTGTTGTAAGTTTCGGTATATTTTTTGTAAGGAACGGCGATGACCAGCCCCTGGATCTCGGTCTTACCTCCAAAAGGCTCGGTAATCGAATTGATCGCCTCACTCTGATAAGTTCTGCGGTCGTGTATCAGATGAGTAATCATGCCGATCGGTATCAGAAACAGCAGAAATAAAGCGATGATTAATAATATCTTTATCGTAAAGTCTGACAGAATAATCTTTTTCATATTGCGACTCCTTGTGTCGTTGTCTTATAATAATGGTATTTGGAAAATCAAGATAAAAAATGAGATTTTCGTCAAGAAAATCTCATTTTTTTCCATTTTTATCTATTATAATACATTGCTCTCAACTTTCACCAGATCGTGAACTCCGCCTTCTTTGATACTCGAAGCACTGCGGATCTGACATCGGAGAGTGCCGTCAATCATTGCTTTGTGCAGTGCAGGCAGGTCTCTGACTCCGACATCTTGGAATGCGTGACGCAAGCCTTGTGCCAGATAAGGCAGGAAGTCAAGCAAACTTCCGCGGTCGATAACCGCACCTGATACACCTTGTGCAACTTTGATTGACTCATTCTCGGCAAAGTAGCGTTTAGCACCGCCAACTTTCATTGCTTCAAGGCTTGCCATACCACGGTATTTTTTAAGACGCATACCGTCTTTATAGATGAACTCTCCCGGACTTTCCTGTGTTCCGGCGAGCAGGCTGCCCATCATAACAGTGCTTGCTCCGAATGAGAGTGCTTTCATAATGTGACCTATAACACTGATACCGCCGTCTGCGATAATAGGAATATCATATTTGCGGGCAATCTGTGCAGTCTTATATACAGCGGTTGCCTGCGGTCGGCCTGATGCCATTGTCTCCTGTGTTGTACAGATAGAACCCGGTCCCATACCGATACGGAGTGCATCTGCACCTTCACCGGCGAGACCTTCTGCCTGCTGCTGAGTTACAACATTGCCGCAGATAACATCAATATCGGAATATTTCGATTTGATATGTTTGAGCATATCAATCTGATATTTGTTATACCCCTGTGCAGAATCGATAACGACAACATCAAGTCCGTATTTGTGCAGTTCTGCCAAACGCTCTCTGTCCTCGTCTCGTGTGGAAATGGCAGCACCAACCCGGAGCTGTTTATTCTTATCTTTAGTTGCAAGCGGGAAGTCCCGGTTTTTGAGCAGGTCAGTTCGTGATACAAGCTCAATCAATCTGCCGTTTTCATCGATTATAGGCAGTTTGCCGACTTTCTTAGTCTTAAGAATGGCATTAGCCTCGTTAAGCGTCACACCGACTTTCGCAGTGATCAGATTAGTTGTCATAACTTCCGACAATTTCTTGGAATAATCTTTCTCAAAATCCACATCGCGTGCAGTAACTATCCCGACAAGTTTAGTATTCAGAGTGCCGTCCTCGGTAATAGGAATACCTGAGAATCCGTGCTCTTCTTTCATTTTGCGAATGTCTGCAATCGTATGGTTGGGGCTAAGAACAACAGGATCTTTGATGAATCCATTCTCATAGCGTTTGACCTTTTTGACCATTTCGACCTGAGCGTCAATCGTGTTATTGTAGTGGAGAATGCCGATACCGCCGAGCAGTGCCATATTGATAGCCATTTTTTCTTCGGTAACAGTGTCCATCGGTGATGAGATAAACGGTAAAGCCAGTGAAATGTTTTTGGATAGCCGTGTCTTGAGACTGACATCATTGGGAGCGAAGTCCACATAACCCGGCAGTAAAATCACATCGTTGTAAGTGTAGCCGATCTGGTGGCTGAAAATTTCCTCTGCTGAAAATCCATCTAAAGAATCCATATTAGTCCCCTTATATAGTATTTTCGACAGATTATAACATAGAATGTAGAAAAAGTCAAATTTATTCTTGACAAAATTATCTTTATCATATATCATATCAATCATTATAAAATATTTTCGGCAGGGAGACTGATCCCTCTTCTGCTGGAAACAGAAAATTTCCCATATCGTGTTTCTCATTTATATTTGAGATTCACGTAGTGAAAACTCGTATCTAAATGGGGCAGACGAGTTTTTTGCGATATGGGAATTCTTCTGCCTGGATCAGCATGAATGATACGGGTTTTTTGTGATAATCCAAATCGCGGAGGTTCTTGCATTATGAGAACAAATTATTTTTTCACTTAATATTCTTTTTTATATTTCTATCTGTCGTTCTAAAAACACTCTATAACATTTCGGAATATTATTTTATTAGGAGAGTAATCATGGATTTTGAATTATTAAAAGAGAAAGCTGCAGAATGTGAAATTAAAGTCGGTTTTTTTTCAAAGAATTTATATAAATATGCAGCATCAATTGTGACAGAAGGAGAAGATTTGCTTACTGTAGCAGAGGGGCTTGATTCAAACACTGCATCTAAAGTTCCTATTATTGTTACAAATAAAAATGTATATATTGTTAAATTCGCAAGTGCTTTTGGAGGTTTTAGTCAAACGGTAATACCTCTCGAACGAATAGGAAGTGTTTCTATTGGTAATGGAATGTTTTTAAAAAGTGTGATTATAACAGATGGGGCAGTTCAGCAGATAGTTGATAGTATAGCATTTACTCAGGCGGATGTTTTAATAAAAACAATCAATGAAGCTAAGACTAGTAATTCCAATCAGAATAATTATGTTGAAAATAGTGTAGAAAACAAAGTCAATTTATCTGATCAGATAAAAGAATTAAAGAAACTTGTAGATGATGGATTAATTACACAGGATGAATTTGATATGAAGAAGAAACAAATTTTGGGACTGTAGCAGGTATAATTAAAGATGCCCCAAAAAACAACTTATATTGATTATTCGATATAGGTTGTTTTTTTTAAGGAGTAGTTAAATATTAATTTTGATAAACTCCAACAGATTACTCGACTTTTTTATAAATCTTATATAATTTTACTCGGTTAAAACCGACTCGGTTAGAACCGAGTAAAAAGGAGGCGTGTATGTTGGGGTTATTTTATTTCATCAATTTAACAAAATCAGATGGAGTTATTGCAGGAATCTTGCTTTTCGTAAAATCATTCATATCTCTTGTAACTATATAATCCGCTCTAATCTCTTCAGCACATTCATCTTGCAAACAGTCCTCAAAATCAGTAAACTCTTCATTCTCTAATGAAGATATAATCTTTTCTTCGTCAATATCGACAATTGACAAACATTTCAAAACATTCAAAATAATTTTTCTGCGTTCTGAATGTAAATAATCCTTTCTCATCAAATAAAACGCATTAACTACAGAATGAGCTGCTATAAATCCTTCAATCTTATCATTTACACAAAAAGCAATCACATCACATGCGTCTTTGAAAAAATCAGGTCTCTTAGTCAGAAAGTCCAATAAAACATTTGTATCAATCAATATTCTCATGAGCCATACCTTTCATCAAGATAATTAAGCCATTCTTGTTTATAATCACCAATATTTGGACATGGTTTAATCAATTTCTCCAATTCTCGAAAAGCACGCTGCTTTTCAGTTAATGTTTTATTGGATTCCTTTACCTTAATATTTTTAAACATTCCGCCAAATAAAGAGATAAATCCCTGCAGCTGCTCTTCATTCATTTGATCAACTATTTTATGTGCCATTTCAAAAGAACTCATATTCACCCCATTAAGCAACAATATCTAATATATTTTAATGCCATTTTCAAAAAAAGTCAATAAAAAACACTGTTTTTTTGAATCATATTAAATTTGACAAACTTCAACATTTTATGATATAATTAAGAAAGTTTATCATTCGGAGCGTCAAAATGAGTGAAACAGGCACTAATAATAAAAAAAGACTTTTATCGGGAATACAGCCGTCAGGGCTGCTGCATTTGGGCAATTATTTCGGAGCGATGAAGCAGTTTACCGATCTGCAGAATGAGTACGAGTCTTTTGTATTTATCGCCAATTATCATGCTATGACGACTGTCAAAGATCCGAATGTGCTGCGTGCCAATACAATGGAAGTTGCAACGATATATCTGTCTATAGGTCTTGATCCTGAGAATGTCTGCCTGTTCAAGCAGTCAGATGTTCGTCATGTTAATGACTTATCTTGGGTTTTATCGACGCTGACTCCGATGGGGCTGTTGGAGCGATGTCATTCTTATAAAGATAAACTTGCGAAAGGTATCGCAGCTGATCACGGTTTGTTTGCTTATCCTGTTCTTATGGCTTCCGACATTCTGCTGTATAAGTCAGATATTGTTCCTGTCGGCAAGGATCAGAAACAGCATGTGGAAGTGGCTCGTGACATCGCGATCAAGTTCAATAATATGTATGGCGACATTCTCACAGTGCCAGACTTCCGAACGCAGGAGACTACAGCGATCGTGCCGGGTATCGACGGTCAGAAGATGAGTAAGTCTTACGATAATACTATCTCTCCGTTTGATGATGAGAAGACTATCAAGAAGCAGGTAATGAAGATCGTTACCGATGCGACTCCGTTGGAAGAGCCGAAAGATCCGGATAAGTGCAATGTGTTTGCATTGTATAAACTGCTGGCGACACCGGAAGAGATCGAGAAGATGCGTCAGAATTATCTCGGCGGCGGTTACGGCTATGGCAATGCTAAGAAAGAGTTGCTGGCGAAGATCTTGGAGTATTTCGGTGATATTAGGGCTAAGTATTTCGATCTGAAGAAAAATCAGGATTATGTGGCCGAGGTCCTGCGAAAAGGTGCTGTCAAGGCAAATGAGATCGCCGATCAGACGATGGATGAGGTATTCAAAGCTGTAGGAATTCGATAAAATTCAGTTAATTTTATCACAGAATTTGGCGAAGAATTTGTTGTGAGAATGTTAGCCGTTTGGCGGTCGCATTCTTCAAAAATACAAAAATAATAGAGAATTTGTTGTAATGAAGAAAAACATTGCAAAATATGAAAAAAAGCACTAAAATATATTAAGGAAAAAATGTTTTGTGCCGATACTTATGACAGAGAGGTAACGAGGTGATGACTATGGGAATTGGCGGAATTAACTCAATTAACAACTATAACGGATATAACAGGATTCAGAAAAAGACAGCGGTAGACAAGGCAAATAGTGCAGATACCGTATCGATTTCGCAGGAAGCCAAAGATAAGGCTGAGCTCCAGCGAATTATCGACATGGTTAAGAGTGCTCCCGATGTGCGGGCTGATCGTGTTGCCGAAGTTACCGACAAACTCAAAAATCCTGATTATATTAACAACACGATCTTGGGCAATGTTGCTGACAAGATTATGGATGTCTTCGGGATTTAATCTTATTTCGATGATTGATAAAACGGAGTATTTCATGCTCCGTTTTTTTTAACTGTTATGGGATAATTGCCGATAAGAGAATAGAGAAATAAAAGTATAGAGGAAAACATTACGGAGTAATAAGCATGAATGTTTTTGATTTTTGTATACCTGCACATTTGAAATTTGGAGTGGATGTAATCAATCGTCTCGGCAATATGGTAACTGAGATTACAGGGGATAATATTGCTCCGCGAGTTATGTTGGTTACGGAGTCTGTGCTGCATGAGTCAGGAACAATCAAGCGTATAAAAGAGATCCTGCAGCGTAAGGGATGTGAGCCGATTATCTTCGATGATGTTGTGCTTAATGCATGCTCTGATGTTGTAGATGACGGTGCAAGACGGGCTCGTATCTCTCACTGCAATGTTATCATCGGTCTTGGCGGTGTGCGTGCATTGTCAATCGCAAAGATGATCGCCGTCCTTGCGAATAATGAAGGCGATATAATGGAATTCATCGAAGGTAAGATCGCCGACAATCCTGCTGTGCCGTATATCGAGATCCCGTCTACGCCGCGAAATCCGTTTATGTTCAAAGACGAAGCGTGGATAACAGATGCCCGCAATCACAACAGTTATATACTCAATGTTCCGCCGAATACAACTCGGTTTGTTGTCTTCGATCCGATGATTACGACGACGCTGACGCGGCGGCTGACGGCGACGATTGCCATTGATATTTTTGCCAATGCGTATGAAGGGTATATCTCCAGTAAGGCTAATTTTCTGTCTGATACACTGTTTATGAATGCGATCGGACTGATCAGTGAAAACATTATGCCGGCAGTTAATACGCCTAACGATATGACGGCTCGTGCAAATATCTCGCTTGCAGGATTCCTAACTTCGCTCGGTCTGAGCATGACTTCGACAGGCATTACGGCATCGCTGTCGTATGTAATAAGTTCCAAATTCCGACTGCACAAGGCACTTGCTTCGGCGATCGTGCTGCCGCATGTGATGGACTATAATATAAATGCCGCTCCGGAGAAATATGTCAAGATGGCTCAGTGTCTCGGTGAGAATACGGAAAACCTCACTGTTTTGGAGGCTGCTCTCAAAGCGATTGAGCATATTCGCAAGATAATATTGGAACTGCAGCTGCCGACTCGTCTTGATGAGTTCCATATTAACCGGGATGACCTAATCAGTCTTGCCGAAGAAGCACGCAAGTTCTATATGTTTAATTACATTCCGAGATCGTGCGATACAGAAGAGCTTATCGCCATTCTGCAGAGTTCGTATTAAATTCTCTCCTAAGAAAGTGCAATTTTTTTCTGCATTTTTTGAAAAAACAATTTTCTTTTTTATAGAAATGTGCTATTATACTAAAAAATAGAACTTGGAGTATTGAATGTCAGATTTAGTAATTACAAATGCTATCAAATATGTAGGTGTTAATGATCATAAGATTGATTTATTTGAAGGTCACTACAATGTTCCGAATGGAATGGCATATAACTCTTACATTATTCTCGATAAAAAGATTGTTGTTGTTGATTCGGTAGATCAGCATTTTGGTAAGGAATGGCTGGAGAATATTGAGCGTGTGTTGGGAGATCTCACTCCTTCCGGATTGATTGTGCAGCACATGGAGCCGGATCATTCCGCTAATATCGGATTATTTATGGAAAAATATCCGAATGCAAAGATAGTTTCTTCGGCAAAAGCATTTACTATGATGAAGAACTATTTCGGAACTGATTATCCTGATCGTCAGATTGTAGTCAATGAAGACTGTGTTCTGGATCTTGGCAAACATGTGTTGAAATTTGTCGCCGCTCCGATGGTGCATTGGCCGGAAGTGATTATGACTTATGATACAACTGAGAATATTTTGTTCTCGGCTGACGCATTCGGTAAGTTTGGGGCATTGGATGTCGATGAGCCGTGGGCAGATGAGGCTCGCCGCTATTATATCGGCATTGTCGGCAAATACGGACCGCAGGTTCAGGCTGTCCTGAAGAAAGCTGCTGCGTTGGATATTAAGACAATCTGTCCGCTGCACGGACCTGTATTGACAGATACTATACCGCAGTGCCTTGACCTTTATCAGAAGTGGTCGTCTTATACCCCGGAAAGTGACGGCATCTTGGTTGCTTATACTTCTGTTTATGGACACACAAAAGCGGCAGTAGAACTGCTTGTCGATACGCTTAAAGCTAAAGGCTGCAAAGTGGTGCTTCATGACTTGGCTCGAACAGATATGAGCCTTGCTGTTGCAGATGCGTTTAGATTTGGCAAGATCGTGTTGGCGACAACTACATATAATATGGACATTTTCCCGTATATGAAAGAGTTTATCAACGGTTTGACAGAGCGTAATTTCCAAAATAAAACGATCGGACTTATGGAGAACGGATCATGGGCTCCTGCTGCGGTCAAGAAGATGCTGTCTATGCTGGAGACAAGTAAGAATCTTACATTCGTTGAGCCGACTGTTACCATTACATCGGCATTAAACGACACTTCCAAAGCTCAGATAGCTGCTTTGGCAGATGCAATAAACAGATAAAATAAAACAGTCTGACATCAGTCAGACTGTTTTATTTTATCTGAGGTTACATTTTTTCATATTCTGCAGTGAAGAAGTGGATGACATTTCTATTCTTACTATCGCTCCATTTTACCCACGGATCACACGGAACTTCATTGCCGTCATCATCATAAGTGCATCCCATGTCTCCCATATTTACGAACAAATCGTCGCCACGCATTTCCCATTCTTGGGACTCATTTCTGAAAGAGAAGTGAGTATCTGTAAGGATAGGATTCTCTATTCCCTCATCTTTAAACAGTTTAAGCAATTCTTCTTTCGATTTGTTTTTTACATCATCTGGAAGCGGCATAAACATATATAATCTGCCGTCAGGATTTATGTCTATTATCGTTTCCTTTTGATGCAGCAGATCTTTTTTTTCATCTTCGTCGGTGCATTCTGCGATTATCTCATCGATTGGCTTTGCGACGAATCCTTCATCTATACCGATGATCATCTTAGAGAGTTTCCATTTGCCTGTGTAATCCATTCTTGACTCCTTGTATTGGTTTATATTTTTTTTATCTCACATCCTATCCGAGTTTCTTCCATATTTATAACGCCGTATTTGCCGTCTTTGACAGCTCCAGGATTGAAATATGTAATGCCGTCAGCGGTAATGCTTTCTGAGAATTCGTGGAAATGTCCACAAAGTACAAGGCGAGGTTTAAGCCGCTTTGCCGCATTCGCAGCAGATACAGCTCCGATATTAGGCAGGTATGGCAGCTGATCCATAAAACCGCGGACAGGGGAGTGGCAGACCATAATGCCGTTGGGCAGACTGCCTATCGTATCGAAGAATGCTGCCGCCTCATCTTCGTTAAATGCACCGAACTTTTTGATAAACGGCTCGCCTTTCTTAAGGCACTCTTCAATCGGTAAATATGAGATGCTGCCATTCTCGATCATGATGCCGCATGACGGCAGAATGAATTTCGCCGGTGAGTTCTTTGCAAACTCCCATATACGGCTCTCATCTTCTGTGAAGAATCTGCGGTATTCGATAAAGTCATCTCCGAGGCTGCGTGCGTAGCCGAGTCCTGTGAGATTGTATTCTGTGCCGCCGATATTTTCGGATAATTTTCGGAGATGGAGACTGCGGAACTTCGCCGTAAGTGCAAGCAGCTGATCATTATTGTCGCAGTTGCCCGGCACGAAGTAAGTATTCTCAGGCAGAATGTCTATAATCCGCTTAGCAACACTCATATCAGGATTAGCCGGATCAAGAATATCACCGCCGCAGATGATCATATCATAACCTGTCATACTGATTTTCTCAAGTGCTGAGATATTCTGATGAATGTCAGTGATAAATAGTATTTTCATATTCAGTCCTTTTTATGAAGCAAAACTATATTTCTCTGTTTGTCATTGAGATTATCTAATGGCACAATTGTGCTGTCCGCCTTATGACGCTTCTGCAGCAGCGTCAGCTCCTCGCTGATCGTCTCCATCCTGCCTTTGTAGAGAATGTAGCGGCCACCGCGGCTGAAATACTTCTTCGTCATATCGACGATCTCCTGTATCGGTTTGAACGCTCGGCATGTGATCACATCACTGCAAATGTCTGCTTCAGCGATTAGTCCGTTATGAATGTCGATATTGTTAAGTCTCAGATCACGCTTGGCATTCTGCAAATACTCACATTTGCGGACGCTCTTGTCATACAAGTCGAAATGCTTATCAGGATAAACGATCGATAGCAGTATGCCGGGGAAGCCTCCTCCTGTACCAAGATCAGCAATGTTATTATAATCAGTGAAAAACTTCGCTCCGATAAGACAGTCGCGGATATGATCTGTAAGAATGTCATCGGCGGTGAGTTTGCGGCTCATAAGATTGAGAGTTTGATTAGCCTGCATTATATAATGAAGAAACTCCGCTGTTTTATCTGTAAACTTATCCGAGATACCGCATTCTGCCAGTATCGACTGTACTGACAATCCGAGTTTGTCACTGCTCATTTGATATACTGTTCGGCAAGAGCGTTGAGATCACGCTCGTCCATAAGTCCGGCAGATGCTCCGGACGCTCCGACTTTGTAACCCGCGTAAAGTACAGCCTTCTTGATGGCGGTATACGGATCTTTGGTGCGATTATACAAATGACAGAAACAAGAGAACAGTGCTTCGCCAGCTCCGACAGTATTGATCACAGGGCGAACATCGATAGCCGGTATCCGTTCCATGTAGTTGTCGTCTTTCACAGCCAGCAATGCACCTTCTTTGCCGAGTCCGCATACTACAATCGATGTGCCATACTTATCCATCATTGCCTGTGCAGTTGCTTCCGGTGTATCGGTGAGATTTTCATGTGAGAAGAATACAATATCCGCCGCTGCGATGAAGTCCTTGTTGTATTCGTCATCGATATCTGTAATTGTCTGAACATCAGTAGCAAGGAGTTTTTCCTTCTTATACTTGGCAGCGGCAGCCAGCAGCGGTCGGCAAAATTCTGTATTACACAGGATGATAAATGTGCATTCCCGTGCGGCATGCTCAAAGTATTCAGTAGGATAAGTCATTGACTGCAGGTCTTTCAGATCGCAGAATGTTCTTCGCTGACATTCATTGTCGAACAGGACAACGGAATTAACAGACTGTTTCATAACATTCGTGACAAACTTATCATATATCATATCCATCTTAAGTTTATCGCGGATAATCCTACCCATCGGGTCATTGCCGATGATCGACATAAAATCCACATTATCTCCGAGTGTTGTCAGAGCTTTAGCGACATTGTAGCCGCCGCCTGATACTTCAGTCGTAACATCAAATCCAGGATAATCGACAGGTATATATTTAATAGGGAATTCTTTGACATTTACGGCGGTCTCCACATTGACCAAACCGCCTACAAGTATTTTTCCCATTATATTGCTCCTAAAATGTTTTTATTCAATCAAATTCAAGTATAACAAAAATAAATTTTATGTCAATCTTTTTTTTGTTAAAAAATGAATTATTTCAATTTTTAACAATTTTATCAGATTGCCGTGTCGAGCACGGCAAAGACATTCTACCACTTGTCATTATCGGGCTTGACCCGATAATATTATTTCTTCACAATCCTGCATACGAAGAAACCTTCCGCTTCCTGCGAAGGGATCACACGCAGGCAGTTTTTAAGCGATTTGTCAAACTTAGTCTCGCCAAATGATGTGAATCCTGGCATTGTATTTTTCATCTCCGGTAATTCCGCTCCGATTGGAACGATCTTGACTTCAGCACAATTGTCAAGCAGGTGCTGGACGACTTCTTCATTCTCGCGGATATTCAGCGTGCATGTCGAGTAGACTGCCGTGCCGCCGGATCGCAGCAGTGATATGCCGTGCAGGAGCATCTTCTTCTGGAGATTAGACAATGTGCGGCTCATGTTTGCCCGCCACAGTCCGTAACTCTGCCGATCGTAGAGATTGAACCGGCCTTCGCCGGAGCATGGAGCATCGATAAGTATGCGATCGAATAACCTGCCGCCCAAAGCGTCAAGAGTCAGCTTAGTGCTGTCACCGCACACAGTCTCAGCGTTGTTTACGCCGAGCAGATGCAGATTATGGTCCAAACGCTGTATACGCAGTTTGTCCTCTTCGGCAGCGATTATCTTGCCGGTATTGCCCATTATAGCTGCGATCTGACTCGTCTTGCTGCCGGGAGCCGCCGCCATATCAAGTATCAGCTCATCCTTTTGCGGAGACAGGACAACCGGCGGTATCATGCTGGATGTACTCTGCAGATATATTTTACCTGCGGCAGCCAAATCAGTCTTAAGCAGCTTATTGTCAGCTTCGTCGTCGAGGATATACGCATTCGGCAGGTATTGCAGCTCTCGAAACTTGAAACCGCTCTGCCTTAGCGTATCGACGACTTCTTTCTTCGTGCCGAGCAGAGTATTAATGCGGAATGTCGTCCTGCGTTTGGCTCGAAATGCCTGCAGTATCTTGTCGAACACAGCCGGATCGAAAGTCTGCTCGATTATGGTCAGAGCCTCTTTGGGCATCTTCTTGTAAATATCGGTAATCGGTAACATGGTGCGATTGTAGCATAAAATCCGAGAATTGTCAAAGGCATACGAAGCATTGCCCCTGCCTTCGGCACGCCCGACATTGTGTCGGGTATCTTCATCAGCGATGGAGAGTGACTTTATACGATTTTCGAGCGATAAAATAAATTATTCTTGACATTTTTCGGATTATAATATACAGTAAAAGCAGATGACAATAATATTTGGTAATGGAATTGCCACTCCATGCCAAATAAAGATTTTTCAGAACACTTTCTCATTGAAGAACGGGGAACTCCATTGGAAATACCCGTATCGCAAATGGGCTGATAGGTTTTCTATAGTGTTCTGAGATTCTGATGCCCGTGGCAATTATTTTGCGATACGGGTTTATTGTGATTAATTTCAGAACACAGGAGGTTCTTTATGAGAACTTATTTTTCTTCTTCATAATTTTATTGTAATTTTATTTTCGGTTTATTCATTTCAGGTATTTTATGACATTTTAGAAAAAATATAATTTTCAAACAAGAAGGAGACATTATGTCGAAAAGATTTTTAGCAGTTATATTAATGATGATTTTAACGATCAGTGCATTTGCACAGGAAAGTGATGCAACATCACAGAGCGGTAAAGTACTAACGGATAAAGAGGTGAAGTTTAAGGAAAAAATATTAGACAAAAATGGTATTGATCCGTCAAATAAAGAGCAAATGCACAAACAATTTAAGAAACACTTAACAGCTGGTATCGTGCAGGCTGCCGTTAGTGAGGCGTTGTTAATCCCGCTTGGATCTGTATTCACAGTTTTAACTACTCTCAATATACTCTACGACACAATAGGATATGATGATCCCTACGGAAACTCCCGACGGTGGAATGGTAAATTAGCTTGGTATCGTGGACCTTTTTTTGGTAATGGTTCTTATATCTTGCTGCCAATCGCAGTTTCTATGTTATTAGTAGGGTTAATTATAGATCCGTTAAGTGCGATTCATTTTATCAGAGCAGGTCGAACTTACAGTATCTATAAAAAGACTACCGGGCAGAGATTGATGTCATTCATACAGCGAACATCATTTGGCGGCGGCTACGATTGGGAAAGTAAAGAAGTTAATGTCACAATGGCGATAAAATTGTAACAGTTAAACAGCCTTTATGGGTATTAATTTCACAAAAATATGAAAATTAATACCCATAACTTGACTTTTTCGTAAGGAATATTTATGTTACACCCTCTGTTACAGAGGGCGTAACATAAATATTCCTCTCATTTCATTTTCCTATTGACCATAATCCGAAAATGAGATATAATTATGCACAGGAGAGAAAGATTGGGAGACAAAGATGCAAGATTTATTCAATACCACCACCGACTCATTTGTGCTTGCGGAGATCGGGTTGAATCATAACAAGGATGTATCGCTGGCATGCAGAATGATTGACGATGCAATAAAAAGCGGTGCTGACGGAGTGAAGTTCCAGAGTTATATCACCGAACACTTGATGAGAGCGGATAATCCGGCTTATAATATTTTCAAAGACTTGGAACTGTCTGCTGACGAGTTCCGCCAAATAGCCGATCACTGCAAAGCGGTGAATATCCCGTTCATCTCAACGCCATTCTGCCATGAGACAGTAGAGATGTTAGCCAAACTCGATGTGCCGGCATTCAAGATTGCATCGTCGGATATAACTTATCTTGATCTCATTAGCCACGCAGCTTCATTTGGCAAGCCTGTTATCCTGTCTACCGGCATGAGTGACTTCCGGGAAATCGATAATGCAGTCGAGACCATTCTTGGGAAGAATAATAATCAAATAATAATCCTGCACTGCATCTCCAAATATCCGCCGGCCGAAGAGGATCTGTGTCTCAATGCGATTGCCGTGTTGAAAAACCGCTATCCTCATTTTACGATCGGATTTTCGGATCATACGCCTAATCCGACGGCTGCGGTGGCATCTCGTGCGTTGGGTGCGACATTCTTCGAGAAACATTTTACTTCGGATAAGAGTCTGCCGGGGCCTGATCAGGCGATCTCAACCGATCCGGATGAGATGAAGATCTACATCGATGCGATACATTCTGCGGACAGGATGTGCAGAACTCTGTCGGCTGCGGATAGGGCGGATATGACGATCGCTCCGTTTGCAAGGCGCAGTTTGTTCGCAGAATGTGACATCTCGGCAGGTCAGACATTCTCAGCTGAGAATATAACAGCACTTCGTCCCGGCGATGGCATCCCTGTATCAGAGATGAACTGTATAATAGGAAAGCAGGCAGCACGGAATATCAAAGCCGGCACAAAACTGACGAGGGATGACATCAGATGAAGAAGCGAGCTTTGATAATCGGTGCCGGTGTTGCCGGCAAGATGGTCTGCAACGATATGCAGCGTCAGGGCAAGATCCGTGATGAATATGAGATTATAGGTTTCATAGATGATGATCCTGCAAAGCAGTCTGTCTGCGGCATTGATGTGATCGGAGCAATCAAAGATCTGCCGGATATACTGGAATGGGAGCAGCCCGACGAGGTTTTGATCGCTATACCGTCGGCTCCTCAGAATGTCATATCCGATATAATCGACAAGATACCTCCCGGCTGCACGAAACTTAGGATTATTCCGGGGATATATGACATTATCCAAGGCGAAGCGAATTGGAAGCAGCTGCGGACTGTCAGACCGGAAGATCTGCTCGGCCGCGAAGAAGTCGGCATGGAGTATGACAAGACCGATGATATTTATAAGGATAAGACTGTCCTAATCACAGGTGCAGGCGGCTCAATCGGCTCGGAGATTGTGCGTAATGTGCTGCGGCTGCCCATTCGGAAACTCGTGGCTCTCGGCCGCGGTGAGAACTCCATATACAATCTGATCGAAGAGTTTCGCAGCGAGAGCAGATTTACATATATAATCGGAGACATTCGTGACAAGAACAAACTCTCTCATGAGTTCACCAAGCATAAACCGGATATAGTATTCCATGCTGCCGCTCACAAGCATGTGCCGCTGATGGAAGATTATCCCGATGAAGCCGTGAAGAATAACATCCTCGGAACTAATAATGTGCTGCAGGCTGCGATCTCTGCCGATGTTGAGCGGTTTCTCCTCATTTCTACAGACAAGGCTGTCCGCCCGACTTCTGTTATGGGAGCGACGAAACGCATCGCAGAACTGCTTGTCAGCGGATATAATTATATGCAGGATACAACACACTGCACAATTGTGCGTTTCGGCAATGTGCTGGCATCAAGAGGCAGCGTCATCCCGACATTTATGAGGCAGATTGAGTCCGGCGGTCCGATTACGCTGACGCATCCGGATATTGAACGGTATTTTATGTCAATTCCCGAAGCGGCTCGGCTCGTTATCAAGGCTGTCTGCATACCGCAGTCGCCGACTGAGCAGAATGCGTTTGTCTTGGATATGGGGCAGCCGATCCGCATTATGGACTTAGCGAAAAATCTGATACGATTGAGCGGTCATACCGAAGGTGAGATACCGATTAAGATTATTGGTCTGCGTCCCGGCGAAAAGCTCTATGAAGAACTAAGCTATGATAAAACCAAACTCAAACCTTCCGAGTTCGACAAAATCTTATGGACAGGTGAGTCTCGCCGACAGATCTCTAAGGAAGAGATCCAAACTATGATAGATGAGTTCCGTGCTGCAGCGGAAAGTTATGACAGAGACCGCATCCTTGCACTGATAAAGCAATATGTGCCTGAGTTTAGAGAATGAATAGGAGAATAAAAAACCGAGGTTCACAGAACCTCGGTTTTTTATTCTCGAATGTTTTACGCATTCTTACCAATATTATAAGCCTCGTCAGCTTTTGCCTGCGTCTTGTTCTGATCGCCGTAGGCGGTAACGATGCCGCAATCCTTTGCACCGATATAGCCGATGACACTTTTGTACTGACTTGTTGTCGGCTCATACACGCCGGGCGAACCGGAGCTGAGCAGCATCGCAAATTTCTTGACAGCAAGAGATTCATTGCTCTGCGAATAAAATCTCGTGATAAGCGACGACATCTGACCGCTGAATGACCAATAATAAATCGGACTTGCGAAAACTATCATATCGGCCTTAGCCATTTCCTGATAAACTGTCTGCATATCGTCTTTTTGAATGCACTGACCGGCACCTTTGCCGTGACAATATTCGCAGCCGATACAGCCGTTAATCTTCATCGAGCCGACTCCGAGTCTCGTCACATTATGCCCTGCCGACTTCGCACCTTCGGTAAATGCGTCTGCCAAAAATGCCGTATTTCCTTTCGGATGGGGACTTCCCATTAAAACTAAAATATTCATTATTGTCTCCTATATATTTATAAATACTTCTTCGCCAATTCCAAGTATTCCTGTCGAACATACTCATCCAGTTCGTCAAATCCGCACAATTGTGCGTTGCAGTGTCCGCAGTGGATGATGTCGGCATTCTCCTGAATGTCAACATTGTCGGAGTTCCGTTCATAGATCGGACATCGTGACGGCAGGTGGTAGCCTTCTTTAATCTTCGTATTCTTCCAAAAGTCAAATAAAATGCGTGCAAGCTGATCTGTTGTCATATTCTGCTCCTAATGTTAATTATACTGAATAAATTAGCAAAAATCAACGATAAAAAATTTTTTTAGTGATTATCCAAAAAAATGAGGAAATAACTTAACGACAAAACCACAAATGCTCGCTTTACAGCGAGCACTCATGGTTTCTTATTAAAGGAGGAAAAGATTTTATTTAAGATTATCTGCGAAGAATGTCTCGATTTTATCGAACGGAATCTTCTCAAAGTTGTCATACAGATCTACATGACTTGCGTCAGGGATAATCATCAGTTCTTTGTTGTCACCCGTGAGTTTCTTATAAGCATCTTCGCCGAAGTAGCGGCTGTGTGCCTTCTCTCCGTGGATAATCAGCACCGCACTGCGAATCTCATCTGCATAAGCAAGGAGTTTCGTATTCAAAAGAGATGTTCCTGCCTGAATGTTCCAGCCGCCGTTTGAGTTGAGGCTTCGCTCGTGGTAACCTCGCGGCGTTTTGTAGTAAGCGTAGTAATCCTTGACGAAATAAGGAGCGTCATCAGGAAGCGGATCTACGACACCGCCGCCAAGCTGATATGTGCCAGCCTTGTAATCTTTAATTCTTTGTGCCATAAGAGCTTTGCGTGCTTCATTGCGGGCATCGGCGTTCGCTGCACTGTCGAAGTAACCGTTTGCGGTGACTCGGCTCATGTCATACATAGTCGATACAACAGTTGCCTTGATGCGAGTATCGATTGCCGCAGTGTTAAGAGCCATACCGCCCCAGCCGCATATACCGATTATGCCGATTTTATCGGGATCAACATTATCCTGCACTGACAAGAAGTCCACCGCTGCCATAAAGTCTTCCGTGTTAATGTCCGGGCTGTTCATATATCGCGGCATTCCGCCTGACTCGCCCGTGAATGACGGGTCGAATGCAAGTGCGATATAACCTCGGCGAGCCATTTCATTGGCATATAAGCCGCTTGATTGCTCTTTCACCGCTCCGAACGGACCGCTGACTGCGATTGCCGCATACTTGCCATTGTCACCCTGAACTTGTTTCAGGGTCTCATTTACCGGCGTATAAAGATCTCCGACTAACTCAATCCCGAAGTGATTTCGGAATGTTACTTTCGTTCTTGTGACATTCTCATTCAGTGTGAATGTGTAATGCTCCTTGTCTTTGCTAATCTGTGCCGATGTTCCGTTTGCCATGTTGTTCTCCTTGCCGCATGATACGGCTGCCAATAATACTGCTAAAATAATTGCTGATTTGTAAAATTTCATTTTTTGCCTCCGTTTATTTGATGATCTTAATATAACACAGTTTATTAGATATTTCAAATATTTTGTTTCTATAATTAGTTATGCTTATAATGAATAACTTGACCAAATGGCACAATTGTGCTATAATAAAAATATGGAATTACGCGTATTGAAATATTTCTTGGAAACGGCTCGGCTCGGAAGTATCACCAAAGCAGCGGAAAGGCTGAATGTCACGCAGCCGACGATGAGCCGTCAGATTAAAGATCTGGAATGGGAACTCGGTGAGAAACTCTTTGAACGGACGAATTATGCGATACGGCTGACACCTGCCGGTGAACTGCTCTGCGACCGTGCCGAAGAGATTTTGTCACTTGCCGACAAAACTCTTGATGACTTCAAAGTATTCGGTGAGAATGATGTAAGCGGCGATATTGCTATTGCCTGTGCCGAGAGCCGTCATATCGGATTCATCGGCAAAAGTGTCAATCATTTGAAGAAAAACTACCCGAAGATTCGCTATCATCTGTATGCAGGAGACTCGGAGCGAGTGCTTGAGAAACTTGACAAGGGGTTGTTTGATTTCGCCGTTATCTGTGATAATCCCGACCTGACTAAGTATAATTGTCTGTCCGTGCCGTCTGTCGATCGCTGGGGCGTTGTTATGCGGCGAGACAATCCGCTTGCCAAGAAAGATTATATCGAGCCGAAGGATTTGCTTGACCAACCGTTAATGGTATCGAGGCAGGCACTTGATGCCGATCTGCCTAAGTGGTTCGGTGATGATATATCGAAGCTGAATGTCGTTGTTTCGCTTGATCTGTCTTACAACGGCTCGGTGCTTGCCCGTGAAGGTGTCGGATTGCTCCTGACATTCGACGGACTGACAGACACAAGCGAAAGCAGTTATCTCTGTTTCCGACCGCTTATGCCTGAACTGACGACTTCCATGAGTGTGGTTTGGCTTCGTCATCGCAAATTTACGGCCGCCGCAGAACTGTTCTTGGAAAGGCTGCGGACAATATTATAAAATAATGACATTTAATAAGGAAGAAAAATGGAACTTATAAAACATTCCGATATAAAAGTCCTAAGCAATCCGGGAGTAACATCGGCACAGCTGCTCAATCCCGACAACAGCCGTTCGGAGCGAGTCACCATTACAAAGGTGACAGTTCAGCCTGCACACGGGCAGCCGCGGCACAAGCATGACACTTCCGAGCAGATTTGGATTGCGATTAGCGGAAGCGGCAAGCTGCTTCTTGACAATGACTGCGAGGAAGAGTTTACTGCCGGTGATGTCGTCAGATTTGCCGACGGTGATATTCACGGTCTGCGGAATGACAGTCAGGAAGCATTCGAGTATATCTCGGTCACTTCGCCGCCGATAAATTTCGGGTATGCGTATGAAAATAGGAGCTGAATATGGCATCATCTAAAGAATATCTTGATTACATTCTTGACCAGCTGTCGCTGATCGACGGCATAACTTACCGGGCGATGATGGGCGAGTACATTCTCTACTGCAACGGCAAAATATTCGGCGGTATATATGATAACCGCTTCCTTGTCAAGCCGACAAAATCCGCTCTTGAGAGAATACCAGATGCTCCGCATGAACTGCCTTACGAAGGTGCGAATGAAATGCTGCTTGTTGAAAACTCCGATGACAGAGATTTTCTGCGTGAGCTGGTTACTGCGATTTGCAAAGAATTGCCCGATAAAAAGAAGAAATAGGAAAATGAAAACAGGATATAATGTTATATGATTTTATCGTGCGAACACGATAAAAAACTATTGATTTTATCGTGTAAATACGATATAATAGAGCAGGATTAAGTTGGAGCATGTATATGAATCATACGACATTAAAACAGGTTATATTTGACCAGAGAGAAATTATAAAAAATGCCAACATTATAAAAAGGGATTATTCATTTGACAAGAATGCAAATTACATTCTTGTCGGTCTAAGGCGTGCAGGCAAATCTACTTTGTTATATAAGATCGCAAAAAAGCTTGTAGCGGAAGGCTGTGACTGGTCGCAAATAATATATGTCAATTTTGAAGATGACAGGTTGCTTGGATTTACGATAAGTGACTTTAACGACATTGTTGAAGTGGCACATGAACTTGCAGACTCTAAAGAAATATATTATTTTTTTGATGAGATTCAGATTGTTGACGGTTGGGAGCATTTTGCCCGAAGGCTTGCCGATCAAAAAATGCGGGTTTACATCACCGGCAGTAATGCAAAAATGCTTAGTTCCGAGATGGCAAGCACCCTTGGCGGAAGGTATATTCCGAAAATGATTATGCCGTTTTCTTTTGCCGAAACGCTGGATTATAAAAACATTGAGCATGATAAAAATGCAATGCTTACAACTTCAAAATCCGCAGCGATAAAAAAAGCCTGTATGGAATATATCGCAAGCGGAGGACTTCCGGAAACTCTGCTGCTTACGAACAAAAGAGAATATATTAAATCTGTCTATGAAAAAGTTCTCCTTGGCGACATAATAGAACGGGAAAAAGTAAACAATAAACTTGCACTTAGACTCATGATTAAAAAAATCGCAGAAACCGTAATGAATGAAATATCTTTTAACACTCTTGCAGGCAATGTTAGAGCCACGGGAACCAAGACTTCAACGGATTCCATGATTGAATATTCCGTTTACGCTGAAAACGCATATCTTGTGTTTCGGACGAAGAATTATTTCTCAAAATTTGCAGAAAAAGAGAGCCTTCCGAGATTTTACTTTTTTGACAATGGGCTGCTTTCTCTTTTTCTCGTCGATAAGAACTCCGCACTTCTGGAAAATACTGTTGCCGTATATCTTAAACGCAAATACGAAGATGAAGTTTATTATCTGAAATCAAATCAGACAGGCGTAGATGTGGACTTTTACCTGCCGGATGACGGAACGGCGATTCAGGTGGCATATACATTAGACAATGCTGAAGAACGTGAAGTTCGCAGTCTTGTGACGCTTGCGGAAAAAACTGAAGGCGTGAAAAGACTAATCATAGTTACTAATGAGGAAGAACGGATTATAAACAAGAAAGGTTGGACGATTGAAGTTGTGCCGATTCATAAGTTTTTGCTTGGAAATTAAGGAGACAATATGCAAAACAACAAACTCCCAGACCCTATGACAATCCATCCGATTGCAGGTTATGACAAAGAGATTTATGTCAAGCCGACGCTTACCAATCCCAATATTATCGTTGGCGACTTTACATATATCGCCGACAGTGACTTTGAGAGTCATGTTACTCACCTTTACGAGTGGAACGGTGACAATCTGATTATCGGGAAGTTTTGCCAGATTGCCGCCGGTGTTGAGTTCGTGATGAATGGGGCGAACCATCAGATGAATGCCGTCACGACTTATCCGTTCTACACGCTGCAGGGCTGGAATATGCAGCCGCCTGCTAAGTCCGACTTGCCGCTCAAGGGCGACACGGTTATCGGTAATGATGTGTGGATTGGTCAGAATGCCACAATCCTGCCGGGTGTGCATATCGGCGACGGAGCGATTATCGGAGCGAATGCCGTTGTCGGCAGCAACATTGAGCCATACACGATTGTTGTCGGTAATCCCGCCCGCCCGCTCCGCAAGCGATTTGATGACAAGCTGATCTCTCTGTTGGAGTGTTTCAAATGGTGGGACAAACCGATTGAAGAGATTAATGAGTTGATTCCCATTCTGACAAGCGGAGATGTGGAGATGGTGAGGAAGGAGATAAGGGATAGGTTATGAATGTATTAGTATCCGGACTTGTGAATATCGAAACGCCTGTGAGTGTGCGTGGATTTCCGATTAATTATTATCCGATTGATTATCCGTTTTTCGGGATAGGTATGAATGTCGGCGGTGTCGGGTATAATGCTGCGAAGGCGTTGAAGACTCTCGGCGATAATGTGACTTTTGTCTCGTTCATTGGCAATGATATAACAGGCAATATAATAGAAGAAACTCTGCATAAGGACCGCATTGAGACGAAATATCTGCAGCGAACTCTGGAATGTTCTGCCCAGAGTGTGGTGCTGGTCGAACCGAGTGGTCGCCGTCAGATATACTGTGATCTCAAAGATATTCAGGATCGGCGGCTGGACTGCTCATTCGTTAGAGCTGAGATTGAGAATACCGATACCGTGGTATGCTGCAATATTAACTTTAACCGCACGCTGCTGCACGAAGCGAAGCGTCTCGGCAAGAGGATTGCGACAGATGTTCATGTTTTGTCGGATATTAATGACGAATATAATCGTGAGTTCTTGGAATGTGCCGATATTGTATTCCTCAGTGACGAAGGTTTGCCATGTTCTCCGCATGATTTTCTGACTGCTCTGAAAAATCAATACGGAATGAGTATCATTGTGCTGGGACAAGGCAGCAGCGGAGCAACGCTTTATGAGAGATTAACCGATACGATTACTCATTATGACTGCGTGCCTTGCTCGCATGTCGTCAATACTGTCGGAGCGGGCGATGCTCTGTTTTCCGCATTTATTCATTTCTATACAAAAGGTCTGTCTGCCGCTGACGCACTTCTGCGGGCTCAGATATTCGCCGGTGAGAAGATTAAGCATAACGGAGCGTCGATCGGATTCCTGACGGAAGAGGAAGTGGAGAGCCGGATTAGATGAAATACAAAAAATCTTGAAGAAACGCATTGTTTTGAAGTAAAAAGTTTTGAATAAACGCATTGTTTTTGCTGTAAAAATCTTGAAGAAAATGCAAATTTTGGCAAGAAAAATCTTGAAGAAATGCACTTTTTATGTTAATATTGTGATAACGGAGACAATACAATATGGCATTCAAAAGAAAAGCATATAACAGATTATTGAAATGGAAAAAAGAATGGAACGGTCAATATGCCGTTTTATTGGAAGGAGCCCGCCGTGTCGGGAAATCTACGATTGCGGAAGAATTTGCCAAAAACGAATACAAATCATATATCTTGCTTGACTTTTCCAAAGTCTCCAATGAAATAAAAAGTTATTTTGATGACATTTATAATCTTGATTTATTTTTCCTGAAACTTCAGGCTGCCGTCGGTATAAAGCTGTATCAGCGGGAATCTGTCATAGTTTTTGATGAGATTCAGCTGTTCCCAAAAGCTCGACAGGCAATTAAACATCTTGTCGCAGACGGACGCTATGATTATATTGAAACAGGCTCGCTTATTTCCATTAAGAAAAATGTCCGAGACATCCTCATACCGTCTGAAGAAATGAAAATCCCTGTGTATCCGATGGACTACGAAGAGTTTCTGTGGGCGACAAAAAGTGATGCTTATAATCTGACTCGGCAACTTTATGAAATGAAGGAGTCTCTCGGTCAGACTGTCAACCGCAAACTGATGAGGGATTTTAAACTATATATGGCGATTGGCGGAATGCCACAGGCTGTTGCGGCATATATTGACGGCAAGAATTTCACCGAGATTGACAATATTAAACGCTCCATAATCAGTCTTTATGAAGATGATTTCAAAAAAATAGATCCGAGCGGCAGAATCTTTGCAATGTATCAGTCTGTCCCTGCTCAACTCGCCAGAAATACGAAGCGATATAACATTACAAGTGCCAAAGGCAAACGAAAAAGCATAAAAGATGATGAACTCTTATTTGATTTACTTGATTCCAAAACGGTTCTTGTCTCTTACAATACGACAGATCCAAAAGTCAGTCTGTCTTTGACAAAAAATCTTGAAAGTTATAAATTATATCTTGCTGATATTGGTCTATTCGTTACGCTGCTTTTCGGAGACAGACCTGAGACAGCCAATAACATTTATACAAAACTTCTGTCGGATAAACTGCCGGCAAATCTCGGTTATCTCTATGAAAATGTTGTTGCTCAAGTTATATCTGCGGCGGGATATGAGCTCTATTATCACACTTGGGAGAAAATTGGCAGTACGCATTATTATGAAGTTGATTTCCTTTTGTCGAAAGGAGCAAAGCAATATGCGTTGGAAGTAAAATCATCCGGCACAGGCAAATATGAATCGCTGTCAATGTACAGGAAAAAATATTCCAAAACTCTTGCTGATACAATCATTCTTTCACAGAAAGATGTCTGCCACATTGACGAGCATCTGAATCTGCCGGTGTTTATGATACCGTATTTGGCGGAGGATGATGAAACATCCAACAAGGAGTAAAAAACATAATGCTAACTCACAAAGGCACGCAAAGGCTTGAAACAAGTCGGCTTATTCTTCGCCGCTTTACAATCAAAGATGCACAGCAAATGTTTTGGAATTGGGCAAGCGAAGATGAAGTTACCAAATATCTGACCTGGCCGACACATTCAGACTGGAATGTTACAAAAATGGTGCTGTCTGATTGGAGTGCGAAGTATGATAAGCTCGATTTTTATAATTGGGCGATTGAGCAGAAAGAATTGAAAGAAGTCATCGGTAATATCTCGGTTGTCTCTTATCATGATGAGACTTTGTCAGCAAATCTCGGTTATTGTATCGGTACAAAATGGTGGGGACAAAGCATTATGTCGGAAGCGGCTTGTGCGGTGCTGAAATATCTGTTTGAAGAAGTCGGATTTAACAGAATTGCGGCTGGTTACGACAGTGATAATCCGAAGTCCGGCAGAGTTATGCAGAAAATCGGGATGACCTATGAAGGAACTCTGCGAAAATCAGGACTCAACAATCAAGGCATCATCGATATTGTCTGGTATTCGATATTAAAGAAAGAATGGGAACAACAATGAACATCAAAATAATCCCCTACGACGAATCTTACAAACAGAGCATCTTCGATTTTACCGACAGAGTTTTTAGAGAATTGGGCAAGGTGTTTGAGCCGACGGGGCGGCATGATTTTTATAACGATATTTCGCATTTGTTCAAACGGTTCTATTGTATGCTTGACGACAATAATCTAATCGGCACTGTCGGCTTGAAGGACATTGACGGCAGCACTGCGGAATTGAAATCACTGTATCTGGCCTCGGAGTTTAGAGGCAAAGGATTCGGCACACTGTTATTGAACAAAGCGATTTCATCGGCGAAAGGATTGGGCTACAGTGCCATTGTTTTGGATTCCATGTCGAAATATAAAAGTGCATTGCACTTATATGAGCGGGCGGGCTTTGTCCGCATCGACCGATTCAACGACAATCCGTATGCGGATATTTTTATGCGGCTAGAGATATGAAAATAAAACAAAAAACTCTTGAAAACTCCCTTGAAAAAGTGTATTATACGAGTAAAAAGTCCCTTGAAAAAGTGCGACAAAATAACAAAAACTCCCTTGAAAAAGTGCAGGAGATCGTATGTTCAAACGAAAAATCATATCGGAATTTGAGAAATGGAAAAACTCCGATGGCAAAAAGAAAGCCCTCGTTGTAAAGGGGCTGCGACAAATTGGTAAAACTTACAGTGTTTGCGAATTTGCAAAAGAAAACTATAAAAATGTTATATATGTAAATTTCAAAGAAAATGAAAGTGCGAAAAAGATTTTTGACGCAGACCTTAATGTCGACAGGATAACAGTAGATATTTCTGCAATTTTACCGAACTCACACTTTGAAGCAGGGAATACGGTAATAATTTTTGATGAAATTCAGGAATGTGCAAATGCCCGTTCAAGTATAAAGCCATTTTGCGAAGACGGACGGTTTGACATTATTGCGACAGGTTCTCTGCTTGGGATAAAAGGCTATAATAAGAAAAAAAGCAAAGGTGTTCCAACCGGCTTTGAACGCATAATTTATATGAAACCAATGGACTTTGAAGAATTCCTTTGGGCGAAAGGTATCGATGAAAATGTAATCAGCTATCTTCGAGAATGTTATGAAACTAAAACCCCTGTAAGCGAAGCAACTCACACAGCGATGCTTAGATATTTCAAAGAATATATTTGCGTGGGCGGGCTTCCATATATAGTTGACAGATTCATTTCAACTAACGATATGAATGTAGTTTGGCAAGAACAGCACGATATTATTGAAGAATATAAAGATGATTTTGGTAAGCATCTAGACGAAAATGAAAATGAGGAAATAGACCTTGCACTTCTTGGCAGAATTAACAGGGTTTTTGAATCTATTCCTGCTCAGCTTGCAAAAGAAAATAAAAAATTTGTATTCTCGGTTTTGGAAAAGAAAGGCCGATCGGAAAACTATCAACCGGCAATCCAATGGCTGTATGATTTTGGAATAATAAATCTTTGCTACAACCTTACAAGTATTACTGATCCGCTTGAAGGGAATAAAATTGATAATATCTTTAAGATTTATATGCAGGATTCCGGTCTATTTGTTTCTATGCTTGACCGTGACAGTGCTGCGAAAATACTTTCCGGTGATTTGGGATTTTATAAAGGTGCTATTTTTGAGAATATCATAGCTGACAGTTTCTCTAAACAAGACAGGAAACTTTATTATTTTCATAAAGATTCCGGACTTGAAATAGACTTCGTTTCTAAAGTCAAAGACAAAATCTCTCTTATCGAAGTAAAAGCAACGACCGGCAATACAAAGTCCGCAAACACGATACTCAAAAATCCTCAGTATGAAGCAGACATCTGTTACAAGCTGTCGGAAAATAATGTCGGTATAGTTGGGAATAAAATTACAATACCTTATTATATGGTTATATTTTTGTGATTTGTATTCAGTTCTAGTCTATATTGTGAAAAACTACATCTGAATATGATAGGAATTTACACTGAAACCTTTTTTATTATTTTTATTAAATGAAGATGAACAAAGACAAATCAGAGATTAATTTTCATTTATAAGTAATTTCCTTTTTTCAGCTAATGTTTCTGTTTCTCCTAATACGCAAGCAAATTTATAAATTTGTATAGTTTTCCAACCGGTAACAGTTTGTCCCCATTGATTTGTGGACATGGTTTTTCCCTTATAATCAACCTTTGTTGGAGAAACAAGCGTTGCTATGGAATCATCAGGATATAAGGTTATATAAAGTTTATCGCCAATTGAAATAATTCCAGCATCAATAAGTTCATCAATTTTGGGTAACTTTGTAGGAGACTTTCTAGATTTCTTTGGTTCATCTGACTGATTAATAATAGGAATTGTAAGAATTTTCTCTATAAAAAAATCAACAATTTTTTGTTCTCGTTTAACAATATCCGAATAATCAGTAAAATTTCCATATTCCTTTAATTCTATTGCATTATTCTGTCTTGAAGAATTCTTATCTCTGTAATAAATCCTAACATTCCCAAATTTATTTAATACTTGGGCTTGAAAATCTTCATATGACATTCCATCTTGAATTTGTTCTGGAAAATCACTTCCATCTTTCAATACAAGAATTTCATTCCCATCTGTTTTCTTGCAATAATATTTATAATTAATATCTTCTGGCTCTGGAGTCTGAACAAGCAAATGATCAAGAGAAAAACTATCTGAAAATTTTGATGTTAAAACATCGGCTTGATCATAAGACAAATTTCCAGAATTTTCATCATAAGCTTCATATAATGCAAGTAAAGGAACTGAAATTTTCTTATGTGAATAGGCATCGTAATTAGCTATCGAATATTTAAGAAAATCTTTTGTTATATTGCTTTTTGCGGATTCTTTCGCAACATAGTATTTTATTGTTGCTGTGTTAATACCGTTTTCATAAATATCATCGAATATTCTAGTAAACATCGTTATAACATCTTTGCTATCTTTATTTAGGAAAGTAAGACTCTCTATCATAAAATTTGTAATAGTCGCGAAAATATCTACAAAATTATCTCCTGAAATCTTATTATTTGCAAATTCAATAAATGTCCTAAAAAATAAAGGCTTAGGATGGTTATAATTACCAGAAAACAGTCTAAAATACATTCGTAGCTTATGATTATTATAAAGTTGTTTTAATAATTCTATGTCAGATAACATATTATAGTACTTTACTTTTTTTGACATATCTTCTAGCAAGGCTTTGA
Source organism: Spirochaetales bacterium (assembly GCA_017540815.1). Lineage (GTDB taxonomy): Bacteria > Spirochaetota > GWE2-31-10 > GWE2-31-10 > MWDO01 > RGIG6909. Next base: position 28,523 of record JAFYAI010000101.1, read on the forward strand.
AAGTTTCGTTCAGTGTTGTCTTTTCAAAATGTTTCTTCATCTCATTAGAAGCAATTGATTTAAAATATAAAAGAGTAATATTTGAACGATAATATTTAATATATGCTCTTATATATATCATAAGATAATCATACAGGTTATCTTTTGTCTGAATAATCAAATCTCCCCATTGTTTTAAGCACGATTTATATGATTTCTCATCCAATTCTGAAAAAATGAAACACTTTATTTTATCAATTTCTTCAAGAGGCTTACCCTTACTGTTAATGGATTCAAAAATAGAAAAGACCTTATTTACATTATCAGTACATTCAATATTGATAAAATTTATATTTTCAATAACATACGAAGCATAATCAAGAAGTTTATTTTCATCTTCGCAAACTGTTTTACTTAATGTATCATAAATAAGTTTAAAGTTTTCAATAACTCTTTTTTCATAATCAGACTTACAAGTATAATTCTCAGCAAAAGAATAAAGTGTTTGAGGAGTATCAAATGCGTAATCATAAAGTTCAGAGAAAGCTTCTTTTTCTATACTGTTAAGTTTTAACGAAGGGAACTCTTTTTCAGGATATCGTGTTAAACTGTGTTGCCACAACAACCGTTTTACATCAAAGATCAAAGGATCATTTTGATTTATGCAAATTTTTGAAAATAACGAATGTAGTGCCAAAAGAATTAATGTAAAAGTTGTTGTTCGTTGTTGCCCATCTATAATATCATAGGCTTTTATATTTCCATCAGTCTTTGTATCATTTTCTCGAATGATAACATTCCCCGTATAATAGCTTTTGACAGTTTCTTTTTCTTTAAAAGAATTTAATATATCTTCTAGTAATATTGAAACATTATCTGCATCCCAAGAATACGGCCTTTGATAAACAGGTATTTCAAAAAGCTTATTCTCATAAAGTTTTCTTATATTCCATAAATTTGGTTCTAAAGGTTCTCTTGCCATTTTTCATCACTACATTTTATTCTATTAATAATATATTTAATTTATACCACATCGCACATCAAATGTCAATCAGTTTTTCTGACACTGATTAAATGATATAATTTATTCATTTTTATTAAATCTATTACCGACAGATAAACTATAAACTATGACGAGACACAAGTCCCTCTCCACAATGGAGATGGGCAGCCGACAACAATGTTGTCGGCGGGGTGAGGTCTGAAATACTGCCAACATCTATGCAACTTTTTATACGGTTTCCATATTTCCCAATTTTTCCTTGACAACCGAAGCTGTCTGCACTATAATATAGTCAAGTTGACTAACTTTACAAGGAGGATATTATGTGTACAATGAATGTTTTGGAAGCGAAGACCAAGTTTTCAAAGATACTTGAGATGCTTGAAAATCACGATGAGAATGAATTCGTTATCTGTCGCAGAAACAAACCTGTTGCAAAAATCGTTCTTATTCCGCAGGATAATCCACCGATACGAATTGGCATTGCAAAAGGAAAGTTTACCATTCCCGATGATATTCATTATCTTGATGATGAAATTGCAGCAGAATTTTTAGGAGAAGACTAATCTATGGAAGTTTTATTGGATACACATTTGCTTTTATGGACTCTTATCGAACCGCATAAACTCTCTGCAAAAGCAAAACTCATATTAGAAAATCCCCATTATGTTTTCTATTACAGCACAGTGTCCGTATGGGAAGTTGCAATAAAGCATGCGAAAAATCCAGGAAATATGTCTATCTCAGGAGCTTTGTTTATACAATACTGCGAGCAGGCAGGTTTCAAAAAACTCGAACTTGACGACCGGCATGTCATTGCATTGGAATCATTGCAGCTTAAAGAAAATGCTCAAGAGCACAAAGATCCGTTTGACAAAATTCTTTTATCGCAGGCAAAAGCTGACGGCATGACTTTCGTTACTCACGATGATAAGTTTGCGATATTCGATGAACCGAATGTCTTTTTTGTTTAATATAATCCACCCATGCCTAATTCCGCTGCCACACAACTCCATCCGTTTCCGCCACTTTTCAATGCAGAGTCCGATAAACTGATACTCGGCAGTTTCCCGTCTGTGAAGTCGAGGGAGAACCTCTTTTTTTACGGACATCCGCAGAATCGCTTTTGGAAAGTGATTGCCGCCTTATTTGGTGCGGACATTCCGACAACTGTCGATGAGAAGAAATCCCTGATTTTGTCAAACCGTCTTGCATTGTGGGATGTCCTCGCGGAATGTGAGATTGTCGGTTCGTCGGATGCTTCAATCCGTCACGTTCGGGCCAATGATCTAACAGTGATATTGGCTCATTCACAGGTATCGCAAATCTTCGTCAATGGCAAAACCGCCGAAAAACTCTACATTCGATATATCGAGCCGCAAACTCATATTCAAGCCACAGTGCTGCCGTCAACGAGTCCCGCAAATGCCGCCTGGAGTTTACAGCGGCTTATAGAAGCGTGGGGAAGTGCATTGTTGTAAAAAACCGAGACTCCACGGAGTCTCGGTTTTTTTACTGTTCCACTTCATTCTCAATCAAATCTTCTGCCAGATTTTTATAATCGAGATTTTCTATTCCGTATAATCCCTGCTCAATCTGTGAGTTGAGTTTACTGTTATAATAAACCGTCATAGCACTGCTCCTCTTTCTCTTGCAAATTCAGAAATGTCTTCCACAAGATATTGTTCGCCGAGTGTGTGCAAAACATAGTAATGAGCGATAATGTAATCATCGAGAATATGTGTCGACTGAAGAATATGAAATACTTCGTTGGGCTGTTTATGCCAAACCTGAGCGAGCCGATGTATGATAAATATTGCGAATTCCGTTTGTTTCTTTGAACACATAATTAATTTCCTTACAGTATTATAATCGAAAAAGAACAACTTGTCTATAAAAAAAGAAAAATTTTAAATGTAGTAAACTACATTTATATAGTTCTTGACAGAACTATATAAATGATTCTTCTCCTAAGCAAACAGGAAGAGTCGAATTTAATTTTTTTATGGAGGATAATATTATGACAAAAAAAATGTTTGCACTAGCCTTTGCAGCGATGCTGCTGCTGTTAATGGGATGTAATCCCGGCACTTCGGACAACGGAAACAGTGGCACGACTAATGGAAACGGAAACGGTGAAAGCGGAAATCAACTTTCGAGGATTGTCGGAACATGGATGCTTAATGCTACTCAGGGATATGAATTTACAAGTGACGGTAAACTGATTCAACTGATAGAAGGTGATTCTATCGAAATGGGAGAAATAACCGCTTGTACTTCCAATACGATTTCCATAAGATGGACTAGAGGTCCGTCCGAAGGACAATCAGCTACATGGGAATATGAGCTCAACGGCACTTCGTTGAAAATTACGGTTTCGGGAGTGTATCAAACATATACGAAACGATAGTTTTTACAGTATAGCATTGGAATATAAAAAAACGAGGTATCACCGCCAAAGGCGTTGATACCTCGTTTTTTTATTCCTCATTTATTTAACTTCCCTATCGACGCAATCGTCTCAATGTGCATCGGACAGACTTCAAGGCAGAGACCGCATTTGAGACACTTGGCGGCATCATACTGATGGCAGAAGTCAGCATCCTTTTCTGCGAAGTTTCAAGCGTCGTGGGATGATATTGGATGAACTCAAGATTTTTCAGCAACGCTCCCTGCATAAAGAGCTTGCCGGCAGCATAGCCATCGCAGAGGTTTGTGCCTGTCGTCTTTCCGAACAGAACATTCTGACCGCCGGTCGATGAACCGCAGTAATGAGTCCGTTTATGAGACTGACCGCCAAATGCACGCATTAGCGGACGATTGTCAGCGTCAACCGAAAATACAGTGCCGTTGCTTTCAAGATAGCGGATGATTTCTTCCGCATGAGAGCAAAGTCCGCTGACGGCATTCGGACCGCCGAGCCAAGAGCCGCCCCGTAAAGTGTCTGAGATATGGCAGGCAATGCTGTCTCCGTCTTCACATTCCGAGACAACAGCGTTAATGCCGCCTGCCGCCATAACGGACTGCGACCGCTCGGAAGGACTCGGCGAGATTAGAACAGCATGAATATTGTGCATGGCACAGCGAATTGCACACATCATTCCAGAAATGCCGCTTCCGATTATCAAAACTTTCATATTTTTAGTTTACCTCACCGCCTCATTTGAGAACGAACATGACAATATCGCCTCTTGTCACCGCAAACGATGCGATTAAGAATACTACAGCCCAGAAAATGTAACCAATGCGGTCTATTATCGTCTGCGTATGTCTGCTTTGCAACATTCCGAGAGTTATCAGTGCTCTAGAGAATGATACGGCAGCGTGAGTGATAACCATCGCAAAAAATATTATCTGAATGAAGATTATAATGCCGAACACCGACCAATTCCCGTTTGCCGCAGTGTTTTTTAACAGCCGAAAAGTATTGAGGTGCATATCAGCATCGGAAATATCAGTGCTGCAGTTATTCGCTGAATGAGAGTTCTTGCGTTTAGTTTCGGATACACAGTCAGCCTTGTTCCGTCGCCTGTTAAGAATACCGCACACATTCCAAGTATCGCGTGAATGCAGGTGCAAACCATAAACGGTATCGCCGTCACAACCTTGAGCGTCGGATTGTAATAAAAAGTCAGATACGCAAAAGCGGAGTACCCGATATGCACGAACAGAGCCAGCGATGTGATTAAAGCGATTACAGCGTTGAGTTTTTTGATGGTCATAAAGAAATTATATCACATGATATTCCAATATACAATATTAATTTTTTTGCTAAAAAAGTTTTGATTATTTTGTATTCATTTCTTATAAAATATTTTTTGTAAAATAGTGCAGTTTACGACCCAAAAATATGTAAAATAATGCAGTTTAGAGTCTCAAAATATGTCAAATAGTGCAGTTTAAATAAGAGGTATATAATGGATAAACGCATTTTGGAACAGGTATTTGTGGAACAGAGAGAAGAAATAACACGAATAATGCAGCGGCAGCTTGTGTCTCGCCCTGAGGAGAATTTTGTCAATTTGAATTCAACGCTGGCACAGGTTGTAATTGGCGTTCGCCGAAGCGGCAAGTTGTATATCTGTGATTTTGTAAAATAATTCGGTTTGAAGTCTAAATAGTTTTTTTTCAGCAATAACGCCGTGCGAAGCACGGCGTTATTGCTGCATAAGAAAAATTTATTGATTAGCGAGTTTATTCTTAGTTGTTGTAAATACATCATCCGAAGATGAGAAGAAACCGACGAATTCCCAATCTTTGCTTTCTGCTTTTTTGAATACTCTGTCTTTGACAAGGAGTTGTACCGGATCGATGTCTTTTTTGTCGAAATGGTCAAACTCGGACAGACCTTTCTCAAAATCAGGCATAACATAGTTGTCGTTTGCGTCCATCAGATATAGAGTCTCTTTCCCACTGCTCCATTTGCAGCAATATTTCTCGTTACAGCACGCATCGAATACTGACTCGCAGCCGCTGTCAGGCTGAGGAACAATATCTACAGTAAACCAGTTGTTTACTGCACCGGTTTGCTTATTGCGAAATCTCAGACGATATTCAGAATATGAGGACGGATCCAAAGCATAATATAACTTGCTGCGGAGTTCGGCAGAAGATAAAATCCTGCCCAATACATTTTTGTTGTATTGCATTATAGACGGATACATCGGCGGTTTATTTGCTGCAGCACAGGTGATAATCCAATTGTCTTCAAAACTCTCGTCACTGTCGTCTCTTATAAATTGTCCGGCAAAGCATGTTATGCCTGCTTCATTATAGATTGCCATTAACCATTCTTTGATGTCTTCTTTATTATATGGAATGTCATTGTTTAATATTAATCCGTCTGCCCACATCGTTTTTTCATAATTTACCCGGATAACATTCTCTTCCGACTCATCTATCACGAACTTTTCATCTTTGGCGAACCATTCATACTTTTTCATGCAAAAGTCGAATGCTTTTTTCGCATTCTCATTATCGGGTGTGCCGTCATTTTTATAAAACTCTATTCTGTAATAACCATAGCCTGCAAACATATTGTCTCCTTAGAATGTGAATTATGTCTTCTATATAATATAAAAGATTTTTGGGGAAAGTTCAATATATTTTTGAAAAAAATATATATGAGACAATATAACAAAAATTCGATAAGATTATCTTGCAAAGTTATGGAATTTTTATTATAATACTGCCATAAAATGCGGCGGAGATTGTAAGTGTCGCTTCTAATCTCCGCCAAAAAACAGGACAATAATATGATAAAACGAACGATAACAAAATATATACAATCCTGCATGAAACAATATTTTGCTGTCGCAGTATTCGGTCCGCGTCAGTGTGGCAAGACAACTTTGCTGCGGGAAATGTATCCTGATTTTTCTTATGCCAATCTTGAAGATATGAACATTCGGGCTTTGGCGAAGGACGATCCGAATGAGTTTTTTACGCGGTTCCCTGAGCCTGTCATTATTGATGAGATACAGCGTGTGCCGGAATTGTTGAGTACCGTGCAGGTCAGAATCGATACGAATAAAAAGAAAGGTCAGTATGTGATTACCGGCAGCCAGCAGATTTCTCTGAAAAATACCGTAACCCAGTCGCTTGCCGGCAGAATTGCGATTATCCAAATGCAGCCGCTGTCAATACCGGAGTTAAAAGAAAGCGGCATAGAGTTTGACCGCGATGTGCAGCTTGTTTCCGGTTTTATGCCGTTTTTGTTTGCCGAGAAAGGTCATAAACCTTTTGAATATTACAGAAACTATGTGCAGACTTATATTGAACGGGATATTGCTCAGATTGGTGCGGTGCAGGATTTAATGCGTTTTGAGAAGTTCATGCGGCTGTTGGCAGGAAGAACAGGTCAGCTTGTCAATCATTCTGCTTTGTCGGTTGAGGTCGGCGTTTCGGCAAATACGATAGGTTCATGGCTGTCTATTTTGGAAGCCTCTCATTTGATATACATTCTTCAGCCTTGGTATGCCAACAGATCAAGTCAGGTTGTCAAAACTCCTAAGGTTTATTTTTGCGATACCGGGATTGCTGCATATTTGCTGGGAATAGAAACGCCCGCTCAAATGCAGCGAGATCCGTTAATGGGCAATCTCTTTGAAAATCTTGTAATCTGTGAAGCACTTAAAAGCAGGTATAACTGCGGAGCAGAACCGAATCTGTTTTTTTTCCGCAGCAGCAAAGGTGTTGAGATCGATCTTATTCTTAAAGAAAATAACCTGCTGTCACTATTTGAAGTGAAAAGCGGCAAAGCGTTAAACAATGATTGGACTAAAAATATTCGGAAGTTTCGTCAATTGTTTCCTTCATATATAAATGATCAGTCCATTCTCGGAACGGTTATTTACAGCGGAGATGATTACGCTTCGTTTAATGATTTTGCATATATTAACTTTCACAATGCGGGTCAGTTATTTATTCCTAAGAATGAGCCGTTTGTGCTGGATTTTTGATATTCTTGTAACATTATTTTGGAGAATAAAAATGAAATACTTCTTTTATTCAATCTCTTCCCTTTTAATACTCTCCTTACTGTTTGTTATGCAGAATATAATGCTACTGACTTTCGTGCGGCTTGACTATATTTATCAGAGTTTCTCCGCATTGGAGTTATACGCTTCGCTGTGCCTGCTTTATTTCGCTCTGAAATTTTTGGCTTGGAAACGCCGGCTGACGACTCGTCATTTGTTTGTGTCAGTTTTCTCGATAACGGCGGTGTACAGTGCGGCGACACTTGTCGGGGCTGACTTCAACTGTCTCAATATCGCCGTTTCAATTCTGTGCTGCGGTTTGTTGCTGGCGGGCATCGTCATTCTAATCATCGCATTTATCACAGAATGTAATATTGCTGATAATGATGCTTTGCAGGTCGGAAACAGCATTTTCTCGGACAGAGAATGTGATGTGATACGCACAATTGTGCTTGGCAAAACGGTCAATGAGACTGCCGATGAATTGTGCATCTCCGCTTCGACGGTCAAAACTCATCTGCAGCACATCTATGAGAAGGCCGGAGTCCGCAACAGGACGGAGCTTGTCAATTATATACAAAATCATCCGATTGGGTGACTTTTTCTGAAATAAAATTTTGCAATGCAGACTTAACTTTATCCCAATTTTCCTGTATTCCCAAGAATAATGGAGCGGCTTTCTCCCATTGCAGACTATATCCGTATGAATGTCTGAAAAAATGCCGAAAATTCATATAATTCGTCAATGCGGTTTTTAATTCATCCGAAAATACAGCCGGATGTTTGTTGTTTTTTTCAAACATTGCATTTAATAATTCGCTGTGCCATTTACTGCTTGAGAACGACATCTCATCAATATTCTTACTTATAATCAGTAAAATATTTTCGATACCGTTATAATAGGAATGAAGCATAGATCCAACTGCACACAATTCAATGTAATCAGGCTCAGCCATTTTGCATTTTTTGATAAGAATGTCTGCCTTAGAAACATGCTCATCAAGCATGGATATACCAAATATGATTTTTTGTTTTATAATCTCATCCAATTTTGCGTAATTCTCCAATACTGTTTAAGAAATTAAAGAATTTTTTTTGTTCGTCAAAATCAACAAAATCAATTTTTTGGTCAATCTCACTCTCAAGCCGAGCATAAACTGAATAAAAACGTGACGGAAGCAAGCCTTTTACACCTATATCAATATCGGATTTATCATCGGCTTTGCCTAATGCGTAAGAACCGAACAAAAAGATGTCAGAGCATCCTTCGCTTTTAAGAATATTTGAGATTTTTTGAAGCGTTAATTCTATATTCATAACATGATTATAATATATTTATAATTCAAAATCAATCTTTTTATAAATTTTTTCTGTTTTTTCATTCCACTTCAAATAAACTCACCTGCAGCACATCTATGAGAAGGCCGGAGTCCGCAACAGAACGGAACTTGTCAATTTTATACGGACTCATCCGATTGGGTGATATTTTTTCTTGCAAAATCATCCGTTCGGACGATTGCAAAATTGATAAAATATGATAATATTTGTGCAATCTGATTGTGAACACTTCTGTCATGACGAACTTGTTTGAAGCATCTCCTTTTATGAGACCATGAAACAAGTTCAGGGTGACATTATTGCCCAGTTTGCATTTAGATATATTATAACAGAAGATTGTGATTTTACAAGGATAATCTTAAAAAAAACAGTTTTATAAATATTTGTAGAATCTCTGATTGAATTTCAATGATTATTGTGATAAAATAATTTAAGTAACATTCGGAGATTATTAATGAAGAAAATAATAATATTAAGCATGGCAGTCATATTCTGCCTTACATCATGTCTGAATCTTATGCTGCTTTCACAGACAAACGTCACGACGACTACAACGACAGTCAGTCAGGGCAAACTCAGAGTTGCAGAGCCGCAGGTTCACTGCTGGTATGACAATACGACTGACAGACTGATGATGGAAATCACCTGCGAAACTGAAGGTGCCAAGATAACATATTCGGTTACGGGTCAGAACACATATAACCCCGTAGTTAATGAATATACCAGTCCGTTTACGCCGCAGAATGTTAAGTATAGTATAATTGCGGATAAAGACGGCTATACCAATGCAGGAATCAGATATACGCCGCCGTCTATGATATTGGACGTTGCGATAACTCCTGCAAGATATAAATATGATGATAAATCATTCTTAATGACGCTTAATTGTGAGAGCGATGTCAGTGTCGATATAACTTATACAATTTCTGACCGCAGCAGTGATAGGGTTACGCCACATTCTCAATCGTACTTTCAGAATAAGGCACTTTATTTATGTGCTGACGGTATCGAGCGGGAGGGTGTTACTGTTCCCAACGGCAAATGGTTCGGCTACATGGCGTATAAAAAAGATTACAAATATACGGGTATTACAAGGTATCAAATGCCTTGGAAAGGTAAACTGCAGGGCAGAATAACGCTGACATATAAGGGATTGCAGAAAACAGTTTCACAGGATTACAGTGAAGTGAGAAGTTTTGTATATACAGCAGAATACGACGGATCTGAGACGGATATATCATTCTGTTATGCCCCGGCAGGAGACAATCCTTTAACCCAACAGAGATATGAACTTCATCTGACAGCGCAGACTTTTTATGCGGACAGTAGTTATCAGACGGTAACAGGTTTAAGCGGTGGTCTCGGCAGTACAATAAGCATTATCGCATTCGGCGAGGGTTACGAGGACTCCGATCCGGCTGAGGTTTCTGACGATCATATCAAACTGTCTGTTCCGAATATGTTTAACTTTGAATACGGCTGGACTCTTAATTCCGACAACTCATGTTCAGGCTCTTTGACACGGGTAAATTACTCGGATAATGGAAGCGTAGTCGGACATTTGTATTATGATACACAAATCAACAGTGATAAGACGCTTACTAACCGTGCGTCTAACAATTCCAAAATAACGGCAAAGCGTTTTAAAATGCGGCTGCAGTATCGAAGCAGCGACGGAAATACAAAATACATCGACTCCGCCATTAAGGAATTCTCCGCTGTAGCAAGAGGAATTGATCCGGGTGAGTTGTGTGATTGGCAGTGAGGATATTTGACGAAGGCGAAGTTAGGTTAGGAGAGATTATTACTATGAAAAAAATATATCATTGGATTATTGACATTCTTATCGTGAGTATTTTATTCTGCTTATTTTCATGCGGCAGCTTAATATCACGGCAAAGCGGCACGACTACGACAACAGTTGAAGATGATGACGATTTTGAGCTTTGGGAGCCGGATGTGCATTATTATTATGATACGGAGCGGAATACTCATGTTATCGAAGCATTTTGTGAGACCGAGGGAGCTAAGATTTTTTATCGTATCGGCGACTCCACGACCGGCAGAGAGTATACCGCTCCGGTGAGCGTTTATGCTTCGGAAGGCACTGTTCCGACAATGTATCACTTTTATTCGGAGAAAGACGGCATTAAAAGTGCGGATACAAATGTCAAGACGATTTGTCTTTATTTCCCTTATAAATTTCAGGCAGCAAGATACCGATATGATGACGAACATTATCTTGTGGAAGCGTGGTGTGAAAAACAGTTTTCGTCTGATGAATCGATTGAATACAACGAAGTGTTTTATACAATATCAGATGTCAGCAATGACATTCCGACTATAAGGAGTCTTTCATTCAGCGAAACTGAGGATCATTATCAGTGTACCGACGGTGTTAATCGCTGCGGGGTGTTGGTTCCCGACGGCAAGTATGTAAGTCTTAGGGCATATAAGACGGATTACAGTTTGTCCGGTACCGTAACAATGCGGATACCGTGGAAAGGTAAGCCTCAAGGTCATGTAACGCTGACATACAAAGGTGTGCGTGAGGGACATAAAGATTTTGTATATATGGCAGAATATGACGGCACAGAAGAAGATGTGAGTCTATATCAGATTATTTCCGATGATAAGATTGATCCGCTTGCCTTAACAAATTTGTACTTCTCGGAAGACGGCAAAAGCGGTCCTTTTGAAAGTGCCGTTGGAGCAATCGGAGAGTTCGGAGCAACAGTGAGAATACTTGTAACGGGCGATGGTTATGACGATTGGGAAGTTTCCGATGCGGCAACGCTGACCGACACTCACGAGAGTCTGATAAAGCTGCCAAACCCGACGGTTAAAAATTTCAAGAAGAATGAAATAGTTTCAGGCAGATGGCAGAGAGTATATGACAAATGTGTCGGTTATCTGTGTAATACCGAACTCACCGATGACGAAGATAATGTAATCGCATATCTGCAATATCGCAACAGTGATGTCAACGGACAGGCCGATGAAGAGGCGGAGATTACGACAAAACATTTTGATATGGAATTGCGATATGCAGCTGCCGATCCTGACAGCCGATATGTTAGTTCTGATTGGGTTGAGTTTGAGTTTATACCTGACAGTTATATGGGCTCTGATACCTGCGGCGGAGAGTGGTATAAGAAATAAGGTAAAAAACGGCAATTTGCCGTTTTTTACCTTGTATATCGATTTAATATAATAGATTTTATCATATTTTTCTTTGAATTGAAATTTCACTTGTCAAAACTCATCTGCAGCACATGCAACAGAACGGAGCTTGTCAATTTTATACAGGCTCATCCGATTGGGTGATGTGATTTTTTATGCAAAATCATCCGTTCGGACGATTGTCAAAGCGAGATAAATGCGTTAATATTTGGTATTCTAATTAGAATACAAAATATTAGTGTAAGGATTTAATCTATGAAAAAAACATTGCTCAAAGTTCTGCCGTTTGTCGTAGTGCCGGTCATAATGCTCGGCTCGGTGTGGCTTGCTCGGATTATTCACAGTCCGGCTAAAGATGTTTATCATGTCAATACGAGTCCTACTGCCGACGGGGCGATTCATTCTATCCGCATTTTTGACAGCATCACTTCTGTAATGGTGATCGATCGAGACAAGCATTTCCGTAAGAAGAAGCTCAAGTCGCAGGATTACTCATACAACAGGTTCAATGGTGAACTGATTCTGACAAGTCCGCTGCCGTTTGCCGATAATGTCATTCATATCGAAGGTGTAACCGCACTGCCTGAGCAATTCCGGCTGCATGACTTCGACGGTGCGGCTGAGGATCTGCTTGTTCTGCTTGATGATCACGAGGCGGCTAATGACTACGAGTACAGTTTTGATCCGGATAACCGCATTCTGACATTCAGAGAAGACATCCATCCTGAGAAAAACGGAACTTTCCTTATAATGTATCAGACTCAGGATGGAGCAACGCACAGTTTCGGTAATTGGCTGCCCGGCACGAACGATCGCTTCGCAGAACTGCAGTGGCAGTGGCTGCACCGCACTCAGGATGCTCCGATGATGGTAATGCTCGACCGCAGCCGACTGTCCAATCGCCGTTTGAGCCGTGAGGTTGGATTCGATATTCGGCTGCCGAAAGGCGATGCGACATTTATCTGTCAGACGCTTAACGGCACACATAAGAAACAGACCGTGATGCGTTGGTATGGCGATATTATCGCCGAGTGTCAAGCTGAGCCGTTTATTGATTATGACGGGCTGCAGTCTGCCGATGAGATGCGTGTCCTCAATATAGGGAAGATGCCGGTGACTCGGCAGGAAATAGTCGGCACTCGACAGAATACTGACGGCAGCACTGAGCCGATACCGATGGTGATCTATTGCCGGGAGACGCGAGGAACTTATTATAGGATCAGCTGTGAGGTCGGGCTGGCGGATGCTGCGGAGAAGGTGATACAATGATCAATCGTAAACCGTGTAAAAAGTCATTGACTTTTTACACGGTTTTGTTATAATTGCATTATGGAGGAAGAAAAATGAGCGAAATACTAACCACATTCACTGCCGAGTTGTTTGCACTGCAGGATAAGCTGTATCGTGATTTCCAAGTCAAACTTATCCCTAATATCGATAGAGATACAGTGATCGGCGTGCGGACTCCTGCTCTGCGGTCGATGGCGAAACAGCTGGTGAAGTTCGCCAAGACTGATGATGTTGTAAAAAATCGGGTCGAAACATTCCTATCCGCGTTGCCACACCGATACTTCGACGAAAATCAGCTGCATGCGTTTATCCTCTGCGAAGAAAAAGACATCGACAAATGTCTGGTGCGGTTGGAGCAATTCCTGCCGTTCGTCGATAATTGGGCGACAAGCGATCAACTCTCTCCGCACATTCTGAAGAAGCACCGCGACAAATTGCTGCCCTGCATTCATCGCTGGCTTGCGTCGGAGCACACTTACACAGTGCGGTTTGGTATCGGTATGCTTATGCAGCATTTCCTTGACGAGCATTTTTCGGCGGAGTATCTTGATATTGTTGCGGCCGTTCAGTCCGAAGAATATTATATCCGGATGATGGTTGCATGGTATTTTGCAACGGCTCTTGCCAAGCAGTACGAGGCGGCTTTGCCATTCATTGAGTGTCACAAACTCGAACCGTGGACGCATAACAAAACGATTCAGAAAGCTGTCGAGAGTTACCGCATTTCGCCGGAGCGGAAAGAGTATCGGCGAACGCTGAAAGTTATGGGACACTGAATGAGGTCACTGAACAAAATACTTACAAAAAATACTCATAAAATATACTGATAAAAAAATCCCAAATAAACCTTGACATTCTTATAAAAAAGTTTTATTCTACAATATATTATACTTGGGAGACTTGCAAAATAATATGCCGTTAAATGAGTTTAATCGTATAGACGAAGAATATTTTGAATCGGTGATTGATGAGGACTTCTCATTCGAGGGAACTGCCAAGACATCGGAGTCTATGATCGTCAAAGGTCACATCAAGGGACGGTTGGATTCTGCCGGACTTGTCATTATAGGTCCAAACTCAGTGATGGATGCTGACATTACCAGCAAAGAGTTGCAGTGTTTCGGTAAGATTAACGGCAATATCGTCAATCAGGAAGAGATATATCTGCATGCACCGTCACAGATTAATGGCGACATTACGACTGATACGATGACGGTAGAGAAGGGATGCCGCATTAATGGTAAAGTTACGATGATTGAACCGCAGGCTGCGAAAGCAGATAAACCCGGCGATAATCTCAAAATCAAATAAACAGGACTGAATATGAAAAAATTAGTTGTTTTAGCATTTTTTACATTGTTTACAATATCTGCTTTTGCTCAGGAGCCGGCTGTCAAGCCTAAGAATGGCTGGGATTACTTTGCTGCCGGTCAGTATCAGGAGAGTCTCAAGGCATTGGAGATAGAGAAGCAGTCATTCCCTGAGCGAATGGACATCTATGTAATCGCCGGTTGGTGCTATCGTGAGATGAAAGATTGGAGCAATATGGAGCGTATCTCTGCAGAGGGGCTGAAGATCCAGCCGAACGATCCTCGTGCATTGAAGAATATCGGCGATGCAATGTTTTGGCAGGGCAAGTATCAGCAGGCTGTGCAGTATTATGACGGCTATCTGAAATACAAATACAATCCCAAAACAGATACAAACTTCTCGACTGTTTACTACAGAATGGCTGTATCATATTATGGTCTCAAACAATGGCTGAAATCAGATATTTGTTTCTCATTGTCTAACCGATATAAGCCGAATGACTACATGACGCTGCAGTATTTGGCAGAGGTCAAGGAGAAACTCGGCGAGTATAACAAGGCTTACAATCTGTATCAGCAGACACTGAAGATCCGACCGAATAATCAGAAAGGTCTCGAAGGTGTCAATCGTCTCAAAGATAAAGTAACTTCATAATGCCGACAGAACCAAATACATTCTACATCGGAACGCTGGGCTGCAAGCTCAATATCTATGAGTCCGAAGCCATTGCCGGACAGTTGACTGAGGCAGGCTGGACTGAGATCAAAGATATGAGTGCAGCCCAACTCATTTTTATAAACACATGCACTGTTACATCCAAAGCTGATGCCAAGTGCCGCAACTTCATTCGTCGGGCTCGCAAGGCATCTCCCGATGCGATAATCGCTGTCGCCGGATGTATGGTGACATCCCGACCTGAGATAGCAGCGTCACTGCCGGAGGCAGATATATTCCTCGATAATCGCAGTAAATCACATATCGCTGATGCCGTAACGGACTACATGAGCAGGCGGACTCAGTTGTGGTATAACTGCGGCAGCGACGGGCGGCTCGACTACAGTATGCAGGAGCTTACTCAGCACAGCAGAGCGTTTATCAAAGTTGAGGATGGATGCACTAATTTCTGTTCGTATTGCCGTATTCCGTTCGCAAGAGGTCCCAATATCTCCCGTCCGCTGGATGACATTATGACGGAAGTGCAGCATTTGACGGATAACGGCTTCCGTGAGTTCGTTATCACCGGTGTCAATACAGGCAGCTATCGCACTGCTGATGGAGATTTCACTGATCTGCTGAACAGGCTCACATCTGCATTCAAAGAATGCAGGTTCCGCGTGAGTTCGATCGAGCCGCAGTATGTTGATGACGGATTTCTGAGAGTGCTTGCTAAGCCTAATGTCTGTGCTCATCTGCATATCCCGATCCAGAGCGGCAGCGATAAGATACTCCGACTGATGGAACGCCGCTACACTGTTGCCGAATACGAGGAGATCATCCGCAAAGTGCGTGAGGTCAAGCCGGATCTCTTCCTTGCCACAGACCTTATAGTCGGTTTCCCTTCGGAGGATGAGACTGCGTGGGCTGAGATACTCGATACTGTGCGGCGGATTAATTTTACCTATATACATGTATTCGGATTTTCGCCGCGTGAGGGAACTAAGGCGTATTCATTCGGCAATAAAACTCCGGAACGCATTCGTGATGAGCGGGTGAGCATTATACAGAATATCGCCAATGAGAACACGCAGATATACCGCCGGCAGAATGCCGGTCTGGTCACAACGGCTGTCGCAGAGCAGAAAAAAGGCTCATATTGGACAGGCAAGACTGACAATTATCTGGATATACGTATTCGGTCAAGTAATCCGCTGCAGCAGAGGGCGATGTATCGCGTAAAGCTGTCGTTGGATGAGAATGGCGTGCTGTGGGGTGAGGTTAATTCATAATTCATAATTCATAATGCA
>JAFYAI010000102.1 GCA_017540815.1 Spirochaetales bacterium
ATATAAGTAGCCGCAAACATCACGACGAGAGCCATAATCAAATACAGAGTACGGTGTGATGAAAAATAAACATGGACATCATTAAGCCAGCCGAATAAGAGACTCATTGGTTAGGCACTCCTTTTGCCGAAGGCGATTCGTCTGAGGAAAGCTCAGCATCCTCAGAGACAACATCAATCGGGAAAAATCTCGCCATCAATCCGGCAGCGATCACCGATGAAATCACAGCCTTGAATCCGTAAGAGATCGGCTTAAACCACGGAACATATTCAAGAATGCACGACAGCAGGATAGCCGCTATTATACAGAATGTTATCGGCTGAGACTTCTTCGCCGGTGGAACAATGATCGCAATAAACATACAGTAAAGTGCAATCCCCATCGCAGCCTGCAGTGCCTGTGGCAGAGCGGAATTGATACAGCCGCCTAAAAATGTCCCAAGCGACCAGCCGATATACGGAGTCAAACCAAGTCCGATAAAGTATGCCACAGTAAGCTGCCTCCCGGCAAGATTAGCCAAAGCAAATATCTCATCTGTAACGAAACAGCTCATCAGCAACCGTGAGAATGTTCCTGCCCGGGCAGGCAGCTGCTGCGACAGCGACAGACTCATAAGCATATATCTGGAGTTGATAACGAACACGGCGATAAACAGTTCAAATAATCCCGAACCTAACAATATCATATTCAGTCCGGCGAACTGCCCGGCAGATGTGAGATTAGTCGCAGAGATGAGCGTCGCAGTCCAGACATTCAGTCCGCCTTTCACGGCTATCAGTCCGAATGTAAATGAAACAGCAATATAAGCGAAACAAATCGGAAGTCCGTGTTTTATGCCATCAAGAAATGTATATGAAGTATTGGATTGATTATTCATAGATGGATTATATCAAAAAATGGTAAAAAAAACAAGAGATTTTGAGTTTTTTCATAAAGTTGTATCTCCTTATATATAAAATGTAAATAATTATAAAAAAAACCACACACTGTCTGCTTTATGCACACAGTGTGTGGTTTAATATATCTATATATCCAAAACCAGAGCATAATACGCCCTTAGCGATGCGTACTAATCATAACTGCTCCTAAGATAGGAATATATATTATTGCGGATTTTGACTTGTTTGTCAAGTGATTTTTTTAAAAATTTGAGATTTTTGAAAAAGATTATTTTTTTATAATTGGTAATGCAGACTGTGCAAAAAACAGAAAAAAGTCAAAGACTTTTTTCTGTTTTTGAAGAATATCACTTACTCATAAGTATACCTGTTGTCGCCGGTTGTAGAACTCTGCCAGCTAAACTTGCGGATAGCCCGGATAGAATATCGTTCCTCAATCGCAACATTTCCAATATCAGAAGTGGCAGTATAACTACTGTAAACAGTGTTTATTTTGTAAACTTTTTTCTCTTTTGTCGTTAGTCCTGCCGATGCTCCGCTGCCAGACCGATATGATGATGTCCATACCTGCTGCCCCGATAAGTGATAAGTCATTTTATTTATCGAAAGATTCTCGCTTCCCCCGACTCCTGCAAGCGTTGAAGACCAATGAACTCGGTCATCTACAGGAATTATATCGGCACCGATTTTTGCAAGTCCTTCATTTACTTCGGTAACATTAGTCAAAAGAGTGACAAGTTCTTCTTTGGCCGGCAGATACCACGGATTGTTTGTATCATCCGACACACGACTTTTAATAAACTGAAGTACAGGATAATCACTTTCGGTGAAAGTGTTCGTGCCGTCATATCTCTTAACAACATTTTTGATTTCATCCCAATTATTCAAACCATCAGTATTGCTTGTCGTAATATTGTTGATGCCTGTGGGATTATTCCAAAACTGCTGTATACCGCCTTTCTTTATATCATTGCTTGCATAATCATATTTAATCACAACATCACACCATTTATCAGTTGTTGTATCGGTATCAGCCATTTTGCCAAAATCCGACGAAACATCGAATACGACACCAACAGCAGTCGATCCGATTATTGCTTCATTAACAAATATATACCTGTCATTCGTTTCATCAGCAGTTGTCTGATCCTTATAAATAACAGCACCGACAGACGGCTTATTCTTCGTCCATTTGGCATACAGATTCGCGGTATCCGATATTGGTGAAGAAAAATCACACAAACTGCTTAGACCGGCATCACTATACCAGCCTTTGAAACCATAGCCGTTTCTGATAGAAGTATCAGGTTCAGCCACAACAGAATTTTTCTTTACTCTGACAGTCTCCTGCTTATATCCGTAGTTATATGTCACATAGCATGACGGATGGAGCATAATCTCGAAATCAGCAGTTAAGTCACTGCCGTTAGCCGACACTGTTATTGTGACTGTCTTTGCAATATCGGTTGTCAGATCAGATCCGTTAGCAAGGCTAACCGCATAATCGGTATCGGACAATGGATGAGTCTGATCGGGAGCGAATGTCATAACAGCATCAGCGTGATATGTTCCTATTACCTCTAAACCTGTCAAATCAAGTGTCTCATCTGACAGATATTCTGTTTTCTTCATCTTAGATGTATCGACTTCCAAATGCACCAAACTATATTCGACATTCTTATCTGTTACGGCAATCTCAAACTTATTTGCATACTCACTGCTTCTGTCAGCGAAATCACTCTCGATAATCGCATTATGATAACCGGCAGTTAATGACGACCAGTCATATCCCGTATTGACAGGCTCGCCATTCTCACGCTTATATGCCAATGCACCGTCTATCGATACAGTGAAGTCTGTCTCCAGTTTGGTAAATGAGCTTTGCAGATTATATGTCAGTTTCGCCGTGAACACAGTCACCGCACCGCTTGCCATATATGTACCGATGACTTCCAAATGAGAGAAGTCTATCGACTCGCCCTCTTTCATCGTCGTAATAAGCCCAGACTCAGGTGAGAGTTTAGTCAGGATAAGAGACTCTGCAGCCTGCATATTGACCTGAGTCAGCTTGCCGCTGCCGGTCACGGTGATCTTGTCTGTCGAACACGGTATCGTGTCGCTTGTGCCGTCTTCCAGCACAACTTTACACTCTTTATCAGTGAGAATGTTATTGATCACGGAAGTGTTATCTTCGATTGTCAGCTGTGCATTATCAGCATTGAGTGCGATCCTGTCTGCTGTGATGTCATTTACAGTCAGATACGCATTCTCCAATGCAACCGTGATGTCAGATGACAGATCGGATGAGAGCAGTTCGACTCTCGGAGGACGGGTTTTGGCTGCACTGCCTCGTCCCATATCTATGGAAGTGATATTGAGACTTGACAGCGAAGAACCGCTTATCTTCAATGAAGCATTAGTATTGACACCGGCATTACCGATATTAGACAGGACAACACCTTCGGCGGCGACATTAAGAGACGCTCCGCCAAGATCGGGGAAGTTCTTAATCGTAACGGCTTTATTAACAGAGATCGACTGCTCTATCGTCGTAATCTCACTATACTTAGGATCAGTTAAATCTATCACATCATTAGGCTTTGCTGAGTTTATGGCGACCTGCAAAGATGTAATC
>JAFYAI010000103.1 GCA_017540815.1 Spirochaetales bacterium
ATCATCGCTCCGATTGAGATGATCGTCGAGTGGGTATTTTACTTTTTTGTCAAGATCGGAGCCGGCGGAGTTATCTCTGCTGTATTCGGCGTGAGTATCGTCATTAACTTCCTCGCTCTGCCGCTGTATAATATAGCAGACGCTCTGCAGGATAAAGAGCGGCAGATTAGCCGCCGATTAGAGCCTCGCCTTAAACGCATCCGCAAGGCTTTCAAAGGCGATGAGCAGTTTATGATGGTAAGTACTTACTACCGTCAGAATAATTACCATCCGCTGTATGTTTTGCGAAGCAGTCTCTCTATCCTGATAGAGATCCCGTTCTTCATTGCGGCGTACCATTTCCTCAGTCACTGCCCGATGCTCTTGGGTGAGCATTTCTGGATATTCAAAGACTTAGGCTCTCCAGACAGAATGTGGACTATAACTCTTGGCTCTCTGTCATTGCCGATAAATATCCTTCCGATTATAATGACGCTTATCAATGTTGTCTCAGCGGCTGTCTATACGCGAGGCGGCACTGTCAAAGAGAAAGTCCAGATATACGCTCTTGCTGCCGTATTCTTAGTGCTGCTCTACAACTCGCCGTCAGGACTTGTCATTTATTGGATACTTAACAACATATTCAGCCTGTGTAAGAATGTCATCCAGAAAATGAAACATCCGGCAGCGATATTGTGTTATATCATCGGGGCGGGGCTGATACTGATGTCCGCTGTGCTGTTTACACTGACGGATAAGGGCAAGCCGGCGGAGAAAGCTGCCGTGATGATTGCCGGGGTATTCTTCACTGCACTGCCTGTGCTGTGGGATACACTTGCAGGGACAGCATTGTATGCAGCACTGTCTGACAGAGCAGCCGCTGTAATGAAAAAAAGCAAGTCAGACTTTTTTATATTCTTATTCTCGACACTGGGATTAGCCGTCCTGCTCGGACTGCTGCTGCCTGCAAGTGTAATAAGCACCAGCCCGACGGAGTTCTCATTCTTAGGCAAGACCGATTCGCCGTTCTCATATATTCACTCATCGCTTTGGACATTCCTGGGCATGTGCGTATTCTGGCCGACTGTGATATACTTTATGTTCGGTGACAAGGTAAAGCATACTCTGACAGTGATATTCCCTGCATTGCTTGTATGTGCCTTATGCAATGTGTATGTGTTCCCTGCAAATTATGGGGACATCACGCCTATGTTCTTCGTCGGAGATGCCATAAAACTCACAACAGTCTCAATGCTCCAATCCGCATTATCTGTTTTAATCATGATCGCTGTTATAGCAATTTATTATATATGTCGCAAAATAAATTGCAGGACATATATATCTGTTATTATATTCTCATTATGCCTTGGTATGACAGCACTCGGTTTATACAAATCCGGCAATATCAACAATGAATATAAAACATTCTGCGAAATACGAAACAAATCCGACAAATCAGCTGCAAAAACAAATCACATAACCCCCGTATATCATCTGTCCAAAGACAAGCAGAATGTAGTCGTGTTATTCTTAGATCGGGCATTAAGCAGTTTTGTTCCATATATTATGGAAGAATTTCCTAACCTCAGACAACAATTTAACGGATTCACATATTATCCAAACACATTAAGTTTCGGTCGGCATACTATAATCGGATCACCATCAATGATGGGCGGATACGAATATACACCTGACAAAATAAATGAGCGTTCCTCAGAGTTGCTCAAAGACAAACATAACGAATCTGCTCTTGTTATGCCAAAGTTATTCTTGGATGCCGGATATGATGTGACAGTCACAGATATGCCGCTATTGGATTATCAATGGGAAGGATTTCTCTCTGTCTTCGATAATTATCCTGAGATACATGCTGATACTCTGTTTGGCAAACAAATGACACAATACTACATGGAAAAAAACGACGGCAACAGTCAAAATAAAATCCCATTCGATACAATATGCCGAGACAAGATAAAATTTTTCTCATTAGTACAATGTATTCATCCTAAACTGCGAAGCAGATTTTATTCTGCTGCAACCTGTGATTTGAAACAAAATCAATTGGGAGATTCATTTATACGAACTTTTTCTCATCTTTATTTTCTGCGTAATTTAACAGACTTTACCAACGATAAGCCTACATATACATTCATCTGCAATGAGACTCCTCATGAGCCAACAACTCTCAGCGTTCCAGAATATGACACCCTCGCACAAGATACTGACATACAGAATGCCTACCAGCCGGCATATCACTCTGATGATATACGGACAAACAACTCATATCAAGTCAATGTTGCCGCAATGCTGCAGACAGCCAAGTGGCTTAATTATCTGAAAGCCAATGGAGTCTATGACAACACTCGCATTATTATAGTTGCCGACCATGGAGCTGATATTGTAACTGCAGATAATCTATACCCGACAATCCCAACTGACAGTCGAATAGATCCGCAGACGGTTAATCCGTTGCTGATGTTCAAAGATTTTAACAGTAACGGAGAACTTATGATCAACAATTCATTTATGACAAATGCTGATACACTTTTCTTAGCAAAACAAGGTCTGAATATTTCTGATATGAACCCATTCACAGGCAAAAAATTGGAACAAAATAAAGCTAACGGAGTAAAAGTCTATAACGAAAACGATTGGAATCACAACCGGCATAAAACAAAGTGTAAATTTGAATTCAACTCAACCGGCAACTACATCATCCGGGACAATCTCTTCGACCCGGCAAATTGGACACCGTTTAACCCTAATGAGACTAACAAGGAGTAACTATGACTTACATATCATATATAGACCCCGGCACAGGCAGCATGCTTTTTTCATTATTCATCGGTATCGCTGCAGCATTATCGTTCGGACTGCGGGCTGCATTCCTGAAACTAAAATTCATATTTTCAGGCGGCAAAGCCACAGCTGACGAAACGGCAAATACAATTCCGTATGTGATATACTCTGATCACAAACGATATTGGAATGTATTTCGTCCGATCTGCGATGAGTTTGAACAAAGACAGATACCGCTTGTCTACTATACTTCATCGGAAGACGATCCTGCTCTGTCGGCTGATTATCAATATATCAAAGCGGAGTTCATAGGAGAAGGCAACAAAGCATTTGCAAAGCTGAACTTCCTCAAAGCCGACATTCTGCTCTCAACAACGCCCGGATTGGATGTCTATCAGTGGAAGCGAAGTCCCGATGTAAAATGCTATGTACATATACCGCATACTGTTGATGATCTGTCAGGATATAGAATGTTTGGATTGGACTATTATGATGCTGTTGCCTGCTCAGGAGACAATCAGATCCGTTGGATCAAAAAAGTCGAATCAATGCGAAATATCAAGTCCAAAGATTTGACAGTATGCGGATCAACTTATCTCGACACAATGAAGAATAGAAAACAATCTATCAAGAATACAGCAAAAAATGAAAAACCGATTATCTTGGTTGCTCCCAGTTGGGGTAAGAGCGGCATTCTGTCGAAGTTCGGAGTCTCATTTATCCGAGCAGTGCTCGATACAGGATACGAAGTCATTATCAGACCCCATCCGCAAACTGTCGTCTCTGAAAAATCAATGCTTGATGAATTGATCTCTGCATTTGCAGACAACCAAAGACTAAGCTGGAACTACGATAACGACAACTTTGAAGTACTCAATCGTTCAGACCTGCTTATCACTGATTTCTCAGGAATCATATTCGACTACACAATGATATTTGATAAACCGCTCATATATGCAGATACAAGTTTCGATACATTACCCTACGATGCAGATTGGTCGGATGAAAAAATGTGGTCTCTGCAAATGCTGCCAAAATTAGGGTTCCAATTATCGGAATCAGACTTTTGCAATATGAAAAACCGCATTGACGAAGCGTTGGCAAGCAGTGACTTGCAGGCTGGTCGAGACGAAGTTCGCTCGGATTGTTGGGCAAACATCGGTAATGGGGCAAAAAACACAGTTGATTACCTGATAACCAAACGTGAATCTCTATTATCTGATAAACAAAATCAAAAGCAAGGAGAGTAACAATGCAGGCATTAATGTTAGCTGCCGGAATGGGTAAAAGATTAGGAAAATATACAAAAAATGCAACAAAATGTATGGTGCCTGTCAACGGCAAGACGCTCATCGAAAATGCCATTGAATCACTGCTTGATGCCGGCATTACCAAATTGGTAATGGTCGTTGGATACAAATCAGAAGTACTTAAAACATTTCTGTCAGGCAAATATCCAACGATGAATATCGAATTTATCGATAACCCTGTCTACAACACAACAAATAATATATACTCATTATATCTTGCAAAAAATGCACTGACAAGTGATGATACTATTTTGCTGGAAAGTGATCTTATCTTTGACAAAGCAATTATCAGGGAACTGCTGGATAATGAAGCAAAAAACTTAGCCGTTGTGTCGCCGTTTGAACCGTGGATGGACGGAACTGTGACAGTGCTCAATGATAAGAATGAGATTGCCGGGATACTTGGTAAAAGCGATTTTGTATGGAACAATACAAAAGACTACTACAAAACTGTCAATATATACAAATTATCCAAAGATTTCTCAAAAAATGTGTATATTCCATTCTTGGACGCATACCAAAAGGCTTATGGCAAAAACGAATATTATGAAACCGTTCTCAAAGTTATCTCATTCTTGGATAATACGATGCTCAAAGCTCATATCGTAGACGGAGCGAGATGGTACGAGATCGATGATCCTGCGGATCTTGCGATTGCTGAAACTCGATTTTCAGAGGGCAGCAGGCATTTGGCACTGATGCAGCAGACCTACGGCGGATATTGGCGTTATCCGTCCATGCTTGACTACTGCTATCTGGTCAACCCTTACTTTCCTCCGCAAACTCTTATCAAAGAGTTATCAGCGAATTTCGAGACACTGCTTAGGAATTATCCGTCAGGAGACAAACAGCAGAGTTTGCTTGCAGGTAAGATATTCGGCATTGAACCGGATCATATAGCAGTCGGCAATGGAGCTGCAGAGCTGATAGCCGGACTATCAGAGATTATCGATGGCAAAGTTGTCGTGCCGTTCCCGACATTCAACGAGTATCCAAACCGTTTTGGTGAAGACAGAACAATCCAGATGCATACTGATGAAAATTTTGGCTATACTATAGAAGAGGCGATTCGCACAGCGAAAGACAGCAATGCCAAATTCGTTTTGCTTATCAATCCTGAAAATCCAAGCGGACATTTCTTCGGCAAAGATGAAGTAACCAAATTGGCAGAGTCATTAAACTCATCCGGCAAATATCTCATCTTTGATGAATCTTTTATCGACTTTGCAGAATCAGACATTCGCTACACATTATTAGATGAAGCATTCTTATCTAAACATCCTAATGTAATCGTTGTCAAGTCTGTCAGTAAGAGTTATGGAGTTCCCGGCCTGCGGTTGGGTATCATCGCCTGCACTGACAGCAGTTTGATTAGCCGAGTCCAGAAAAAAACTGCTATCTGGAATATCAACTCATTCGGAGAATACTTTCTACAAATATACGATAAGTATAAGAAATACTATGCTGCGGCATGCGACATGATAGCTGCCGAACGGAATCGATTTGCGGCAGAGTTATCCAAAATGTCTGGCATCACTGTCTACCCAAGTCAGGCTAATTACATTCTGTGCAAACTGACTGACATAACATCGGCTAAACTTTCAACCGAACTATTGGATAAGTATAATATCTTCATCAAAGATCTGTCAACTAAGGAAGGCTTTAATGGCGGGCAGTTTATTAGGCTAGCAGTGCGAGATGAGGTAGACAACAGCAGGCTTCTATGTGCCATGCAGAACATCCTGACTCATTGAAGATATTATATCTCAAATCCGCAACATTTCATTTGACAATCTCTCTGCAAAGATTTATAATATCTTCGCAGAGAGGCTATAATGAAGACAAGGGTTGCACTGATCGGGATAATCATTGAGAATACGGATGCCGTCGAAAAGATCAACGGCATTCTGCATGAATATAGAGATGTGATCATCGGCAGAATGGGCGTGCCGTATCGCGAAAAAAATGTAGCCATTATCAGCGTGTGTCTCGATGCCGAGGACGATGTGATCAATGCCATATCCGGCAAGATCGGCAGTCTGCAGGGGGTAACGACGAAAACGGTTTATTCAAATGTCAGATGACAGATGAAATAACATAGATAAAAATATTTTTAACTGACGGGATAAGTCTGACATAACATTCTGTCCCGGAAGAAGGAGACTCATCATGTATGATCCGAAATCACTGAAGGCGGCAGACTTCATCAATCACGAAGAAGTCGAAGACACTCTTGCCTACGCCGAGAAAAACAAAAACAATGTCGAATTGATCGATCAGATCCTGGAGAAAGCCCGCCTACAGAAAGGCTTGACTCACCGCGAAGCGTCTGTGCTGCTCGCTTGTGACATTCCTGAGAAGGTGCAGGAATACTTCGACTTAGCTCAGAAGATCAAACAGGACTACTACGGCAACCGCATTGTGCTGTTTGCTCCGCTGTATCTGTCCAACTACTGCGTAAACGGCTGCGTCTATTGTCCGTATCATGCGAAGAATAAGCACATTCCGAGGAAGAAACTCACACAGGAAGACATTGTGCGGGAAGTAACCGCTCTGCAGGATATGGGGCATAAGCGGCTGGCGATCGAAGCAGGCGAAGATCCTGTCAATAATCCGATTGAGTACATCCTCGAATGTATCAAGACCATCTACTCGATCAAGCATAAGAATGGAGCAATCCGACGAGTTAATGTCAATATCGCTGCGACGACAGTTGAAAACTACCGCAAATTAAAAGATGCCGGTATCGGCACATATATCCTCTTCCAGGAAACATATCACAAAGAGAGCTATGAGAAACTCCATCCGACAGGACCGAAGCACAACTATGAGTATCACACTGAAGCAATGGACCGAGCAATGGAAGGCGGCATCGACGATGTTGGTCTTGGTGTATTGTTTGGATTGGAATTATACAAATATGAGTTTGCAGCACTCCTCATGCACGCAGAACATCTCGAAGCCGTCCACGGTGTAGGGCCGCACACTATCAGCGTGCCGCGAATTAAACATGCAGACGACATTGATCCTAACGCATTCGACAACAGTATCAGTGATGACATCTTCGCCAAACTATGTGCGTTGATCCGTATCGCAGTGCCTTATACCGGTATGATTATCTCAACGCGTGAGAGTCAGGCTGTCCGGGAAAAAGTTATCCCTCTCGGCATATCGCAGATAAGCGGTGCATCACGAACAAGCGTCGGCGGCTACTGTGAGCCTGAACCGGAAGACGAGAGCTCCGAACAGTTTGATGTGAGCGACAAGCGAACGCTTGATCAAGTCGTTAATTGGCTGATGAAGGATATGCACTACATACCAAGTTTCTGTACAGCGTGCTACCGCGAAGGCAGAACCGGCGACCGATTCATGGCACTGTGCAAGAGCAAACAGATCCTCAACTGCTGCCATCCCAATGCCCTGATGACGCTCAAGGAATACCTCGTGGACTACGCATCACCTGACACGCGAGCAGTCGGAGAAGCACTTATTGAGAAAGAACTGCTAAACATCCCGAATGAAAAAGTCCGCCGTATCGCTGCTGAACACATAGCAGAGATAGAGAATGGCAAGAGAGATTTTAGATTCTGATGGTTACAAAAAAGATCGGTTTTGCTTCGCAAAACCGATTTTTTTTGTATTATTTCTCTTTTTAGTTCGATACTGTTGTGAATACCTCGTTAGCTGTACCTGACTTTGACCAAGACCAATCCCAATGGAACTCCACCTCTCCGTCGGAGTCATATATGCCTTCATAATTGCCGTCAGACTTCTGACCTGCTTTAAGAGTGTAAGTATTATTAGTTGTCTTCCCATTATCGATCCACATGACAGTTTTACAAGTCCATGTATCATTTTTCGGATCATATGTCATAATCAGTTTCATATTTCCAAGATGATCATCTAACCCATCATCTTCCCAAGGATCCCATTCCAATTGATATGTATATTGTGAAGTACGGTCAAGCACAAGCTCATACACATAAGCATTACTTTTATCTCTGCCCGGGTCATCTGATGTAACATTTCTATTTGTAAAAGGCCAATATGTGTTGTCTTTCATCTCAACAGCATTACTCTCTGCTACATCAAATTTTTTCATACCAAATGTATCACTAAATTTCCAATAATATTCACCTTTAGGCCCATCATCGTGTTCTTTTACATTTTTGATATAATGAGCGTAGAATTTAAATATCCCGTTTTTTGTTTTGCCTGATTTTATTTTATCACAGCCAAGCAGTTTGTAACGGTATGATGCTTCTGTCTTTGTACCGAAATACGCATACAAATACATACAGTATTCCGTATCGACATCCACATTAAGGCTCAATAATCCACCGGACAGATCACCGGAACTTAGCGATTTATAGAATGAACTTACCCCCGCAGTGGTAATCGCATCAGTTGAACTCAATCCTGCAGTTTTATCCCGAGTCAAAGCTCTGTTCTTATTCACAGTCGATGATTTCTCAGCATACAGGACATATCCGCTGTCGCTTGAAGCATCGATTCGTGCATCAGCGTACGAGTCCCATCTCACTTTGACTTTACCATTATCGGAGAACTCATCTGCTGATAATATAAAATTGTTCATTACATTAAATGATGAGTTGACAGTCAGGTTAAATTCTTTAACAGTCAATCCGTCAGGTGCTGTTATGCGAACTTTTATAGTATTTGTTTCAATGTTAAGTTTTATCGGAGTATTCTTATCAAGTGGTTTCCATAATGTTTCATTGTCCGGTTGATAATGCACCTCTGAATAAGACAGCTTTGGCTCAACATCAAGATATATATACTCATAAAGTCCGCTAAGAGACGCACTTTGACCATTGAATACAATTGGCGTAAATGTTCCGTCTGATGAAGCAGAGTATGATGCAGACTTTATCTCGGCAATATTAAGAATCTTGGGGATAACAGGATCATTATCTACTGTTTCCTGCTGCTCTGCAGTCGCAGTATCATAGTCCTTGATATAATCAAGCAGATCATCACCGTCAGTATCGACAAGAAGCGGCTTAGTGTAGCACCTCGCATTCTGAGTATACTTGGCATCAAGTTTGCCTTTGCCATACCAGCCAAATATCTCCTCAAAGTCAGTCAGACCATCACCATCGGTATCGATATTATCATCGCTTGTCCCATAACGCAGTTCATAGTTGAGAGGCACGCCGTCTCCGTCTCTGTCTACATTATAGAAGATGTGTACAGAATCACTCGGTGACACAACAATATCTTCAAGTTTCTTTATTGCACCGCTTCTGTTGTATGTCATATCATACAAATCTTCTATATATTTGCCTGTATCATTAAGTTTAATGTGAGAGATATACCAGCTGCCTTCTTCCACCTTACTGCTTAGAGCATTAGGATCGCTTTTAGTCTCGACACTGCGAAGAGACCAAAGACGATCATCATTAGACAAAACCAGTTTACCGCTGTCTCTCGTCAGATGCAGCACATCTTCGAGTATCTCCAGCAGATTAGGCTTAACATACATTGTCTCCGGCGTTACCGCATCGAGATTATACTTATACCTCGTCGATACCATATATTCTTCGGAAGCCTGATTATTACCCGGACCGTAATCAATACTAACACTAGCACATTTATTCATTACTCTTGTCAGTGCTCCGGTAAAGTTGTTATTTGCCGTAGAGTCCATATTCTTCTGTATAGATAAAGTATACCCTGATATTTCTATGATAAGTTCACTTGACCACTTAAGCATCTGCTCTGTCTCTTCAACACTTAGGTTGTCTATTTCTATCTCAATATCATTGGAAGATTCATGAGGAGCCAATACAATCCCTGACTTCGATTTCGATCCGACAGGAATGTTCATTCCACTTGACAAATTAATCGGAGTCCGACTAAGAACGAATTCTATATTATCAATCTTATAGGCGAGGTTACTCATATTCTCGACTTGTACATTTATCTTAACTTTACCTCCAGACCAAGTCTTAGACGATGACGATGATTTTGTCTTACCATTAGATATGTTCTGAGAGAAACTATGACTCTCGTTCTGGCTGTAAGTATATGTGTCGCTATTACTCCAAGAATTATTCGCTCCAATACTAAATGTATCTTGAACTTCCCATGACATAGTGTTAGGAGTGCCAACTGCTCCAAAACTATGCTTGACACTGGTTGAATTTTGAAGACTAAGCGATCGAGTATGTCCTGATGTCTTAGAATTAGTCTGCGTGTTGCTCTGACTTTGAACAGTTCCTTCGGTCAGCGTCTGTGATACAGTCTCTGTATTACCACTCGTAAGAGTGTATTTATACTCTATATACGGCTTGCTTGTTATCTTTAACTTAAGTTTGGGTATATCAGCTATACGCGGGTTAAATGTATTCGCATCTTGATTATACAGACCGTGCAGTTCCTCATAGTCATTCCAGCCATCACCGTCTGTGTCTGGATTAGTCGGGTCGGTATGATATTCATTAATCTCCTGATAGTCAGGTATTCCATCACCGTCTGTATCCTTAGTTCTGTCATCAGGATCGATATTTGTCAGAGTCCATACTGCATACAGTGTCAGAGGTTGGGATATTCGTATATTGCCCCCGTCAGCATATTTGGCGGATGCCGCATTAGCAGACTCAGCCCACCCGAGGAATCTTTTGGTTCCATTCGTAAGTCCAAGTGCAAGAGAACTGTACAAATCAGTCGACACATCACAACAGACTGTTTGGTGAATATCCGCAGTGGAATCAAATGTACCGCCGTTAGCATTATATGTGATCACAACCTGCGGAAACCATCTCGCATAGAATGTCTTATTGCCGGAACTGCCAGATGCTATCGCAGTAACCGCATCT
Source organism: Spirochaetales bacterium (assembly GCA_017540815.1). GTDB lineage: Bacteria > Spirochaetota > GWE2-31-10 > GWE2-31-10 > MWDO01 > RGIG6909. The sequence goes on from JAFYAI010000103.1 coordinate 10,931, forward strand.
CCTGTATATCTGTCATTATCATACCAACCGCCAAATTCCCATGATACAATATTCGGTACGACAGTTGATTTAGACAGTTTATCGGCTGTAGGCAATATGATACTGTCCGACATAACCGTATAAGACAGCTGAGGTGTATAGCCGACGACAAACTGACCGTCTTTTAGATCATAATTAATCGTATTAATCTTTGCGAATCGTGTCATGGTATAACTTGACTCGCTCGTCATATTTTGACAGATGCCGGCATATTCGCGGTATGTTCCCAACAGGAGTTTCTTATCCGTATCAGCGTAAAATCTATATATAAGCATATAGTCGCCTACAGGGATCTCATCTTTGTTATATGCTGCCCTACCGCCTGCGAATGACAAATCCTCATCCGCAAATCCGAGGATAAGCTGCTCGTTAAGAGTATACAGCCCGGCAGTCACTGCTTTAACATTAGCCGGCGGGAAGACAACATCGGATCTGAGACTGCCGTAACCGAGTTCAGTAAAATCACCAACTGACATCAATACAAAATTTATCGTATTGCTGCCTTCTTTTATCACAGCTGTAGTCGTCGCAGAGTATACCATACTTTTACTGAATACTCCCATTGTGAACTCCCACTCACCTGTCTGCACATCTATCGAGGCATCCTGCAATTCGGTATATGTATCCCAAATACCAAGTATAGTCGTATCAGCACTTGGGTCTGCACTTGGCAGTTTCGGATCATTAATAGTAATAATAAAACATGAAAAATCCTCAAGAGCCTGATTAGGCTTAGCAGATCGGGACTCTGCTGCCGTCTCTGCCCTAAATACAACTTTAGCAGATACCGGCTTATCCTGTGATACACTGTCAATATTCAAAGACAATACAGCATCTCCGTTGTTACAGCCAAAGAATATAGCACCGACCATAGCAACCACTGTAAGCATAATAAATCTGTAAACACATTTATTTATATATTTATTCATAGATTACTCCTGTTATTCTACTGTTACATCAATCTGACTCGATTCGCGGGCATAAACAATCTGCAAATCTTCAAACATGGTATAAACACTCAACATCAATGAGATGTTGTATGTCTCTCCGACAGCCATCTTTGTCTTATCAAGATATACGCTGTCAGAGACGAGACTTGCATAAGTGACTTCCTCAGCAGACACTCCGTTTATGAGCCATATATAGCCATTTTCAAGATCGGTTTGATAAGCATCATAATTAAAATTTTGCAGGCTTGCCTTTATGATTATATTATTACCCTGCTCGATTTTAGAAAGAGTCAGTTCAAGCTCTTTTATCTCTACGGTTATCCCACCGCCGGTCAGTTCAACCTTAGTACCGATGACATCCTCTGTTACTTTGAAAATAACAGGATCACTTGCTGCAAGATAACCGTTCTGTTTAGGTGAGCCTATTGCAGCCACGCGGATATATATGTCATCTCCAACTTGTGCATCAAATTCATCCAAAGTGATACCACTGTATGTCAATCCTGCATCCGCAGAGTATTCTACGGCACTGTTATATGTGTCAAATCTGACTTTGCTCTTAGTGACTGTCCATACATTCTTGGTCAAATACACTTCATCTTGCTTGTTCATGCGGCTTTGTACAGTTGCCCAGAAATACCCCAGTGTAAGATCTATCTCATTATTGCTTAATGCAGCCTCAAAATATCTGGAATAATCTGCTGTCCGATCATTTATTACCAATATAAAATCTGATACATCATGCGCAATACCAAGTACATCAGTTGCCGTGCCTTTCACTTTCGATGCGTCAAACTCTTCCCCGACAGTTACAATGCCATCATAATAGAGATTCGTATCAATAATAGAATTGGTGACATACATCTCTGATGATACAATACTGTCCTGCACCTCTCCCTGATATGTTTGAGTAATCTCTACTTTAAGCAGTTTGCCGATGTCACTCTTGACTATATTATATATATGCTTATCCGCATCTGGGATAACATTCCACTTCATTGATGATGTATCTGGTACATCCCCATTGTTTTTCACTTTATCTTCTGATATATACCATTTATAACTTATATCCCCGCCGGCAGAGTCTCCGACTTCGGTCTCATTTGACATATAATCCTCAGATGAGAGCAACGCTTTATACGCTCCGTATTCCGGCAATATATATATCGATTTAACGAGTACATCATTCTTACAGATATATGTCACATAACCTTTATCATAAAGTTCTGCTCCATTAGGACAACTCGGAATAGCTTTGTATTGAATTTTGACGCTGTGACCGTCATTTTCCGGTTTCGACAGATACTCCAGCAAATCAGTCATTTTCCAGGCAGAAGTACTGACAGGCAATTCTGTTTGCTCCGCATCATATACGGTGAATGTCATTTCATAAGTGTATGTATTATCTTCGTAATTAATCCCAAAAGAAGGCATAATGACATCTTTTGCAGCACCGCAATAGACAGTCACCACTTCTTTGGACATGACCATGACTTTAGCCTGTGGCCAATAGCCTATCGATTTGACAACAGAGCCGGAGTACCCCTGTTTGGCTCGGAATGTCACATCATAGTTTTTGCCGCCTTTTACACGGCTATAAAACGGCGTATCAAATACCACTGCGATCGAGCCTTTAACTGCATTGACAGTCTGTGTTTTGCCATTGCATGTCAGTTCAATCTCCGTACCGTCAGCTGCATTGACTTTGGCAGATAGTGCATAAGTAACCGAGTCGAATACCACTTCACTTACCGTCAAGGGATTAGACTGATTATCATTTCTCTCAGTATTCCCATCCGTGTTTGTGTCACAGGCACATAACATCATCAGTGTCAGCAACATAACCATCATTACTCTAAACTTCATCACAATCCTCCTAATGAAATAAAAAAAACTTATATACTAACAGCATATATTTGCTGAATCTAATTTTTTCTTGAAACAATCTTTTTGTAGCGTTTGAAATATTCATCATTTTTTATTTTATTTACCAGAACAACATTGTATTCAAAATCATTTGATACAACATCGTATGTAAAGCCTTTCTGATAAAAGATTACCTGACCATAGGCTTCACCTTTATCAATAATGCAACTGCCATGAGCCTGTATTGTTTTGGTTATGAAGTCAGGGTATATAGCACACATCATGGCAAGGGCATCACAATTCATCACTGACCCAGCAGAATTGTTTGAAGCATAGAATTCCATAATTGAGGAGAAAGATGCACTCACGAACCGACCAGCCTCACTTGAAGCTTCCAGCTTCTTAAACTGATCGGTTGTCCATAGACTTTCATCCTGACACATATCGAGACCGATTATTGTAACAGGAACACCAAAACCAAGCATTCGTCTGTAAGCCAGGGCATCATCATAGACATTGAATTCAGCAACCGGTGAAGCATTCCCTGAACCAAGACCTGTTGTCCCCATTGACCAAATCATTTTTACCTGCTTCATTATCTCAGGATCTTTGTCCATTGCCAATGCAATATTTGTTGCAGGTCCAAGAGCGATTATCTCAATTATACCCGGATTATCCCTAACTGTTTCCAAGATAAAATCAATAGCATCTTTCACCTCAGCCTGTTTCTTGGGATGGATTAAATCCTTGTCCCCCATTCCGTCCTGCCCAAAAACACTGACAGCAGTTATTGGATTACCGCCGTATCCCTCTTTTGCCCCCTTATAAACAGGAGCATCACAGCCGGCAATTTCCAAAGCCTGAAGAGCATTCTGAGTTCCCTGCTCCACATCAACATTTCCTGCAAGAACCGTTACACCAAGTATCTCAATCTTACCGCTTTTGGCAGCAAGTATCAAAGCAGAAGCATCATCAGCTCCCGTATCTGTATCGATGATAACCTTGCGAGATTCCGAATGATTGTGATTCTTTTTTACAGCGTAAGCATTGACCGATATAATGGCTATCATAGACATTGATAAAATAAAAAATTTCGCAATTTTGTTCATAAGCATAACTGTTAAGTCCAATGTTGTTTAAATCCTTAATTATTTTTCTGTTTTTATTACTCCCATTTCCAAGCCCAATGGAGTTCAACTTCGCCATCAGAAGTGTTATATATCTTCCAAATATTTTCGTGTTTTTCCCCATCAGCAACGATACTATTCGCACCGTCTTCTCCCGTTGTGGATTTCCAACTCATTGACCATGTATCAGAGGAAGAGTTATATGAGAATTTCGCTACAACATTGCCAAGATATTCGCCATTGTTCGTATTCTGATTATCCATTTCAGTGCAGTGCCAATGTTGTTCAAATTCGTGGTTTACTGTCCGATCAAATTCAACTTCGTGTGCTGCAGTACAGTCAACATACTTGGCTGGATCTCCATGATAAACGGTTCCGTTCTTAAATCCCCAGCACCAGTCTTTCGCAAGATCTACAGGCGTATCAGATCGTTGTTTATTATACTGATTAAGCTTAAAGCAACTATCATTAAATGTAAATGTATACTCTCCCTCACTGCCAGGACCATCATGGACTTTTGTGCACTTAATATAATGTGCATAGAATGTTAGAGTTCCAATTTTACTCACTCCTGACTTAACATATGAACTGCCAAGGAGCTTATACTGATACATACTGCTGCTGTCACTAGATGAATAAGCAAATAAATACAGACAATAATCAGTATGAGTATCAAGTTTTAAAGATAAAGTGCTGGCTTTTACTGTTGCTGCATCTAATGCACATAAAAAATCATCCTTGCCTTTCAAAGAATCGGGGATAGAGCCTGCTGATGCAGCTTTCGATCTTGATAGAGTCGGAGTTTCTAATTTGGCAGACTTGACTCCATACAATATATATCCGCCACTGTATAACTTGTCGGCACGACCATCTATTTTTTTATCAGCATCCCATGTCATACTCACTATACCATCTTCATATTTTTCACTTTCCGCTTTGAAAACACCTATTCCCCTAAATACTGAGTTCACATTAAGAGTATAGATACGCTCTGTACGATCTGGTGCAGTACATTTGATGTATAATTGATTTGAGCCGACATTAAGCATGAGTCCTTTATCACGAGATATACCCCTCCATGGTCCATTCTTAGAGACATCGCTGTACATAACATCACTGCCAAATTGTACAGGTATCTTCGGAACTATATTAAGATATATCTCTTCATAAAGACCGTCTATCTCTGCTGTTCCATTATCATTAAATGTGAAATCAGTATATTTATTTTCTGTTGCTTCTGCGGCTGTCTTTGCATACTGTATTACACCAAGACTTGTGTCGTTTTTAAGTTTTGGACTGATCGGATCAGTATCAGCAACCATATCATTTGTACAATCATAGTCAAACAAATCATCACCGTCACTGTCTACAATGACAGGATTAGTACAAACTCTTTTATCTCTAGTATCAGCATATTTGGATACAAGACCGGGTTTATACCAGCCGTATATCTCCTCATAGTCTGTCAATCCGTCACCATCAGTATCAGGATTATCATCACTTGTACCGTATATGAGTTCTTCATTGAGACTGACTTTGTCGTGATCGCGGTCTATATCATAGATAATACATATTTCATCTCCGGGACCGACCTCAATATTTTCAATCGACCACTTTTGTTCTGTTGGTGTATCGTCATTACAAGCCGGGTAGTATCTGCCTTTTCTTTCACCGTTTTTGGTATATTTGTGAGACAGATACCATCCGCCCTTATACAGATCAGCATTGGCACTTATACCATCGATGGTCTTGATGTATCCTTCAGCGGACAATTCATAATCAATACCTTGCTGCATTTTCAATATTGTGTCAAAGATATACTTAATATTATTTTTCACATACAGATTGGTTATATCGACTGCTTCTGTATTTAACCGATTTTTTGCAGAGACATAATATGTCATTGCCTTTTTGCCGCTGCCAACTCCACAGTCGATGTACAGTTTAGCTGTCTGTGCATTAACCTTAGTCAATTCATTAGTAAAGTCAGATTTCTTACCATTTGCCTGAGTTGAGATCTTATAACTTGACAGCCACACCTCCAATCCGTTTGAGTATTTCATTGCTTTCTCCATTCGGTCTACATCATCAAATTCAATAGTAAAATAGATTGTTCCTGTTTCAACACCAGGACCAAGTGTAAAGCCATCTTTGTTAGAAACACTTCCGAGCGATACTACCGCAGATGTCCCGAACCTCGTAGAGATTGTGTTGGATGAAACAGTCACGCTGTCTACACTGTATGCTATATTGCTCGGATTGACGAACTTGATGGGGAACTCTACCTTACCGCCGGTGACAGTTTTGCTCTCCGTATTAGTGATAGATTTACCGTTGCTCCAAGCCTTAGTCCAACCGTTCATTGTTTCCTGCGAATAAGTGTAACTGTCACCAATGTCTATACTGCCGCTATATCCAACTTCTTCTTGCATTGCAAATGTAAACTCTATCCCCCACTCTTCACTAAAAGTGTGAGCATAACTCCAACCATGGCTCTCCTCTCGAGATGTTGTATTGGATTGCCGGTCTGTACTACTACCTATGGAACCATTGCTGACTATCTGTGTGTCTTCTTTCTCTTTACTTTCGGTCAGTGTGTATCTATAATAGAAAGAAGGATTGCCTGTAAGTTTAAGCTGGAGTGCAGGTACATCTGCAACCAGCGGATTAAACATCTTCCTTCCTGCATCATACAATTGCCGAGCCTCTTCATAATCATTCCAGCCGTCTCCGTCAGTATCAGGATTGTCAGGATTAGTAAAATAAGTGTAGATCTCATCCCAATCTGTAAGTCCATCGTTGTCTGCATCGTCGGTATCATCCGAACTTGTTGGATTAATAGGAGTAACTGCATATACTGCATAGAGCGTCTTGGAATCTTCAGCCACTGTAACAGCACCGCAGTCGCGATACAGCGGTTCTGGAGCATTCGCAGTCTCAGCCCATCCTATGAAACGCTTGGCACTTGGGACAGTCAATCCAAGATCAGCGGCCGATGTCAAGGCAGTCTCTATGTTTTTATACACCGACTGCGTATCTTTTGTCAGCGTTCCGCCGTTCGGATTAAAGATGATCGTTGCTTTTTCGAGCCATTTTGCATAGAATGTCTTATCTCCTGAAGTTCCCCTTAACAGTTTAGTCACTTCATCACCTGAACAGTCTGCGTTATCATACCACCCGTCAAAATCACAATTTGTCTTAGAAATATCATCGGCTGTCGGCAATGTTATCACATTCGATGAGTGTCTCGTATAACTTCCGGGAGCAGTGAAACCTGATTTCCACTCTCCGCCGTTACACTCATAATTAATATGATATAAACTTCCCAATGCATCAAGAGTACATTCGCTGCTGCTGGTCAATCCATTCGTTATAACGGCATACTCACGGTACATACCGAGCAGCTGTGTCTTATCAGCATCAGCATAGAACTTGAATATAACAACATACGAACCGCTCTGAACATCCTGCTTTGTATAAACATATTTTGACTCAGCAGCAGTAAGTTCTTCGTCCTCATAATCAGTCAGTGCTATACCCGAAAGTGAGTACAGTCCGCCTGTAACTTTGGCAACATTGACAGTGCCGTCAGCAACAGAAACGCTCACATTGATATTACCTTTACCCAATGGTGTCGTGTCTATTATTTCCATCGATAATTTAAACGACAGTTCGTTAGTTCCTGTCGTGACAGTATACTCTTTCGACTCTGACATATATGTATCACCCGCAATTGCAATAAGCGTAAACTTATAAGTCCCTATCGTAAATGGGATAGCGGCTTGCAGCATATCATCAACACTGCCCCAACTGCCGATAAACCGCTCATCATTTGACGGATCGGAATCATCTGTATTTTCATATAACAGTCCGATATATCCTATGTCAGACAGATTAACAGTCGGCAATGCCGATCGACCGACATTTTCTGCGATATTCAGTTTTAACAGTGGCTTATCTGTCTGTGCTTCATTTATTTCACTAATAGTCACAACTGCTGCTTCATTGCCTGCTGACATTTCTATATTATTCTGACATCCGAGTACACAGCATATCAGTATAAATATTATTACTGACAATGACATTAAAAATTTATTTCTAATTTTATTATTCATACATAACTCCTTTTTGCTTATTCCCGATTATCTACCGTACACTGTGCCGAAAGCGTAAACAGCTTATTCTCATCATAGACAACATCTGTTTCACAATAGATCTGATATACATCAGCAGCGAGTATGCTCTTGTCTATAATCAGCCTGTGAGCTGCATCTTCGGTAACATCCTCATAACCGGAAATCGGAACAAAATCAATATACCAGTTATAACTGAATGTAAGAATTTCGGAGTCAGCAATTTCTACGCTCGGAGTAATATATATCTTATCAGCTGACTCGTCTCCGGTCAGAGTCAGCTTAGGGACAGATATTTCGTTATCTATCAGTCCTGACCCTTCTGTCCGTTTTCCAACATTTGCTTCATTTACCGTGACAGTCAGCGGAGTACTTTCTTTGCGATAATTATTTTCACCGGGAGTTCCGATGGCTTTTTTGCGGATATACAGAATATCACCTGCAGCAGCAGAGAACAGACCTGTCATTACATTATAAGTATTTCCGCCATCAACGGAGACTTCCAACTCGGCATTATTCGTCTCAAACTGCACTTTGCCGACAGGGATAGAGTCTGTATCCGTACTCAGCGATGGAAGTTCCTCCTGCGTCAATTTTGCCTGAACAGTGACAAATACAGGACTCACAACTTTCTCAAAATTTTTGCTGCTGATATCTAACCAAATATTACGAGAAAAATACATCTCAGCCGGAGTGCCATAGAAACTAAATGACAATCCGTCAACTGTTACATCAAACATATCAACAGCAACACCTGTAATGTCATTAATGGTTGGTTTATCACCAACATTAAGAACCGAATTATAATTGAGAGTGACTAATCCGATACAATTCCGGATTAATACAGGTGCAGTTGTTATCTTAGCCACAACTTTATCCTGATGAACTTGAGTTATCACGACCTGGATATATTTGCCGATTTCGCCAGACTCAATTTTATGACTTTGTCCATCGGCAGACAAGTCTTGCCAGCCGTCAGCAGTATTATCAGATATACGCCATAGATATGAGAGTTCTTTCCATACTGAGTAATCGACAGAATCTTTGCTTTCATCGTCAATGGGTTTATCATAACACGCAATATCAAAGTATCCCGGGTACAATTTTATTACCTCAGCACTAACAACTAATGCAGTATTATCTTCCTGCGACCCTTTTGCCTCAGACCCATTCCTGCTGCATTCCGTGTCACAGGCACATAACATCATCAGTGGCAGCAGCATAACCATCATTAATCTAAACTTCATCACAATCCTCCTAAATGAAACAAAAAAAGCCATACATTGTGTGCTGTCAGCACATAATGTATGGCTTGTGCATACTTATATATCTGTTATCAGAGCATAATACGCCCTTAGCGATGCGATGTGATGTGATGCGTAAAATCATAAATGCTCCATAGATAAGATAATATATTATTATTGCGAATTTGTATTTGTTTGTCAAGGGAAATTTTTAAAAAATGAGATTTATGCAAAAAAAACACGGTTTTGCTATGCAAAACCGTGTTTTTTTTACCTGCCTTCTTTGTCTTTCTTCGCTGCTTTGAGCATTTTGACGATCCTGCGAATGTTAGACTTACTCTCCTGTGAGTCAGAGACAAACTTCGCTCCAGCTGACTGGTCACTTAGCCATACCAGCTTGATCGGCGAAAATACAGGGATGCCTTCATATTTGAAATTAATATAATAATCAAACCGCTCATCGAACGGCACTTTGCTGTCACGGACAATTCTGATACCGCCGACACTGACATCTGACAGGCTGATCTCGTATTCTACATCATTGACGGTGATCTCCGCAGGAATGCAGAATCCGTATCGCGGCTTAGACTCCCACCATCGCAGACGCGGCTGGAAGAACAGCACACGGAACTTCTTATGGATTATGATAAAGTAGAAAATCACTGCTACCATAATAATGTTGAACACTACGGCAAGTATCACATTAGTATTGGAACCGTCAGGACTTTTGTAAGCCGGGCTAAACAGTGTATATACATTGTGAGCGATAACCAATACCGAGTGAACGATCACCGCATACCACCCGATCTGATTAGTGCGATGAAGATTAAATGCGACAAACAGTGAACCGAGCGTCATCACTCCGAAGAAAAATATCGTATTATACACCATCTGTCCGACAGAAGGACGATGCATACACAGCATTACATAAGCGAATATGTAATACAGCGGTATCACAAAATAAATAATATTAATAATCTGTAAAACTATAGGCTTTTTTAAATAACCTTTGGTAACATTCTCTGACATTATGACCTCCATTTATATAAATGATACACTATATTTTACATAATTGCAACTTAAAAATATAAAATATAAAATTTATAAAAAAAATGCTGTCCCACTGGGACAGCATTTTTTTTCATCGGATGTTTACTCGATCTTCACATTATCGATATAAACAGTTCCTGTTGATCGTGCAGACATCAGCCATCGGAAGTAGTAATTACCAGTAAGGCTTACTGTCTTAGTCTTAGTTGCAGCAGTTGTCTTGATGGCACCTGTGTTAGACCCGTTAGCAGCATAAGTACTTACTGTTGTCCATGTTGCATTATCTGTAGACTTCTGAAGCTCTATCGTATAGTTAGATGTAGTTCCTGAAGCCTTGATTGAGAATGTGATCTTATTAGGATTAGCTACCATCGGTGTGCGGATGTAGCGATTCTTAGCAGCAAGGCTTGCTCCATAAGTACCGCTGACTTTCGCAGCCGAAGAGATCGCAAAGTAACCATACCAAGCTCCGTCATTAGCATTAACCGTCGCAAGTGATGCAGACTTAGCAGCGAATCCGTCAGCAGTCTCAAATCCTGTATTGATCAGATAACCCGATGTCGCAGCAACTGTAGTAGTCGTTGTAGTAGTTGTTGTTGTCGATGAACCTGATGATACATTTGAAACATATACATCATCGAAGTAGAATGATCCGCTGCTTCGTGCCGATACATAGAATCGGATATAGTAGCTGCCTGTCAGATTGAGATTAGCAGTCAGAGTTGAAGCAGTTGATTTGATTGCTCCGCTGTTGCTGCCGTTAGCAGCGAATGACGCTCTCGTAGTCCAGCTTGAGTTGTCTGTCGAAGTCTGTATAGCCACTGTAAAGTTAGCCGAAGTACTTGACGCTCTGGCTTTGAATGTCAAAGTCTTAGGGTTAGTTACTTTCGGAGTGCGGATATATCGGCCTTTAGCAGCAAGACCTGCACCATAGCTGCCGCTGATCTTAGCTGTTGTATTGACATAACCATTGTAAGCATACCACTCGCCATCCTCAGCCGTCAGAGTCCATGTGCCGCTTGACTTTGCAGCGAATCCGTCAGCTGTCTCGAAACCATTGTCGATCAGCACAGGATTAGATGATGTCTCAACGAATGGAACATATACTGATACCGAACCTCCGTCACACCAGAACTGCCCCCAACCGTCGCTGTTGATAGTAACTTTGTCCTGCTGAACGCCAAGATAGTCATAGAACTTCTTGCCTGAGAATTTTGTACCGACATACATCCATTTGCTGCCGCCAGCACCGTCTGTCATAATAACAGCACAACCGGAGTTAGCAATGTCACTTACACCTTCGCGTGTCCAACCGATGATATTGCTGTCATCGAGATAGTCATGCTGAGTTCCGTAAGCGTAGAGTTTTCGAGCCTTGATCAACTTATCCAAGTTTGTAACAGGAGCCATGTTGATGTTGTATCCTTTATCAGAATACTGAGCACCATACAAGTCAGCATAGAATACACACGGATAGCCTTCCTGTCGAAGCAGGATAATTGCATACGCAAGCGGCTTGAACCACCAGTTTACGCATGACTCCAGAGCCTGACATGGCTGAGTATCGTGATTCTCTACAATGCTGACTGACTTCAGAGGATTAATCTTGGTCAGAGTATTGTTGAGGATACTGCCCATATCATAACCGCCGCCTGCATTTGATGCGGTATAGAAGTTCATGTGCATCGGAGCATCGAACAATGACATGCAGCCACCTGTTGAATCTATGAAGTGATTTAATTTGCCGACATCATAGTTCCAGAATTCACCTACCGTGAACAGTTCTTTGCCTGTGCGGTATCGAACATTACCCAACCAATCGCTGAAGAATCCGTACTTGATATGCTTAACTGCATCCATTCGGAATCCGTCAAGATTAGCGAAGTTTACATACCATACAGCCCAGTCTTTCAACTCCTGAACAACTTCAGGATGATCCATATCAAGGTCTGCATACATCAGATAGTCATAGTTCTGATTTTCGCTGTCTACTTCCCAATCCCATCCTTTGCCTTCACCGCGGAACTTGAAGATGTTATCCTCACCCAAGTTCTGAGCCCAGTCTACACCGTCGAAGTGATACCAGTGCCATTTGAAACTTGAGTATTTGTTGTTTCGTCCCGGGAATGTAAAACCAGTCCAAGAATCAATCCAAACATCTCCGCCCCATTCATAATTTCTGTTGTCACGACCTACGCGAACAGCCCAAGCACCTTCTGTCTCGTCTGCACCGCCTCGATGGTTGAAGACAACATCTGCATAGATCTGTATGCCGTTGTTGTGAGCAGCATTGATTGCAGCCAAATATTGGTCTTTTGTTCCATATTTAGTAGCGACTGTACCTTTTTGGTTGAACTCACCAAGGTCATACATATCATACACACCGTAACCGACATCGTAACCGCTTGAGCCTTTATAAGCAGGCGGCAGCCATAATGCCGTTACACCCATCTGTGATAATGCTGCCGCATTGGAAGCGACTTCGTTCCAATGAACACCGCCTGCAGGCGTGTACCAATGGAAGTACTGCATCATCGTACCATTTACCGGAGTAGAAGAACTTGCTCGAGATACATCCGCTGCGACCACACTTGTATTGGCAGCAGATTTATTTGGAGCAGCCGTTCCATTCTCAGAATAAGGAACTATCGCACAAGAAATCATCAGTGCAAAAAGTCCCAAGCCAAGAAGAAACTTTTTCATTTTTGACCTCCTTATTTCTTTTCGTGTATGCCTATATTTGTGTTTACAAAATCGATGCAGCTCAAGAGGAGAATATTCAGAAACCGTCGATTTCATTACTCTCGCTGTGAGTCTGCAATAAGCACTTATATTATATTACTATATTACGCTTAGTCAAGAAAAAAATGAAAAAATCTCAATAATTAAAAAAAAATTGTATTTTTTTGTGTTTTTTTACGGAAAAAGATTAATTTTTTATTTAATCATCCCCAAAATTTTCTGCTTCATCTTAGGATCGGCATAATACTGACCGACAACATCCTCAAGCATATCAAGCACTTTCTCAAAGTCTTCGCTGTGTTCCCTGCGAAATGCGAGAATATCCGCCGCCATATCAATGCCCTTATCGATCTTATCTGAAGTCCGAGACAGAGCTGCCAACTCTTTTGCCTTGCCGGTCTCTTTCATAGCAAGTTTCACCACTCTCGCAGCTCTGACAGGATTCATATTCTTCAGCACCAGCGGTATCAATGAAAATATCCCACCCATAATCTCTCCTAATTCATCTTCGCTCATATTTTCTATTTTATCCAACATTTACGCTCCTTGCTATCCAGCCTGCTCCGCAAAAAATTCAAATACTCGCTTATTGAAATCTTTGCCTTCGTCATAGGCTGCATGTCCGAGATTATCATACATATATATCCGACATCCCAATTTCGCCGCTATCTCTTCGCTGCCGGCAGCAGTTGTAACCTGATCCGTTCTACCGCCGAGGACAAGCACCGGACAATGTATCTCATTCAGACGCTCGTAAGTATCGGCATCAAGAGTGGACTGAGCAAGTCTTATAAATTTCTCAGGATTGGCAGGCTTGACAAAAGCTGAGATTATGGCGATAAGCAGCTTGTGTCTGCGATTGTATTCCTCCGAATACATTGACCGCATCGTATCGATATTGAGAGCTTTGTAATCGCTACGCTTAATCATATCGATCCAGCGGCTGATACATCTCCGCATCGTCTCATTCGGCCGAGATGCAGTCACTCCGAGGACAGCCTTAGCGACAAGATTGGGATGCTCTATTGCCAGATATTGTGCGATCATCCCACCGTGAGATACTCCGAATACATAAGCATTCTCAATATGCAGTGCCTTCATAGCAGCCGCATAATCCTCGGCGATCTGCCTTGTCGTTATCCCCTCCGGCACATCCCGTC